>NZ_JBLVKW010000064.1:5331-48138 GCF_048270745.1 Streptomyces sp. NPDC056231 | reverse complement strand
CAGGCGAAGCAGCACGACGACCGATCCTGCCGCAGACGGCGATCACCGCCGTCGGCGGGGTGACCTGCACGGACGTAATAATCGGCACACTCAGGCTTTTGCTCTCCAGATAGCCGCAGACCGCCTCGATGGTCTTGAGCTTGTCCTCGCCGAGGACGGCCGTCTTGGCGGCGGTACGGATGTCGGCGATGACCCGTTCGCTGTCGCCGGCCAGCACACTGCGGGCTTGGGCGGCGACCCAGCTCTCGGCGGCGGGGGCCAGGCCCTGCTCGCGCAGCTTCCTGGTCCGGCGCAGGATCTGGGTGCTGTGGCAGGATCTGGGTGCTGTGTATGTGTGGGGCGAGCATGTGCTGCAGATGGGTGGTGGCGACCTGCCGGTGCTGGTAGAGCGCGGCGGCGATCTGGTAGGTCAGGGCACCAGGCTCGGTGTGCTGTCCATGGCGAGGGGGCGTCGGGCCGGCCCGCCCGCACCGCGGCGGCGTTGACGGGGACCAGGGCCTGCACCGTCTGGTTCATGATCGTCGCGCGGCGCGGTCATGTTGTCCCAGCCCTCAGTCCTTCGTGACGGCGATACAGTCGACCTCGATGTCGAACGGGCCCGTCCACTCCGGCACGCAGAAGAAGATGCGGGCAGGCGGGTTGTTCGGAAAAAAGCGCTTGTAGACCTCGTTGAAAGCGTTGAAGTGGTCGGCCGAGATGCACATTGCGTTGCACTTCAGCACATGGTCGAGGTCCGAGCCGGCGGCCTCGAGCGCCTTCTTAATCTGGGTGAGGATGAGCTCGACCTGGCGTTCGAACGGCGCGTTCGGGACGAGTTCCCCGGTGTCGGGGTCGAAAGGCGGCATGCCCGAGATGAACACCATGTTGCCGGCCCGGGTACAGGTCGACACCGGCGCGCCCCACTTCTCGAAATTGCTGTCGATGGGTTCGACCCGGATGATTTCCCGTTCCATGCGTTCGCTCCTTGTCTGTATGGCGTCAGTCAAGCCTGGATTTTTCGCGAAAGTCCGCCGATGAGTGCGTGCGAAATGCGAAAGTGTCTGTCCTGCAAGACAGAAGTAGGATTTCTGAAGGGCTCCACACGCCAGGCTGGGTACGAATCTCTGCTGACGGCCTGGGTGTCGTGTCGCATGCCGGGATGGGAATGGTGCGCGAACTCGCCGACCTGACCACACTTTCGGTGCAGGTCGCGGCCGTGCTCGCGGACACGTACAAGGGTCCGTGGGTGTACGAGCCGGGCGGTGTTCGCCGATCTGGTCGCCACGGCCGCGCGGGCATAGGCGTGGGCGGCCGGTGCCGCACCCGCCGCGGGTGGGTGGCTGCACATTGATGTCGATGCCACCATCACCATGGACCACTCCAACAGAACGCGGCAGCGACCTGGAAGAAAACCTACGGCTACCACCCACTACCGGTGTTCCTGGACCGCCCCGACATCGCCGACAGCGAAGCCCTCGCCAGGCTGCTCTGTGTGGGGAACGCGGGCTTGAATACCGCCACCGACCGACCACATTACCGGGCTCGGGTGGGCGTTGCACGCGCACGTCGAAGGCTCGGCAAGCGATATCGCACGCCGCGGCGCGGATGCACTCTGGCGGAACCTGATCGACAATCGTCGTGGGACGACGGTGCGACAGCCCGCCTGACACGTGTGCGCCACGGCAGCTCTCGGCGACGGACCCACTCTTCAGCGTGGCGTCGACGATCACCGCCACGTGGCGAAACTGCCCGTATCACGGCAATTTGCACCATGTGGTCGACATTTTGGACCTGTGCGCCCGTGATCGCTCGGGAACTCGTCCAACCTGGCCCACGAAGGGTGCGCCATGACGACTATCGAGCTCTACCCCGATGACGTTCACAACCAGCGGACGATCCGCCAGGGGCACCCACCTGACTGGGTCAACCGCGAAGGTGGTGACTACGACCTGGTGGTGCTCGGCGGCGGACCGGGCGGCCTCACCGCCGCCATAACTGCTGCCGCAGGCGGGCACCGCGTCGCTATGACCGAGCAGCGACTGACCGGGGGCACCTGTGTCAACTTCGGCTGCACGCCGAGCAAAGCGCTGATTCGCTGCGCACGCGCGGTGCACGATGCGAGCCGCGGGGCCGAGTTCGGCTTTCGGCTCGACGCCCCACCCCAAACTGATTTCGGCTCGGTCATGGATCGGGTCCGCAAGATGCGTTCCCTCAGCAGCGCAGGCGATGCGGTCGAGGTGGCCGAGCAAGCGGGGGCGGAGGTCTACCTCGGGCACACGCGCTTCACCGCGCCGAATGCCATGGAGGTCGAGGGCAGGCTACTGCGATTTCGGACGGCCGTGATCGCCACCGGATCGGACCCCGTGGTGCCCCCCATCGAGGGACTGCGGACAGGCGAGTACCTGACCAACGAGACCGTCTTCTCACTGACCGAGCTGCCAGCCAGGCTGGTCGTCATCGGCAGCGGTCCGATGGGATGCGAGCTGGCCCAGGCCTTCCGCCGTCTCGGCAGCGAGGTGGACCTGGTCAGCCACTCCAGGACCCTGCTGCCCAATGATGAGCAGGAGGTCAGTGAGCTGATCCGTCGCCGGTTCGAGCAGGAGGGGCTAAGGCTCCATCTGGGGTTCAAGGCAGTACGGGCGGGCGCCGGCCGTTTGCTGGCGCAGGGCACCGGCGAGACGCGCGAGCTGCCCTATGATGCGCTGCTGTTCGGCACCGGCCGCAAGGCGCACGTGGAGCACCTGGGCCTGGGCGCGGCAGGGGTGCACGCCGACGGGGATGGCGTGGAGGTAGATGAATACCTGTGCACCAGCAACCCCAACATCTATGCCATTGGCGATGCAACCTTCCCGCAGAAGTTCACGCACGCGGCCAATGCGACAGCGCGGCTCTGTATCGCGAACGCGCTGGACGGAGCACATCGCCCGGCACGAGAGCTCGTCATTCCCCACTGCACCTACACCGATCCCGAGGTGGCCGAGGTGGGCCTAACTCCGCGCCGAGCCCGCAACGAAGGTGTCGCCATCGACGCTTACCGGCTCGACCTGGACAAGGTGGCGCGGGCGTTCATCGACGGCGAGGAGGAGGGATTCGGGGCGATATACACGCGCAGCGGCAGCAGCGAGATCGCAGGAGCGACGCTTGTGGCGGCGCACGCCGGTGAGATGATCACCGAGCTTACGCTGGCAATCATGAACCAGGTGCCGCTGGAGGTACTGGCCGAAACGGTTCACTGCTACCCGACGCAGGCCCAGGTCTTCCAGGAGATCGCACTGCGGTACGCCAGAGCCCAGATGTAGCTCTTCAGCTTGGGTAGCGGCCTGTTGGACGACGAACGTTCAAGATCGCTAGGCTGCTTGATGTTGAGTCCGAGAGTGAGCCGACGCGCGAGGGGCTGCGAGGCGGAGTCTGTCCTGGTAGCGGGCTTGGTGGACACGACGGTGTTCCTGTTTGAGGTGCCAGGCGTAGTAGGGGTCGAAGTCGCCGTTGCTGATCAGGGCTCGCAGTTTCAGGACGGCTTCGGCTCCGGCGAGTGACCAGCGGGCCCCGGTGATGTCGAGGCGGTCCTTGACCAGGTGGCGGCAGGCGCCCTCGATGATGCCGGTGGCGATCGGCCAGCCACGGGTCAGCGCGGTGTCGTACCGCAGGTAGGGGCTTTTGCTCTCCAGATAGCCGCAGACCGCCTCGATGGTCTTGAGCTTGTCCTCGCCGAGGACGGCCGTCTTGGCGGCGGTACGGATGTCGGCGATGACCTGTTCGCTGTCGCCGGCCAGCACACTGCGGGCTTGGGCGGCGACCCAGCTCTCGGCGGCGGGGTCGTTCGCGGCATGGAAGCACCAGGCGGCTTTCCACAGGTATTCGAGGACGTGGACGAAGTCCACGACGATGTGCACGCTGACGCCGCGCAGTTCGGCCTCGGTGTGGATCTGGTCGATCTGTGCCTTCGCGCCGTCGACCAGGACGATCCAGGTGCGGGCGTGGATCGGGTCGCGCTGCTCGGCCTGGTCGAACACCGCCGAGATCACGCTCTGGGTGTTGTCGGTGACGCTGCCGGTCAGCCACTTGTTGAACGCCTCGGGTCCGCGATTGCGCCCGGCCGGGCCGTCGCTGTCGGGGTCCGGGGGTGGAGTGATGACGTCGTCGACGGCCCGAGGCGCGGGGCCGACGTCGTAGACGGCGCCGAGCATGGCCATGCGCTTGCGGCCGTTCTTCTCCCCGCCTGACAGCCGGGTGCGCATCTTGTTGCCGCCCTTGGCCTCAGCCGCCTTGCGCGTGGCGTCGGTCAGCGCTTCGGGGCGCATGACGACGCCCTTGCCGTCGACCGAGAGCACCAGCAGCGTGTCCGCCGTGCACGGCTCTGGGGCCCGGGCGCGGTAGAACGCCTCGACATCGACGGCGGCCCGCACCGTGAGCTGTTCGATCTGCCGTTTGCCGATCCTGGTGCCGCAGCCGCGCTCGATCGCCCGCTGGGCATCGTCGAAGCTGCCGCGCACCGCCTCCAGGGCGGCCAGCTGCCGTAGTCCGTGGCTGGACCGCTCGGCGGGCAGGTTCAAGACGGCGTCCATCGGATGGAGGTTGGAGGCACCCAGCGCGCGGTAGGCGGTCCGGGCCACGGTCACCGTGCCGAACACCGTGGCCAGCAGCCGCTCATGCCCCGGCTCGATCCTGCGGCGCGTCACCTGGTCCGTGCCCGTCACTCGAGTCAGTCGCGGCTCGCACGTGAACCGCAGGTCCAGATGGTCCTGCAGCAGTCGTCGCATCACCTCCCGCCCGCGCGAAGCGATCAGGCCCTCCAACTGCGCGTGCGTCAGCCGGTCCGCGGACTCGTCGTGCAAGTCCTCCACCAGCGCACCGAACAGGTTCCACGATGCCGCGAAGGACCTGATCACCTGCTCCAGGCCGGCCGCCGAGTCCGACTCGTCCCCACCACGGCCCGCGTTCACGCGGCGGTCTCCACGGTGGTGCGAGCGAACAGCCCCGGCTCCACCTCGACCAGCGTCCCGTCGGCCACCAGACGCTTGAGCTTGGAACGCATCGCCTCGGTGTACCGCGCCTCCACCCCGATGCCCAGGGCATCGCACACGTCCCGCGACCGCAACGGCCCCGAGGCCGTCACGAACACGGATACGATCCGCTGATAGACCGTCACATCGCGCAGTGACCCGCGCGCTCCGAGCGCAGGACCACTCGGCGGCGCGACGTCCTCACCGGCAGCCTCCCCGCCCGGTTCACCGGCCAGTACCTCGGCCACCGTCCGTCGCGCGATCTCCAGCCTCGACAGCTCATCGCGGGCCGCATCCAGCCGATTGGCCACGTCCTGCGCCTTCGCCCGCAGCTCCTCCACCCGAGCCAGCGCCGCCGCCTCCCGGCGCTTCAACTGTTCCAACACTGATCCCACCCAAGGCTCCTTCGCACCCATACCCGGGCCGCCACCCCGACGGCCCCGACACCAGCACGCTAGGAACCCAACCCGCCCGAGACGGCAGATACCTATGCCAAACCACCCAAAAGGTCACTCATTCCGAACCGCACCCAACCCCGAACCCACAGCATCACAATCGCCACATGACCACCCCAAACAGCCTCAAACCCCGCACCACGTCCTTGACGAAGGACATAGGTGCGCCGTGAAGCGCGAGTTGTTCGAGTGGCGATGAAAGGACGCCACCGCCGTCCTGTCGCAGCAGGGCGGTTGAAGCTGAGGGCAGCCTGACCCGGGAGGTGCCGGGGAGGGTGGCAAGCGGCCCTGACAAAGCCGGGACGTATCAGCACTGCCAGATGGTGCGGGTCCGGCAAGCGAGACGGAAAGGAGTACGCGAGGAACCGGCGTTGACGCCTCCTTACTCGTCACCAGCTCGAACCTGGCGGATCTGGGCTGGATGCGGTGCGTCCCTGCCTTGCTATGGGGGCGGGGAACTTCTCGGGCGATTGCTATGTGTCGTCCGGGGAGGCCACGACGAAGTGCTGCGGGGTAGTCGTGGCGATGCCGCGGGGGTATAGCCGGGCTCCTAATCCATCGATCGAACAACACGTGAACACGGGAACCGTTCCGGTCCTGACCTGCGGCAACGCTGCCAGCGCGGTCACAGGCTGGGCCCACCGTCGGCCGACCGGGCCGGAACGGGGCGGAGCCGCCGTAGTACTCCGAGCCGGGGAGAGCCCGGCACATGGGGAAGGGCGGCAGCGGAATCGAGAAGGAAGGGAGACTGCAATGCCGAAAGACGCACCGCTGAACAGCGGTGCACCGGATGCCCCGATGGGGTCTCACCAGCGGGTATCGGGGATGCAGGCCAAACTTCGCCGTTGGGCGGCGGCCGACGAAGGCCGCAGGTTCGACGATCTGTTCAACCTCGTGTGCGACCCGGCGACGCTCCTGGCAGCGTTCGAACGGGTCGCGGGAAACAAGGGGGCCAAAACGCCCGGAGTGGACGGCATAACCGCCGTCAATGTCCAGCGAGAGATTGGCCCTTACGGGTTCCTGGAGGACCTTCGGAACGTACTTAAATCGGGTGAGTTCCGCCCGCTGCCGGTGCGCGAACGGAAGATCCCCAAGCCGGGCGGCTCGGGCAAGGTCAGAAGCCTAGGCATTCCGACCATCACCGACCGCGTGGTCCAGGCAGCCCTCAAGCTGGTGCTGGAGCCGATCTTCGAGGCCGACTTCAAGCCGGTCTCCTACGGGTTCCGGCCCCTGCGACGGGCACACGACGCGATCGCCGAGATCCACTTCTACGGCACCCACGGCTACCGATGGGTCCTGGACGCGGACATCGAGGCGTGCTTCGACTCGATCGACCACGCGGCCCTGATGGACCGAGTGCGAGGCCGGGTCAAGGACAAGCGCGTGCTGCGGCTGGTCAAGGCGTTCCTCAAGGCCGGCGTCCTCACCGAGGACAACAACCGCGAGGACACCATCACCGGCACCCCGCAGGGCGGCATCCTCTCCCCACTCCTGGCGAACATCGCCCTGTCAGCGCTCGACAAGCACCTGACCTGACCGTGGGAGCCCGGCGGGGAGATGGCCACCAGCCACCTGCGCAGGCGCCGCCGTGCCACCGGACGTCCGAACTATCGAGTCGTCCGCTACGCGGACGACTTCGTCGTCCTGACCGACGGTGGACGCGACGATGTCGAGGCGTTGCGCGAGGACATTGCCGATGTGCTGCAACCGCTCGGTCTTCGTCTCTCCGAAGCGAAGACGCAGGTGGTGCACATGTCGGAAGGGTTCGACTTCCTTGGGTTCCGCATCCAGTGGCGACGCAAGCGAGGAACGGACAAGTGGCACGTCTACACCTTCATCGCCGACCGGCCCATCCGGCAGTTGAAGGACAAGATCCGTGCCCTGACGAACAGAACATCGCAGCAGAACCCCAGGGACGTGCTGATCAGGCTCAACCAGATCATGCGCGGCTGGGCCAACTACTTCAAGCACGCGGTCTGCAAAGCCGCCCTGAGCTCCCTGGCCAGCTTCACATGGCACCGGGTGATCAGCTGGTGGATGGCGCTGCATCGCTGGAAGTGGAAGGACGTCCGTCGGCGCCTCACCGACCACAACGGACGGTGGCAAAGGCCCTCGGCAGACGGGATCGAACTGTTCGACCTCCAAGCGGTGACGGTCACCCGCTACCGCTATAGAGGCAACACGATCCCCACCCCCTGGACCCACCTCAACCACGCCTGAACGGCAGAGTCCGTGGAGAGCCCGGTACTCGGAAACGGGTACGCCGGGTTCGGCGAGCGGCACGGAGAAACGGACGGTGGCAACACCGGCACCGCGCTCCGTGCCGACTCAACAGACACCCCCCCACTGCCGTCGCTGCCACCCACCACATCTCGCTGCGCGCCTCGCACTACCCGTTCCGGACCGCACGGCGAGCACGCGCCCGTCCAGGCCCTGGGACGTGCCCCACGCAAGTTTCCACTGCTTCGTCACGGTTGACGGGCCGGCGGCGTTCGCCGGTGCTGTAGGAGTCGCCGGCGTGGACCTGGACGGACGGGCCGTCGTTTCCGACGCCGAGTTCGACGAGATGCGGTGGGGTGCCACCATGCGCTTCAGCGACTGAAGCGCATGGTGCGTCTGCTCCGAGTTCAACGTTCGTCGGTCGTGATGCAAGTTCGTTCAGTCGCCGCCAGAGCCCGAGCCATAGAGCCCAGCGATGTCTTTGGACGTCGTCCACCGGCTGTAGGTGGGCGACTGAGGCCAGCCCTCGGGCGAGTCCTGCCATTCCTCCTGCCGTCCGTACGGCAGGACATCGATCAGCGCGAAGGTGTGACTGAGTTGCTCGGCCCCCCGCCCGTTGGTCTGCCAGGTGCGATAGACGGTGTCGCCGTCGCGCAGGAACACGTTGACCGCGAATCCTCCGTCGGGCGGTGCACCGACGTCGGCCCCGAATGAACTGTTGGCAGTCGAGTACCACGCCATCTGGTTGCCGACCCGCTGCTTGTAGGCGAGTGCCTCTTTGATCGGGCCTTGGGTGACGACGACGAATCGAGCATCGTAGTTGTCCAGGAACTCCAGGCGGGTGTATTGCGAGGTGAACCCCGTGCAGCCCGGGCACTGCCATTCCTTGCCCGCGAACCACATGTGGTTGTAGACGATTAGTTGCCTCTTGCCTTCGAAGACGTCCACCAGTCGAACAAGGCCGTCCTCCCCTTCGAGGGTGTAATCGGGCATCTCGACCATCGGCAGACGACGGCGCTCGGCCGCGATCGCGTCAAGTTCCCGCGTCGCGGCCTTCTCCCTGGCACGCAGTGCCTCGAGTTGGCGCTCCCAAGTCGCGGCGTCGACGACGGGTGGTAGTGCGTGCGTGGTCATGGTTCCCTCACAGAGCTCGTGTGCGGCTTTCGCCTGTGCAGAGGCAGACTCCACCAGCCCCCGGAACTCGTCGGTGGCCGGCGTTGCCGACTATGGTGCCGACGGCATTTGGGCGGGCAAGCCGAGGCGGTCGAGTAGTCGGGTCGGAGCGCCAGCCCAGGGCAGGTCCGCGCGCCGCAGCAGCGCGCGTAGCAATTGGCACACAGATCCGCGGACACCCCGCTGTGCCCTCCGGTTCGTGCAAGGGCGTGCGCCACGGCATTCTGCCGGACCGCAAGGACGGTTCGACCTTCAGAGAAGGTCAGCAGCGGTGATGCGGTGGAGGTGGAAGAGCACGTCGAATGAAGGTGCGAGGCGCACGGGCAGGGGTTCTGTGGGCCAGGCGGTTCCGATGAACCGGGTCGGCCGCGGCTCGGCCAGCCAGGCGCGGGCGGGCGCGGGTGTCGTACGCAGGTCGAGGTAGTAGTCGCCGGGGGACACCGCGTTCAGTGTGTGCTCGTTGCTTCCCGGTTCCAACGGTCCCACCGAGAAGACCCGGACCGGCTCGGCGGGGTCGGTCATGTCGTTCGCGTTGAACGAGCCCTGCCCGAAGGTGAAGCCGGCGGTGAGGTAGTCGTCGCCGACCATGTCGCGCAGGAACGCGCCCTGTGAGGTGGGGTAGTTCGCCGGATCGCCGGACTCGTAGGCGACATGTCCGTCGTGGGCGGAGAGCAGCATCCGGTGACCGGTCTGCCGCTGCCACCACACGGTGTTCTCGGCCATGACCCGGTCGCGGTAGCGCATGGCCTGGGGGATCTCAGCCGGGTCGAAGAGGTCGTAGCCGAACTCGGTGCCCACCTGGGCGATGACCCGGGAGTGCTGGAGGACCCAGGCGTGCTCCTCCCGGTCGCAGCGGGTCCCCTACTCGGGCAGCACCCTTCGCATCACGAAGTTCGAGTACGACCACATGGGCAACCCCACCAAGGTGATCAGCCCGCGCGGCACCGCCACCGCGACCGTGGACGACTTCACCAGCCGCACCGAGTACGACAAGCTCAACCGCCCGGTCAAGCAGTTCCAGCCCTACGACCCGGCGGACGCGCGCTACAACGACCCCAACGTCTACACCCAGACGACCTACGACGCGGTCGGCCACACCTCGCGGGTCTCCGCGCCGCCGTCGGCGGGTCAGACGGTCCGCAACGACACCGACTACACCTACTTCGACAACGGTTGGACCAAGACGTCCACCGACCCGTGGGACATCGTCACCTCCTACGGCTACAACCAAACCGGCCAGCAGGTCTCGCGCACCCTCACCTCCGCCGGCGGCTCCAGCTCGCGGACCCAGGGCTGGGCGTACTACCCCGACGGCAGCCTCCAGGCCCGCTCCGACGACGGCGTGCCGGTCGGCGCCCACGTGGTGGTGGCCGACAACTCCGACACCCAGACCACCTCGGCGACCGGCACCTGGGCCACGGCATCGGCCACCGGCCAGCAGGCCTACGACCACCGCACCCACGCGGCGGGGACGTCGACGGACACGTTCACCTGGACCCTGAACGTCCCGCAGGACGGCAGCTACACCGCCTACGCGAAGTACCCGACAACCTCGGGCGCCTCCACGGCGGCGAAGTACACCGTCACCCACGACGCCGGCACCACCGCCAAGACGGTCAACCAGACCACCGGCGGCGGCACCTGGGTCTCGCTGGGCGCGTTCACCTTCAAGCAGGGGAACACGTCCAAGATCACCCTGGCGACCGACGCCTCCGGCAAGGTCGTCGCCGACGCGGTGAAGATCGTCCGCACTGCCACCGAGACGGACAACGAGAAGAAGAACTTCACCTACTCGTACGACCTCAACGGCAACCTCACCACGATCGCGGACACCTCCTCGGGCGCCAAGATCGACACGTACTCGATGACCTACACCGGGCTGAACCAGGTCCAGAAGGTCAGCGAGTCGCTGTCCGGCATCGAGAAGAAGGCCACGTCGTTCACCTACGACGCCAACGGCCAGAAGGAGACGACGACCCACCCGGACCAGTACGCGCAGTACATCTACGACCTGCGTGAGCTGGTCAAGACGGTGAAGGTCGGCAAGTCCGCCTCGGACGCCTCGCCGAAGACCACCGAATACACCTACACCGACCGCGGCCTGCGGCTGAAGGAGACCAAGGCCAACAGCAACACGGTCGACTACACCTACTACCTGAACGCGGCGCTGAAGACCCAGACCGAGAAGAAGCCCAACGGCACCCTGGTCTCCTCGCACACCTACGCCTACGACGCCAACGGCAACCAGGCGCAGGACGTCGCGTCCAAGATGAACGCCGACAACACGGCGCGTACCTGAATTCCACCACGGACTACACCTACGACCCGGTCAACCGGCTCGCCCAGTCCGTGAAGACGGGAACCGGCGCGGGCACCGAGACCTACGTCCACGACAACAACGCCAACGTCGTCACCCAGACGATCAAGAACGTCACGACCAACTACACCTACGACCGCAACCGGCTCCTCAGCTCGAGCATCGGCGCCGCGAGCAACAGCTACAACTACGACCCGTACGGCCGACTGGACACGGTCGTCGCGGCCGGCAAGGTGGTCGAGGACCGGGACTACGACGGCTTCGACCATGTGGTCAAGAACGCCAAGCTGCAGACCGACGGGATCACGACGAAGACCACCACCTACCTCTTCGACCCCCTGGACCGCACGGCGTCCAAGACGGAGGCCGGCAAAACCACCGACTTCAACTACCTCGGTACCTCCAGCGAGGTTCTCAACGAGGCCGTTGCCGGCGAGGTCACCAAGTCCTACCAGTACAGCCCCTGGGGCGAACGCCTGACGCAGCTGAAGCGCAACACCGACGGCACCGAGGAACTCGGCGTCTACGGCTACAACGGCCACACCGACGTCGAAACCCTCACCGACACGAGCGGTGACACCAAGTCCACCTACGGCTACACCGCCTACGGCACCAACAACGACGCCGAGTTCACCGGCATCGACAAGCCCGACACCGTCCAGCCCGACAAGGAGGCCTACAACCCCTACCGCTTCAACGCCAAGCGCTGGGACGCCTCCAGCGGCACCTACGACATGGGCTTCCGTGACTACAGCCCCGGCCTGAACCGCTTCACCAGCCGGGACATGTACAACGGCGCCCTGTCCGACATGCGGCTGGGATCGGATCCCTTCACAGGGAACCGCTACGCCTTCACCGGCGGCAACCCGATCAGCGGCGTCGAGATCGACGGGCACAACTGGTGCGAAGGAGGCTCCTTCTGCCCCTGGGACGACAACTTCGCCTCTGCTTGGGTCGGCACCGTCACGACTGCCGCGGACGCGCTTGCGAGCCCCGTGATGTCCGCGGAGCCGATCCTTCGGGACCAGTGCCCTGGATGCTTCGGAACTCCCGGTAATCCCAACGCAGTGGATCTGGGATTCGAATGGGTCTCGGGCACCGGCCCCAAGAAGCGGGACTTCGGCGGGAACGACGCCTTCACGCAGACGCTCATGGACCACTACCACGTCCAGCGCGTGCGGGAGATCGCGGCCGACAACATCAACAACGGCAACTACAATCTGGGTGCGAACGTGACCCAGACGTACAACAAGGAAACGAAGGTGATGGAGAATAACGGTCTGAAGCACTCGCTGAACTCCAAGACCGTCTTCATGGACTTCACGTCGAACATGTCCGCGGCGTTCCTCGGTTCCTACAACATGGACTACACGGTCAAGTCCGTCGACAAGGAGGCAGGGACGGCGACCATTCAGTTCCATGTGGACAACGACAGCACCATGAACTCTGGAACGCATATTGCCCCGGAGCTCGGCGGGTACAGCGACTGGTGGAAAGAGAACATCGCCAAACCCCTCAATTCGTATTACAAGTCGGGGCGTTTCAGTACGAAGTCGCAGGACATCACGTGGACGGAGACGGTCGACCTCAACGATCCCAAGGCTCCGTCGCAGTCCTCGTCCTCGTCGTCGGAGGAATCGAGTAGCTTCCTGGACACCGTGACGAGTTTCCTGGGCAGCCTCTTCTGACGGCAGGCCGACGCGCGCTCGTTCCCGCCGGTTGACCGGTCGGGACGCGCCTTGAAAAACGGCGGGGCTGCTCCCCAGGGATCCCTGAGGGGCAGCCCCGCCACCCGGAACGACTGGAAGTAGATGGCGTGAAGCTCGACGTATTTCGCATCGGTGCGGGCCTTGCGACTGCCGCTTTGACGGTAATCGCCTCGACCGCTTGTGGGCCAGGCCGGCCCGCCCCTGTCTTTCCGAAGGCCGTACAGCATTCCCAATTGGTCGGTCGGTGGGACGGGGGCGGGGCGTCGGAATGCGGCTCGCCCGTCATTCGACTGCGTGACGACTACACCTTTTCCGCCAAGGGTGTCCCGGTCGCGTGGGACGGCCCCGTGCCGGACGCGAAGGTGACGCACCGTTCGGCCGACGGAAAATGGCATGCGATCAACAAAGATCCTGGCCTGCCGCCCTACCTGGTGCTTCGTTTCGACCATCAGAACGACCATCAGCTTCTGCCGTTCACCTTGGAGCAGGGGAAGCTGCAGATGAATGGGAGTGTCGAGGCGGACGGGGGGATCCCTATTCCTTTTCATGTCGCTACAAGCGCACTTCTGGCGACCCCGACTTCGGTCGATAGCAGGCCTGTCCGAAGACATGACGCTGATCACGGCGCGAACCCGTGATGATCTGGCACCCGGTTCCGCTGGCTTGTTGGGAGGACGTGGAAGACCTGCGGTCCTCCCGAGGAACCAGGGGATCGGGGGAACGGCACCGGTTCACACGCGAGGGGTGGGACCGATGGACCGAGTCAGCCGCACGCTGCGGGCCGCCGACCTGAGCGGGTATGCCTCCGCGTTTGCATCCCGCACGACGGCGCTGTCACGTTGTTGGATGTGGGGGTGTCTGCCGGTGTGTCGGGGCATGGTGGGCTTGCGGTCCGGGCCTGTGTTCAGGCCGTGGTGGGCTGGCCGACAGCGCCGGTGATCTGGTCCCAGATGGCGAAGCGGATGGTCATCTCGGCTTGGTGGTCGGGGGCGGTCCGCGCAATGCCCGCACCGAACCGTAGACCAACTTCGCCCCTGAGGTTCCCCCGGCGTGCGGGAGGTGCTGATCATCTGGTCATGGCGGGTTGACGGGGTTTCAGGTTCGTTCGTTCGGCCGTTGCCTGGTCGGCGTAGTGCTTCTCCTCGAACTCGATCGGACTGAGGTAGCCGAGCCGTTTCTGGATGCGCCGGGAGTTATAGAAGCCATCGATGTACTCGAACAGCGCCAGGTTCGTCTCGGCCCGGGTGGCGAAGACGCGGCCGCGGATGCACTCCGTCTTGGTGATCATCCACAGGTTCTCCGCGAGGGCGTTGTCGTACGAGTCTCCGACCGAGCCCATGGATGCCTGAACTCCCGATCGCAGCAGGCGAGTTGTGAGCTTGATCGACGTATATTGACAGCCGTGATCCGCGTGATGAATGAGCTTTCCGGGCTCGACCTCGCGGGAAGCGAGGGCGTACTCGAGCGTGGACAGCACCGGGTCGGCGTCCGCGCGGGCGGAGGTCTCCCAGGCCACCACCCGGCGGGAGAACGCGTCCCGGATCGCGGACAGCCACAACGGGCCCTCGCCGGTCGCGATCATCGTCAGGTCGGTGACCCACAGCCGGTTCGGTGCACTCGCGGTGAAGTCGCGCTGGACAAGGTCCGGGGCCAGGGTGGCCTTGCGGTCCCGGCGCGTGAAACCCTTGCGACGCGGGCTGATCCCAGCGAGGTCGGCCTCGCGCATCAGGCGCTCGACCCGCTTGCGGCCCACGTGAACGCCCTCACGCTTGAGCACGGCATGCACGCGCGGCGAGCCGTAGATCCCGCCCGAGTCGGCGTGGATCTCCTTGATCTGCTCGGTGAGTTCCGCGTCCCGGCGCACGCGTTCGCACGGCTCGCGTTCGGCACGGCGCCAGCGGTAGTAGGTCGAGGAGGGGACGGACAGTTCCCGGAGTACGGGCTCGACCCCCAGGTGCGGGTGCTCGTCGAGGAGCGCCGTCACCTGGACCGGGTCGGGTCGAGCTGGGCCGCGAAAAAAGCCGAGGCCGTCCGCAGGACCTCGTTCGCCCGCTTGAGCTGGGCGTTCTCCTTGCGCAGCGCGGTGAGCTCGGCGCGTTCTTCGGTGGTCAGCCGGTCATCGCGCTCGCCGGCGTCGGCCTCGGCCTGCCGGATCCAACCGCGCAGGGCCTCCGGATGCACGCCGAGATCGACGGCCAGTTTCTTGATCTGCGGCTTCGGGCCGGCGGTGCGGTACATCCGTACCGCACGCTCACGCAACTCGAGCGAGTATTTCCTGGGGGCAGCCATGGTCGATGTTCCTCTCATGAGAACCATCTGACCCTCTGTCACCACACTCCGCATCTCGGGGGAACCTCACCCCGACTCACCCATCCGCACCTGGACGCATTACCCGGCCAAGGCTGCCTGACGAGCCACTAGCCGACCAGAGATCGAGATGTCGGATGAAGGAACCATCGCAGGTCAATACCCATACCAGGTGTCGATCTCATGTTGTCCTTCTACTTCAAATACTGCAGCTCAGAGCCTTGCTGATGTCGTAACTACATGGAAGACGGACACGCACCGTCAAGCTCCTCGCCGACGCAGCCACCCCGGAGGACCTGTTCCACGGGCAGTGGCAGGGCCGGCCCTCCAAACTCGACGCCTTCAAGCCCTACCTGGATGACCGCTGGAACCAAGACTGCACGAACGCCTGGAGGATGTGGGAGGAGATCGTGCCGCTCGGCTATCGGGGCAGCTACCAGCAGGTTCGCGCCTATTTCCGGGAGAAACGGCTCTCGCCGGGCCCCGTCACCGCTCGGCCACCGTCACCCCGCGTCGTCGCCGGATGGATCCTCCGCCGACCGGAAACCCTCACCGAGACGGAGCACCTTCGGCTCAAGGCCGTTCGGGTCCACTGCCCTGAAATGGACGCCCTCACCAGCCACGTCCGCTCCTTCGGCCAGATGCTCACCGAGCGCCAGGGCGAACGGCTGCCGCAGTGGCTCGACGCCGTCCGGCAAGACGACCTCCCCGGCCTCCACACCCTCGCCGCATGCATCGACCGCGACCTCGATGCCGTCATCGCCGGCCTCACCCTGCCCTGGAGCTCGGGCATCGTCGAAGGCCACGTCAACCGAATCAAGATGCTCCAACGCCAGATGTTCGGCCGGGCCGGCTTCGCCCTCCTCCGCAAACGCGTCCTGCTCTACTCGTAAGACACAGGTCAGACCACATCATCAAGGAGCCCGAAGCCCTCCGGGAACCCTTCCAGGAACTCACGCCGCGCAGGGTCGGACTCCGCTTCGGCCATCGTCCCGAGCAGGTCGATCAATTCGCTCCGCTGGTCGCTCGACAACTTGCTGACCAGGTAGGCGACACCCTCCAGGACCTTGACGGCATCGTCCGGATCCATCTGCTCGCCCTCACTGCCCTCGATGAACCACAGGACATCAACCAAGGCCTCAGCCAGGGCGTGGGTCAGAGACGAGTACACGGGCATCAAGGCAGACTCCCAGCAGGTCACGGCAACAGAGTCCGGCCATCCCACCACACCACTGACATCACACTCAGTCAGCCCTCCACGGAAAGTGAGCCAGAACCCGATAGTGACAGCAACCGGTCCCACTCGATGACTTACCAGAGGCTCCACGATGCGTATGTTCGGAATCGGCTTCGCAGGCGAGGGTCGCGTTGGCAGCTGACCGGCCCGGCCCGCGACTGACTGGGGACTTGGACGGCAACGACAGTCGACGAAGACTGCCCACTCCCGGCAATGACATCGGTGGCCCACAACGGCGAGGATCTTCGCATCGACAGCTCGACCACGGAGGCACACACCCATGAGCCCGTCCCGCGCTGCCCTGCTCGTCGCGGCCGCCTCCCTGACGCCGGCCCTCCTCTTCACTACCCCGGCGTTCGCCACCGGCTCGACGGCCACGTCGACGACCGCGACGGCCACGTCCGAGACGCCGGTGGACGAGTCGGAGGAAGACCTCCGTATCGCGATCCTGCGCATCCTGGCGAACAAGGACAGCGGCAAGGCGGTCGTCCGAGAGGCCAACAAGGTCCTCGACGGCACCGTGGAGGACATGCGGAAATTCCTGGAGACCGGCTACCGCCTCGCCCGTGCCGAGGACGACCGCGTCGCCATCTTCCGCATCCTGTACCTGGCGAACAAGAACGGTGACAAGGCGGTCATCCGGGAGGTCAACAAGGCCCTCGACGACGGCAGCCCGGAGGCCCTGCGCGCCTTCCTGGAGACCGGCTACCGCCTCGCCCAGGCCGAGGACGACCGCGTCGCCATCGCCCGCATCCTTGCCGACCCGGCCATCAGCGACGCCCTCCGCGCCGCTGCCGAGGAGGCCATCGACGGGACGCCGGAGGAGCTGCGGTACTTCCTGGAGGTCGGGCAGTACAAGGTGGACAGCTAGATCCGCAGCCCAAGCTGGAACCGCACCGGAAAGGCCAACCCCCGCGCCGACCACAACAGGTCGGCTGGGTCACCTGGTAAGAAGCCTGCACAGACGGCTGGGTGGGGCGAGCCGACAGTTCGTCCCACCCAGCCAAGCCTTGCCCTACCGAACAAGAGGACCCTTCGTGCTGACATCTACATTTTCCACTGCCGATTGGTGGATAGCCGCCGTTGTGTCCGGTCTCGTGTTCGGTCTGGTCCTGCAGTCCTGGGCCAGCACGAGACGACAGAAGCTGGGCCTCGCCACGGTGCCTGCCCTGGCCGCAGGCGCCGCGGTCACCCTGCAATCAATGGCACGGGGGGATGAGGGGCTGACTCCGCTGATGCTCTACACGGCCACCATGCTGGGCTTGACCCTCACGATGGCCATCTTCACCAGATACATCAAGCGTCAGCTCGCTCTGGTGCGATCAGGGAAACCGATGGAACGAGCGACAGGCAAGCAGGTTTCGCTCTTCCTTCTCACCTGCTTCGCCGTCACGCTGTCCATGGCCGCCATCTTGTGAACCCGCAGCGCAGTTGAAGCACCGCCTTGGAACGCTGCAACAAGAACGTCGCTGTCACGTTGAGGGGCTGGCTTTTTAACGGGGTTGGGCAGCAGCTGCTCAATGGTTTGGGAGGCGCCCGGACTGTGCCACGTTCGATGTTCACGAGCGGACTCCCTTCAGCAGGTGCACTGGTCATGACCGAGTGGCCTACTGGATGCTCCAGCGGTGCGGGTGGCCGGGCTCTTCAGGGCAGGCGAAGATGTTGAGTTCGCCCCAGCGGCCCACGGTGACCTCGGTCGGTGTAGCGGACCGGTGCGTGGGAAGGTCCTGCTCTTCCAGTGGCTTCCAGCTGCCGCTGCCGCCGTCCCATTCCGAGCTGTCGATGGTCAGCAGCAGGTGCATCGGTGTCGAGCAGGTCCGGCAGTTCATGGGGGACGGGTCTGTGGTGTGCCAGGAGGCGAAACCGCCGACGCGCCAGCCCGGTGGGATAGACAGGTCGTACTGGTAGCCGACCACCGCTGCGTCGTCGTCCGCCGGCTCCTCGGCCTCCTCCTCCAGCGCTTCTTCCCAGGCGTCGATCCGGGCGCACAGGTCCTCCGGGAGAAGGCCGGCGAACGGGTAGGTGGCCACTTGCTCCGGGTGCAGCACGCACGGTTCGGGCACGTACCCCTCGAAGCCGACGACCTGCGGCTGCGGCGGTGAAGTCTGCACCTCGGTGACCTCCCACGACCGGCGCCAGCGCAGGTCGAGCAGCATGCCGTAGCCGCTCGGGCCGTGCGCGTCGAAGGGGCACCAGAACACCTGGAGCAGATCGCAGTCGTCCGGCCCGGCCAGCAGATCGGGGACGTCCCTCCGGTACAGCTGCGCAAGGCCGATCAGCGGCAGCGGATCGGTCGCAGCAGCCACTTGAATGCGATGTTTCTGGTCCAGTTCCTCCAGCAGCTGCTGTTCCCCTTCTGTAGGGCCGGGGTTCGCTTCGCGGAGCCATGCGGAAACCAGGATCTGCCGCTGCCGACGGATGTCCGCCGGGCGTCGGCCACGCGCGTGGCTGTGGGACTCGGTGCACATCGGCCACGGTTCATCCATCGGCCACAGCAGCGGACCGCCCACGGAACTGGCCGCCACGTCCGGTCGGCCCGGGCGCGGGTGGAGCCGGGTGGTGGTGCCCCGGTAGGTCGCCAGTTCCGGGAAGAGCGCCTCGACATCGAGCGGGCGCGGCGGTGTGTTCCTCGACATTCACGCGACCTTAAACAGCCGCCAACCGCCATGATGCAGCGCCCCCGAAGGCACCCCTCGACGTCAGTGCTGTCGGAACCCGTGAACATTCCGATTCGCACGCGGGCGTTGGCTGCCTCCCAAACCGGTGCACAACTGCTGCCCGCTCTTGTGAACAGAGCCAGGCGGGCGCAGCGCGCACGACGGCGACACCGGCGGCCTGTACTGCGCCAGCACCACTGCCTGATGCTCACCCGAACCGGTTCCCTGATGGCGGCCGCTGCGGTGCCTCTGGCGCTCGCCGCGGCCGCCGCAGTCCTCAAGGCCGGCCACTGGGAGCTGTACGCCGACCGGCACCGCATCGAGCTGGCCCCCAGGCCCCGCCGGTCCTGCCCCGACTGCCGGGGCGCGGGCGGCTGGTGGACCAGCGGCCCGTTCCCGGACATGGAGGCGTGCGCCTGCTGGTCCGACCGGCGCACGCTGCGCCTCCCGCTCCTGCCCGTCCCGGGGGCCGCGGCCGCGCTCGCCCTGTCCTTCGGCACGCACTACATCGCGGACCGCCGGGTGCCGGGCCACGGCCTCCTGGAGAAGCTCGCCGACAAGACCGGCAAGACCAACTTCTACAAGCTGACCGACTTCGGCATGAAGGTGCTTTCCACCTCGACATTCTCTGCACCAACGGCAGGAGCCAGGGGCGGCAGGTTCTATGGGGCGGGCGTGGCCGTAGGCCCTGGACTTCCAGGACGACAGCCGTGCCACCGATGGTCCGGTCTTCGTGCATCGTGATCGTTTGGCCGGGCTGGAGGTGTCGCCACTACGACGGGTCGAGGGGGCAAGCCGCACCGTGGAACGCTGACCAGGTCACTGAGTTCACCACCGCAGGACAGCCTGTCATCAGCGTCGACACCAAGAAGAAGGAGGTCCTGGGCAACTACGCAGTCGCCGGGACCGAGTGGCACCGCGCCGGGCAGCCAGTGCAGGTGCACGCGCACGACTTTCCTGAGAAGGATGCGCAGAAGGCAGTCCCGTACGGGGTCTACGACCTGCATGCCGATGCCAACTAAATGTCGACGGGCTGTGACGGGGATACCGCCGCGCTCGCGGTCTCCACCATGCGCCGCTGGTGGCACGGTGAGGGACGGCACCGCTACCCCGGCGCGACCCGGCTGCTGATCACCGTTGACGCCCGCGGCTCCAACGGCTATCGGGTCCGCGCCTGAGGTCATTGCGGCCCTGCCTCTGACCGCGCACGACTGGCACGGCACGTGGAACTACACCTGCGGCCCGAAGCTCCGGCCCCCACGCCCCTCCCGCGCCGCGACGACCACACCCAGCCCAACGACCGGGCCCCGACTGGCTGCATCACCCCACTCTCACCGGCCTGGAGCACGCCGCGTTCACCGACCTGCTGGCCGTGGTCGAGCAGTACCTCCTTGGCCACCCGCCGATCAGCCTGCACCACAAGCGAGCCCGGCACCGCACCCTGCGACGCGGGCCCCTGTCGCTGTCCGACCGGCTGCTGGTCATCGTCATCCGCCACCGCTGGAAGACCCCAGATCCGCGTCCTCAGCTCCCTGCTCGGCTCCCCTGCAGCCGCCGTTGGCGACGCCCTCCAGGAGATGACCCCCATCCTGGAGGCCCTCGACCGCCGCGTCCGCCCAGCACCGATCACCACACCCACCGCGAAAGGCCTCGCCAACCTCATCAGTAAGACCACTACGAAACCGTAGAGTTATTGATCGACAGCTCCCTGGCACACGATCGCCGCCGGCCTTGGGAATGTCCGGCCCCTTGTTGCCATCATCTTCGTCGGAGAACCAGCCACCAATCGTCTCAAGAAAGCCTTGCCATCGCCCGTCGATGACGAACTCGGAGCCGCATAAGCAACCTACGGAAGCAGCGTTCCCGCCACCGCCGAGACCACCAGACAGAGACATATCTCATGTCCAATCCGATTCAGTCATGGCGCCCCTTTTTTGGGCATGCCGGACAGGTCGCATCGAGTCGATAGGCCCTTGCCGGAGGTTCTAATGAGGCAGCCGATTGAGCGTCAACCAGTAGACTCACTTAATTAATTGGGCAGTCGGCCTGAAATCGGACACCCGGGTTTCCCTTTTTGTCCAAAAACTTGCCTTCAGTAAATGGTCTGCAGTATGGCCGGAGAGTTACCTGGCGACCTGTCACCGTTCGCCCGCTTTGGCCACGTCAATGTGCGACAGCCAGCCACTGAGTTCGGAATGAAGGAAGAGCATCCGACACCGGCGATCCACTACGTCTCAATTAGATAAGCCCGATGCCCGAATCACGACATCACCGGGCAACGTGCTGGTCTGTCGCGGTGGCCACGGCACGGCCCCACGGCCTGGCCGACCACCTCGCCTCCCGTGCCTCTGCACAGCCCTGCTGACCAGGCCTACTGAATCCACGTTGCCCCGAGTGCTCCATCCACCCCCGCAGCGGACCTCAGCGACCTCAAACTCACACCCAAGCCGTGGACCTCCGCCAGGAGGGGTGCCACCCGTTGGAGAGCCTGCACATCAGATCGCCGGAGAAATTTCGCCATTCTGGAGACTGCGAAGCGCACCGATCGACGCAAGAGCACATTTCTGTGTTGATGCAGGCCGGCGATGGGTTTACCCGCTCAGGTCGCCTCGACGCAGAGGCGGTAATCAGCCATGGCTGTCTCTGTGGCAATGCCGAGGAGCTTCTACATAATCGGACGCTCATCTATCGTCATCTCCCGCTACCATGATCACGTCACGCGTGGCCCGTTCCAGCTGGCAGTGATGTCCACTCAGGGAAGCTGCGTCACAACAGCAGTCACCGATTCACGCATCACCAAAGGGGAAAGTCGGCGTGACCAAGAAGTTCATACGAAGCATCGTTGTAGCTGCGCTCCCCGCCAGCACCCTCGGCGCCCCGCAGGTAGTCGCTGCCGACAAGCCAGAAGTCCGCCTCGACCAGAATGCCGATGCCAAGACCAGAGCCTTCGCCTAGGTCCACCCTCAGGTAGTGGAGGCGACCTCCATCCTGTGCGGCGTTGGCTCCGTACTCAGCAGCGCCACCCCGCTTCCCGTGGGCACCGACCCGAGCATGCGTCTTTGTGCGTCAGGAGTGCCTGATTATCACGTTAAGGAGAGAAAGTGAATACTAAGATACGCTTGAGTGTCGCCTGCGCCGCCCTGTTTGCTGCGATGGTGGTCGCCCCCGCCGCGTCGGCGGCCGACCGGCCCGACCTGAAGGGCAGTACGCCGATCGAGGTGATGGACGTCAAGGGCGTCAAGGTCGACAAGCGGGCATCAGCCGAAACCAAGCGGATCATCGAGTCCAACGCGGAGGTTGCCGCAGCCGCTGCCAACGTGTGCGGCTCCGGCTACACCATCTCCACCGGGGCTGCCCGCTACGGCACCTACGGCAGCGTCTACACCTGGACCAACGGCACTACCACAGGCGGCAGCATCAACGACAAGCCGATCTGCGCCGTGTTCTTCAACGACACCGGCTCCGCGCACTACATGGGCATCCGGCTGAAGGACAACTACACCGCCACCCCTGACGTCGAGGACTTCGGCACGTTCAGCTCTTACGCCGGGCCCGTCTACCAGAATCGCGGCTACTGCGGCCAGGTGTACTCCTACATGAAGGTTGGAAGCAAGGTCGTCGTCGACAACTACCTCGGCGTAGGATCCTGCAACTGATGCCACCCCGCAGCGGGCCGCGCGCCGCGTCATTGGGCGCGGCACTGCTCGTCACCGTACTGCTCACTGGATGCTCGAACAGCGAAAACCCTCCTCCGGATTCCTCGCTCAATCCTCCTGCCACGCAGAACAGCACCCCCAGCACTTCGGCATCACCCGAAGCTAGCCCGGAACCGTCACCGGTCATCAGCTACCTGGGGAAGACAAAGATCGTCACGCTCGGCAATACGGAGATCCGAGCCACCCGCAATGAAATCGGCATCAATGTCGCCTGTAACGTCACCAACACCGCTGATCAGACTCGCAACATAAAGGTCACTGTCAGTGTCGGCAACGGAAAGGACTGGGTGACGACCAACAACTTCGACTTCCAGCAAGTGCCCGCAGGTCAGACAGCTTCGGAAACCG
Source organism: Streptomyces sp. NPDC056231 (assembly GCF_048270745.1). Lineage (NCBI taxonomy): Bacteria > Bacillati > Actinomycetota > Actinomycetes > Kitasatosporales > Streptomycetaceae > Streptomyces > Streptomyces sp. NPDC056231. The sequence continues at coordinate 25,017 of NZ_JBLVKW010000064.1, read as the reverse complement.
CCGTCATGGGCGCGTCCTTCGAAGGTGACCTGCCGGACGACCCGAAAATCTTCATCGACTCGGACATTTCCTACTGACTGAAGGCTTCTCATCCGTGGTTCGCGGGTGATGGTGGCTGGTGGGCGGGGTCCGTAACGCGGCAGGACTCCTGGTCGTTTCGCTGGTGAGATCAGTCGCCAACGTCTCGACATAGGAGTCCTGTTGGCCCCGTACCATGCCACGCTCGACGTCCCGTATGAGGTCGTTGAGCGTGTTTCCTGGCTACCACATGTTTGGGCCGCGCGACGGTAGTGAACCGCCGACCTGTATGGGGGTAGCGGGACGCGGTCGGGTTGGCCGCTCGGGTGGTCTTTGCGGGCAGGGTGGCCGGGTCTGCGGTCGCCACGACCAGGCGGACGTTTCCGTCGGGTCCCCACCAACCGAGTTGGGCGTCGGCGGCCCACCACGTCTCGGTGTGCCCGTCGCGGAAGGTCCGCTCTACTGGGGTCCAGTCGCCGGGATGCTCGGGGTCCGTCCAGGTCAGGGCGCGGGCGGCGTCAACAGGGGTGTAGGCGTCCTTGCCGTAGGACCAGGTGCCGTGGCTCGGTTTGAGGGCCATCACGAACGGCAGCCCCGCCTCGCCAAGTTGTCTACGGAAGCCGTCCTGGTCGCCGTAGGCGCAGTCGGCGGCCACCGCCCGGAAGACCACCCCGGTAGCTTTCGCGGTGCGGGCGAGTTCGGCGGCGATCTGCAACTTCGTGCGGAAGCCAGGGTCGCTCTTGCCCTTGGGGAAGTGATGGGCGGGGCTGTAGGGCACAGAGTGCAGCGGGTAGTAGAGGTTCTCATCAGCCCAGCAGGTGGTCACTGTCACGATGCCGTTGTCAGTCTTGCCAAGTCTGCCAAGCCACTGCCGGCCGATGTGCGCCGTCGCCTTCCCGTCCATGCGGTCCCCAGAGTCGTCGATCACCAACACCCCGCCCGCGTGCGGCGCGGTCGCGGGATCCGCCAGCAGCAACTCCACCCTGCGGGCGTTGACCCGCTCGTGGTCCCACGTCGACTCCGACAGGAAGAACTGCAGCCGTTGCACCGAGGGGTGCTGGGCGCCGACCACCGGCTCCGTGCCGGCCAGGCAGGTCAGCGTCTTGTTCCGGTCCCGCGGCAGCAGCAGCCCCGCGAGGTACTCCCGGAACCCACGACGCTGTGCCAGTGTGGAGAACAGATCATCGAAGCGTGCGGCGTAAGCTTCCAGCGGGCCCGGTGCGGGCGGACACGGCAGACGACGGGTCATCACAAGCCTCCAGACGGCGAGGCAACGTTCCTCTGCTACCGGCCTACTACGGCCCTGACCCGCCGTCAACAAACCACCGCTAGTGCCGCGTCAGGAAAAGTTCGCCCTGTTCTGATGGCTGAGTTGTCGCCTGGTAGCGTCGCTCTCTTCGGCTGGGGCAGCCTGCTGAAGTCTTGACGGGATGCATGGTGACTTCTCCGGATGGCAGTGTTCTTGTCGCTGCGATAGCGAGGGTCGCGAAGACCTTCGGCGGCATGACGGCCCAAGCTGACGAGGCCGGCTGCGGCCGGTGCTTCGATGAGGGCGAGGTCGAGCTGCTGCGGACTCCTGACGTCCCGCTCCCGGCAGACCTCGTCCGCCGGGTCGCGCAGAAAGATCCTTTCCACTGGGACGATCAGCCCGCGATCATCCGTCGGGTTCTGCCGCAGCTCGTCGTGGTGCTCGCCGAGGGCGAGGCCGAGTCCGATCTCATGGCCCGTGGACTGGCCGCGGCAGGCTGGTCGCGGTGGCCCCGCGAGCAGGCTGGGGCAGTGACCGGATTCCTGGACGCATGGTGGACGCAGACCCTGAGGACGAAGTCGCCGCCCATTTCGGCGTGTGCGGTGTTCGAGAGCTGCGTGACCGCGAGTTCCTCGGTCGCCCCGTGGCTCGCCCGCTGGGAGGCGGAGACCGGACCGGTCGCCCGCCGTCACCTGGCCGACAGCCTCGACTGGTGGCGGGAGGAGTTGACGTCCGACGACTCGCCTTTCACCTGGTGGTGGGGCACCGAGGCGGAAGAGCGGGCCGCCTGGCACGAAGTGAAGCGGTGGCTGGCCGGTCAGGCCCGGGCAACGTGATGCCAGAAGGGCTGGTGCCTGACCGCAGTCGTGAACGCCGACACGGCCCGATTCAGGCAATGTTCGCCCCGGTCACGACCTTGCGAAGCCGCTGGTCAGAGGAGTGCTTGTTCCGCCAGATGATGTAGCGGCGGATCATGCTGCCCTGCTCCTTGTGGCTGGCGTGGTCGGTGCGGTCCAGCGCGAAGTAGCGCAGGGCGGTGAACTGGGCCTCGATGCGGTTGAGCCAGGAGCTGTTGGTTGGGGTGTAGGCCAGTTCCACGTTGTTTGCCGCGGCCCAGTCGCCGACCCGGCTGTCCTTCTTCGTGGTCAGGTGCGGGGAGAAGTTGTCGAGCACGATCGCGATGCGCATCTTGGGCGAGTAGAGGCTGCGCAGGTAGCGGCAGAACTCCAAGAACCTCGTCCGGTTCTTCTTCGGCTTGATGTGACCGTAAAGCTTGTCCTTGCCCAGGTCGTAGGCGGCGAACAGGTGGCGCACCCCGTGCGGGCGGGTGTAGGTCGCCCGGCGGTGGGGCCGGGGCTCCCGGTCCGGGTCCTTGTGCCGTCCGCTGCGTTCGGCCCACTGCCGCCCGGGGTGGGGCTGGAGGTTGAGCGGGCCGAACTCGTCCAGGCAGAAGACGACTTCGGGCTCGCCGTCCTCGGGTATGACCTCGCCGTCGGCGAGCGCGTAGAGATGCTCGACGCGGGCCTTCTTGGCGGCATAGTCCGGGTCACGGGAGGTCTTCCAGGTCTTTATGCGTTGAAATGACACGCCCTCCTTGCGGAGCATGATGCGCAAGCCCTCGTGGCTGATGTCGTCGACCACCCCCTCGGCGACCTGGAAGTCGGCCAGCTTGGCCAGGCTCCAGGTCGAAAACGGCAGGCCGTGCTCGGCCGGTTTGGACTTGGCGATCTTCTTGATCTCGCGCCGTTCGGGGAGGGTGAAGGTCTTCGGCCGGCCGCCCTTGTACTTGGGGTAGAGCGAATCGAAGCCGTCGGCGTTGAAGTTATGGATCACGTCCCGGACCCGGTCCGCGCTGGTGAACGTCACCTCGGCGATCTTCGCCACGGGCATACCTTGCGCGGAAGCAGCACCATCTGGGCCCGCCGCCAGGTCACCACCGATCCCGTGCCCCTGCGGATGATCCGCAGCAGCCGTCTGCCCTCGTCATCATCGATTTCCCGAACCGGTACTCGTTCTGCCACCCGGACAGCCTGGCAACACCGCGCCGTCCGGACCAGCACCCGAACGGCGCGTCACGTCACAACAGGGCGAACCTTGTCTGATGCGGCACTAGTCGAGCCCGCACAGGACGGCAGTCGGACGTAACTTCAAGCAAGCCGCGCGCAAGCAGGACCGCACAGCGGTCAAGCAGGCACTGCGCACCGGCAGCGAGCCGCCCGCCCCGGCGCCGCCACATCGACCGCGACGCACACTGGCGCCTCCTCAGCACCACGAAACGGCTTCGCCCCATCGCGTACCGTGCCCGCCACGGTCGGCCGGCGGGCAGCGGGCAGCGGGCAGCGGGCAGCGGGCAAGCAAGAGCCTCGCCGACGGGGGACGGCGAGGCCGCATCCAGTGTGGCGGGAACACGCCGCAGATGTGCCCGCTCCCCCGTACCGAGCGCGACAGCAGCGACATGTGGCCGTCGACCGCCGCCGAACGACACCAAGACGCGCCGCGCATTCGGTCGGCGGAGGTGAGGCCGGGAAGGAAGCAGGAAGGGGAGGGCAAGGAGAGGAGGTGAAGCGAGGGAGGAAAGGCAGAGCGAGCAGGCCGCGCCGGGCCGTCGGAACATAAAGCCTCTTCCTCCGACTATCGCGGAGAAGAAGGTGTCGTCGTCTGAAAAGGGGCTTGCCCAGGGGGCTGACCAGGCAAAACGGCCCTGTCAGGTTGCCGAAGGGGCGTGGGAGGCTCTTGATGGTGGTCGTTGCGGGAGGGGCCGTCGTGGAGTCCGAGGTGTCGCCGTCGTACAAGGGGTATCGGTTCCCGGCCGAGGTGATCGGTCACGCGGTGTGGCTGTATCACCGTTTCCCACTCTCGTATCGGGAGGTCGAGGAGCTCCTGTTCGAGCGGGGCATCACGGTCTCGTACGAGACGGTGCGTGCCTGGTGCTCGACGTTCGGCCCCGCCTACGCCCGGAACCTGCGTCGCCGCCGGCTCCGCCCGGGCGACAAGTGGCACATGGATGAGGTGTTCATCAAAGTCAACGGGAAGAGGCGGTATCTCTGGCGGGCCGTCGTCCAGGACGGCAACGTCCTGGACATTTGGGTGCAGAGCAAGCGTGATGGCCGGGCTGCGAAACGCTTCTTCCGTAAGTTGCTGAAGGATCTTGAGTGCGTACCCCGTGTACTCGTCACGGACAAGCTCCGCAGCTACGGCGTCGCCCACCGCGAGGTCATGCCCTCGGTGGAGCACCGCAGCTCGAAGTACTTGAACAACCGTGCAGAGAACAGCCATCAACCCACGAGGCAGCGCGAGAGGGCTATGAAGAACTTCCGCTCAACGGGTGCGGTGCAGAGATTCCTCGCCGCGTTCTCAAGGATCTCGACACTCTTCCGGCCCCGCCGGCATCTGATCACAGCGAGTGACTACCGTGCCGAGATGACCGAACGATTCCGCCTCTGGAAGACCGTCACCGGCGCGGCCGCGCACGCCTGAGCACCGTGCACGGCACGGCACCCGAGCGCCATCAGTACGCCACAACTCACCTGCCACACACGCAACTTGACAAGGCCATCCAAAATCTTCCAGGGCATCAGGGTCGATCACGTCGACATCGTCGATCCGACCTACAGCGGAGTCATGTTCCAGACGAACTACGTCGGCGGGCAGCCTCAGTTCCCGATCAAGGACACGGTCTTCACCGACATCTCGATCTCGGGTGCCCGTAGGAGCGGGGACGCGTTCGACGCCAAGTCCGGGTTCGGCCTGTGGGCGAACGAGCTGCCGGAATCAGGTCAGGGGCCGGCGGTCGGTGAGGTGACCTTCAACGGTCTGCGGTTCTCCGGCAACGCGGTGGACACCCGGAACACCACCTCCACCTTCAAGATCAACGTCAACCCGTAGAAGGGAGACGGGAACCCGTAGCAGGTGGACGGGGAACCCCTCCGGCTGAAATGCAGAACTAACGCAAGCCGCTTGCGGGGCTTGCGTTAGTCTTGCGTGTATGACGCGACGACTTGCTCAGGTAGCGAAGAAGGTGGGTGTCAGTGAGGCCACGGTCAGCCGGGTCCTCAATGGCAAGCCCGGGGTCTCCCAGGCGACCCGGCAGTCCGTGCTCACCGCGCTGGACGTGCTCGGGTACGAACGGCCGACCCAGCTGCGAGGCGAGCGCGCGCGCCTCGTGGGCCTGGTCCTGCCCGAGCTGCAGAACCCCATCTTCCCGGCTTTCGCCGAGGTGATCGGCGGTGCGCTGGCGCAGCAGGGTCTCACTCCGGTCCTGTGCACCCAGACCAAGGGTGGCGTCTCCGAGGCCGACTACGTCGACCTGCTCCTCCAGCAGCAGGTCTCCGGGGTCGTCTTCGCCGGTGGGCTGTTCGCCCAGGCGAACGCCCCGCACGAGCACTACCGGCGGCTCGCCGAGCGCAGGATCCCGGTCGTCCTCATCAACGCCCCGATCGAGAACCTCGACTTCCCCTGCATCTCGTGCGACGACGCCGTCGCCGTCGAGCAGGCCTGGCGCCACCTGGTCTCGCTGGGGCACGAGTCCATCGGTCTGGTGCTGGGCCCCGCCGACCACATTCCCTCGCGGCGCAAGCTGGGGGCCGCTCGGGACGTCGCACGGGCCAACGGCGGGGAACTGCCCGACGTGTGCGTGGAGCGGACGATGTTCTCCCTGGAAGGCGGCCAGGCGGCCGCGTCGCGCCTTCTCGACCGGGGTGTCACCGGCATCATCTGTGCGAGCGACCCGCTGGCCCTGGGGGCCGTACGGGCGGCTCGTCGGCGCGGTCTCGCCGTACCGGGCGACGTCTCCGTGGTCGGATATGACGACTCCGCCTTCATGAACTGCACGGAGCCCCCGCTCACCACCGTGCGTCAGCCCATCGAGGCGATGGGGCGCGCGGCCGTCGAGTTGCTGTGCACCCAGATCCAGGGCGGTGAGGTGCACCCCGGTGAACTGCTCTTCGAGCCCGAACTGGTGGTGCGCGGTTCGACGGCTCAGGCTCCGCGGTAGCCCCGGCCGTCGGCCCGCTTCTGCGCGTCGCGATGCCGCAGGGCCCTGTCCACTCCTCCCGGACAGGGCCCTGCGGCGTTTCCGGGTCCGCGTAGCCGGGGTTGTTCGATGGCGGGTCCCGTGCTCCCGGGCGTCCCATGCGGCCATCTGTCGAACAATTACGAAATCAGCGCGAGATATTGCGTCAATCTATCGGCGATGGTTGAGTGTGCGACGCCCCGCAACGCATCGGCGGTGGGGCGACCTCCACGTTCATGCCCGAAGGGGACCACCCATGAGAAGTGCCCGGTTCCGCCGTACCCGCCGCGCCAGCGCGGTCACCCTCGTCTCCGCGCTCACGCTGACCGCTCTCGCCGCCTGCGGCACGAGCAGCAGCAACAACGGCAGCGGTGGATCCGACGGTGGCGGGTCGACCGACCCCGCCGCCCCCCTGGATCCGAAGACCAAGGTGACGCTCACCATCGACTGCATGCCCCCTGCGGCGAAGGCGGCCGAGCTCAAGGAGTGGAAGGAGGACGTCGTCGAGTTCAACAAGACGTACCCGAATGTCACCATCGAAGGACGCTCCACACCCGGCCAGTGTCTGGAGCCGCCACGCTTCACGGCGATGCTCAAGGCCAAGTCCCAGCCGGACGTGTTCTACACCTACTTCACCGACCTGCCCCAGGTACTCGACAACGACGGTGCCGCGGACATCACCGCCTACGTCAACGACAAGAGCGTTCCCCTGCTGAAGGACATCGACCCGAACGTCCTCAACTCGCTCAAGCATGACGGCAAGCTCCACGGCCTGCCCACCAGCAACTACACCATGGGCCTGCTCATCAACCGCAAGCTCTTCCAGCAGGCGGGCCTCGACCCCGACGCCCCGCCGCGCACCTGGGCGGAGGTCCGCGCGGCTGCGAAGAAGATCGCGGGCCTGGGCAAGGGCATCGCAGGCTTCGGCGAGTACAGTGCCGGCAACACAGGCGGCTGGCACTTCACCGCGCAGATGTACAGCCTCGGCGGTGCAGTCGTCGACGCGAGCGGCAAGAAGGCCGCCTTCAACAATGAACTCGGCAAGCAGGTCGCCGAGAACCTGCACGCCATGCGCTGGCAGGACGACAGCATGGGCAAGACGCAACTGCTCAAGTGGGGCGACCTGCAGAAGCAGATAGCCACCGACAAGCTGGGCATGTTCCTGGCCGCACCCGACGACATCGCGTACATGGTCCAGCAACTCGGCGCCAGATACGAGAACTTCGGGATGGGACCGATCCCGGGCGAGAGGAACACTCTGGCCGGCGGCAACAACTACATGGTCAAGAAGGGGATCTCCGGCGACAAGATCAAGGCCGCCGTCGCCTGGCTGAACTTCAAGAACCTCACCGTCGGCAAGGGGCAGTTCGACTGGGCCCGCACCAAGGCCGACAAGCTGCCCGTGGGCGTTCCCCAGCCCAACTTCTGGCTGAACGAGTCCAAGACCAAGGACGACGCGGCCCGTATCCAGTACGCCACCATGCCGGTCGCCAACTTCAAGACGTTCATGGACAACCCCGTCGCGGGCAAGGCGGAGCCGCCGAAGGCCCAGGAGGTCTACAAGGTCCTCGACAACGTGATGTCGGGCATCCTCACCAACAAGGACGCCGACATCGACAAGCTGCTCGCCACCGCCGAGGCGCAGGTCAACCAGGTCCTGGCCAACCAGTGACCGGCACCGGGGGCCGGCCGGCCGGCCCCCGCGCCCCGACCGCTCCCCTACCGCACTCCGGCACATCCGCACCGAGGAGGCGACAGATGTCGGCCCCCACCATCTCCACCACGAACATGGCGAACAAGCCCCACCGCTCCCGGCACCACGGTGGCGGGCCTGGGCCGTCCGGCAGCACCTTCGCCAAGCACCTGCGCCGCAACCTCACGGCCCACGGCTTCCTGATCGGTGCCGTGATGTGCTTCTCGCTGTTCTCCTGGTACCCGATGGTGAGGGAGTTCCTCCTCGCCTTCCAGAAGACCGAGAGCGGGCGGACCACATGGGTCGGCCTCGCCAATCTGAGCACCGTCTACAACGACCCGGCCTTCTGGCAGGCCTGGCGCAACACACTGCTGTTCACCGTCCTCGCGCTGGTCCTCGGCTTCGCCGTCCCGTTCGTCGTCGCGGTGGTCCTCAATGAGTTCCGGCACGCGCGGGGGTATCTGCGTCTGTTGGTCTACCTGCCGGTCATGCTGCCGCCGGTCGCCTCCGTGCTGCTCTTCAAGTACCTCTACGACCCGGGGTACGGCCTGCTCAACGAGATCCTCGGATTCTTCGGCCTGCCCGCGCAGCAGTGGCTCCAGGACCCGGACACCTCCATGCTCTCCGTGGTCATCGCGGCGACGTGGATGAACATGGGCGGCGCGACCCTGATCTACCTCGCCGCACTGCAAGGAATCCCCGGCGAGCTGTACGAGGCCGCGGAACTGGACGGCGCCGGTCTGTTCCGCAAGGTCTGGCACGTCACCATCCCACAGACCCGGCTCATCCTCTCGCTGCTGCTGCTCATGCAGGTCATCGCGACCATGCAGGTGTTCGTCGAACCGTTCCTGCTCACCGGCGGCGCGGGCCCCGAGGGATCCACCACCACGGTTGTCTACCTCATCTACCAATACGCCTTCAATTTCAACAACTACGGCGCCGCGGCGGCGCTCGGTCTGGTCCTCCTCGTACTGCTCGCCGGTGTCTCGGCGGCATACGTGAAGCTCAGCCGCGCCGAGGACGAGTAGGACCGGGGGATACGACAGATGTCCACACGCACACTCATCTCACCGGCCCAACTGGCCAGGCCCCGGGGCAAGGCTGTGTACTGGGTGACCTTCGTCCTCGTCGTCGGTCTGTTCACTCTGGTGTTTCTCGGACCGCTCTACTGGATGGCGTCGAGCGGCCTCAAGTCCACTCAGGAGGCCGTCCAGATACCGCCGACCCTCGTCCCCGGGTCCTTGAACTCCGGGAACTACTCCCGTGCCTGGGAGGTGATGGACCTCTCCCGGCTTCTCTTCAACACGCTGTACTACGCCTTCGGCGCCCTGGCCTTCCAGCTGATCTTCGACGTGGCGGCGGCCTATTCGCTCTCCAAGCTGCGGCCGCTCTTCGGCAAGGCGATCCTCGGCATGATGCTCGCCACCCTGATGATCCCGGCGACCGTGCTCGTCGTCCCGCAGTACCTCACAGTCCTGGACGTGCCGTTCGTGGAGCGCAATCTGCTGAACTCACCGTGGGTGATCTGGCTGCCCTCGGTGACGAACGCCTTCAACATCTTCCTGCTGAAAAGGTTCTTCGACTCCATCCCGAAGGAACTGCTGGACGCCGCCTCCATGGACGGAGCCTCACCGATGCGCACACTGTGGTCGATCGTGCTGCCCATCTCACGGCCGATCCTGGGCGTCGTCTCCATCTTCGCCGTGGTCGGGGTCTGGAAGGACTTCCTCTGGCCCATGCTCACCCTGCCCGACCCGGCCATGCAGACACTCAACGTCGGCATCTACTCGCTCTCCAACGGCGTCCCCGAGAACGTGCTGATCGCCGCGCTCACGATCGCTTCCCTGCCGACGCTGCTCATCTTCCTGATCTTCCAGCGCAACATCATGAGCGGCCTCACCGCCGGTGGTCTCAAGGGCTGACAGCCCGCGCGGACCCGCACCGAGCATTCCGCCCCGCACACGTCCCACCCCTCTCGCACCTCCATGAAGCCTCCGCCGCCGGCCCGTTCCCCGTCGCCCCGCTGTCCGGGCCGACGGTGGAGAACCCCCTGCCCGAAAGGACCCTCACGTGGCAGCCCCTCACTCGGAACACACCGACGACTGGTGGCGCGACGCCGTCATCTACCAGGTGTATCCACGCAGCTTCGCCGACGGCGACGGCGACGGCACCGGGGACCTCGCGGGCATCCGGGCGAGACTGCCCTACCTCGTCGAACTCGGCGTCAGCGCCCTGTGGTTCACGCCCTGGTACGTCTCACCACTCGTCGACGGCGGCTACGACGTCGCCGACTACCGCACCATCGACCCCGCCTTCGGAACACTCGCCGAGGCCGAGAAACTCATCGCGGAAGCCCGCGAGTCCGGCCTGCGGGTGATCGTCGACATCGTCCCCAACCACGTGTCCGATCAGCACGTCTGGTTCCAGGCGGCCCTGGACGCCGGGCCCGGCAGCCCCGAGCGCGAGCTGTTCCACTTCCGGCCCGGCCGGGGTGAGAACGGCGAACTCCCGCCCAACGACTGGCCCTCCCAGTTCTCCGGACGCACCTGGACCCGCGTGCCCGACGGTGAGTGGTACCTCCACCTCTTCGCCCCCGAGCAGCCCGACCTCAATTGGGCCCACCCGACGGTCCGTCAAGAGCACGAGGAGATACTGCGCTTCTGGTTCGAGCGGGGCGTCGCGGGCGTACGGATCGACTCCGCGGCACTGCTCGCCAAGGACCCGGAACTCGCCGACTTCGTCGAAGGCGTCGACCCCCACCCCTACATCGACCAGGACGAACTCCACGACATCTACCGGTCCTGGCGCGCCATAGCCGACGAATACCAGGGGATCTACGTCGGCGAGGTCTGGCTGCCCGATTCCGAGCGCTTCGCCCGTTACCTCCGCCCCGACGAACTGCATACCGCCTTCAACTTCAACTTCCTCGCCTGCCCATGGCAACCGGACCGCCTGCGGCGCACCATCGACAACACCCTGGCTGAGCACGCCCCGGTCGGCGCCCCCGCGACCTGGGTCCTCTGCAACCACGACGTGACCCGGACCGTGACACGGTACGGCCGCGAGGACACCGGATTCGACTTCGCCGAGAAGGCCTTCGGGACGCCCACGGACCTGGACCTCGGTACGCGGCGCGCCCGGGCCGCCGCCCTGTTGACCCTGGCGCTTCCTGGCGCCGTCTACGTGTACCAGGGCGAGGAACTGGGCCTGCCCGAGGCCGACGTGCCCCTGGATCGCATCCAGGACCCGATGCACTTCCGCTCCGGTGGCACCGACCCGGGACGCGACGGCTGCAGAGTGCCGCTCCCATGGGTCGCCGAAGCGCCGAACAGCGGTTTCGGCTCGCGGGGCGAACCCTGGCTGCCTCAGCCGGAAGACTGGCCGGCCTACGCCGCCGACCGGCAGAGCACCGACCCCGCCTCGATGCTGACGCTGTACCGCGAGGCGCTGCGGCTACGACGTACCGTCCCCGGCTTCGGGGACGAGTCGCTGACCTGGCTGCCGTCCACGCCAGGGGTCATCGCCTTCGGCCGGGGTCATGGCCTGACCTGCGTCGTCAACCTCGCCGCGGAGCCCGCAGAGCTCCCGGCCCACACGGACGTCCTGCTCACCAGCGGCCCCCTGGACGACCGGGGCCGCCTCCCGCAGGACACGGCGGTGTGGCTGCTGGCCTGACCCCCACCGCCGAACCGCCCCGCCGCACCGGTTCGGGCTGGTGACGGCCTCCGGCCGCAGCCAGTTGCTGACATCGACGGCCAGAACGGAAGACTCCGGCAACTCCTCGACCGCGTACCGGAAGCCGCGCGCATCGTTTGCCTGCTCCCGGCCGCGACCGGCGTCGTGGCCGAGCTCGGACTGGCCGGACACCTGGTCGGGCGGACGCACGAATGCGACTGGCCGGCTCAGGACGTACGGTCCGTTCCGGTGGTCACCGGAACGGACCTCGTGCAGGACGAGATGAGCAGCGGGGAGATCCCCGCGAGCCGGCGGTGTCCGAGCCCCGCGCTATCGGCGATCCAGGTCCCCCGGTCGTCGGGGCCCCGGCAGGCCATGGTCTCCGTCATCGCGTCCAGCGTCGCGACGTCCGCGGCTGCCCGCAGGTCGTGGTCGAAGGAGACCCAGCCGGCGATGCCACACATACGCGTCCTCCCGATTCGGGCCCGACCGGGTGAGCGGTCGACGCACGGTGCCGCCCCATGGGCGGCATGCCGAGGGCGAGGGCCCCGCAGAACCAGTTGTATCTAGCAGCTATGTATCGAGCCTGTGCCTGCGATCGCGGACGATCAACATGGTCGTTTACGTGGGTGGAGGCCGGCTGCTCATACTTTCGGCCGACGCTTTCTCCTTCGTATACGGGACCACCGTGCTTCGCAACCCGTACGGAAAGGGCCCGTGGGCCGGGAAGGGTGTCCGAATCAGCCACGGGCAAAGACTTCCCCCAATCCGGGGTGGGCCGGTGGAGTGCACCCGGCGGGTCTGCCGACGGCCCGGCACGGCCGACCCGGGTGGCCCGTCCGGCGGACCTGCTCGCCAGGCTGGTCAGAACCTTGTCCACACCGGTGGCCTGAGGTGTCCCCGGGCGGTTCGCCGCCGGAACGCCCGGTCGGCCCGCTGATCCGGAGTGCCGCGTGCCCGTGCCGCTCACTGTCGCCGTCGCCCAGCTCCTGCTGCTCCTGGACGCAATCCCACCGATCCGGGGCCTGCGCGGACGCCCGCGACGACGGCCCCGCAGGCTCTTCGCCGACCGAGGCTACGACTACGACAAGTACCGTCGGATCCTCCGCCGCCGCGGCATCACCCCCAAGATTGCCCGCCGCGGCATCACCCCCAAGATTGCCCGCCGCGGCGTCGCCCACGGCTCCAGCCTGGGCAAGACACGCTGGGTCGTCGAGCGGACCTTCGCCTGGCTCCACCAGTTCAAGCGTCTCCGCATCCGCTACGAGATACGCGCCGACCTCCACCAAAGCCTGCTCCAACTCGCATGCAGCACCATCTGCCTGCGACGACTCAGAACCTCATTCTGAAATGATCAGGTGCGACAGGAGGTCGCTCCAAGTAAGTAAGGACAGCCAGGTGAAGGAGGTATCGATCGGCTGAACTTCGGGCCAGTGTCCAAGGCCCGTCCCCGCGCTCACATGTGTCAAGCCCTGGGTTTCGTGGAGACTGAGATAGGTGGTCTTCTGGAGTGACGCATGAGGTTCGGCCGCGAGGTAGTGGGCTGCCTCGTGCTCGGCAGGGGTGACGTGGCCGAGTTCGCCGTGGAGGCGGCGCTGGTTGAACCAGTCGACGTACTCGGCGACGCCGACCCCGACCTCGTTGATGCCGGTCCAGGGTCCCTTGTTGCGGATCAGCTCGGCCTTGAACGGGCTGTTGAACGCCTCGGCCAGGGCGTTGACGCTCCTATGTCAACTCGTTGCGGGGGTCGTCTGTGGAGCGGGTCGAATCAGGTGGTAGAGCTCGCGGATGACGTAGCGCTTGAGGCAGCGGATGATCTCGCGTTTCGTCTTGCCTTCGGCGGTGCGGCAGGCGCGACGACGTAGACGTAGTCGATCGTAGGTTGGTGACTCCTCCCCCTCGTAAACGAGGGGGCTTCTCGCTATGCCGGTTGGGCTTCGCGACGGACCAGCCCGGCCCGTAGGACGTTCAGGGCGCCCACTGTGTCCGCATGCGCGTGGTGGCCGCACGAGACGCAGTGGAACTTCTCCTGGGTGGGCCGGTTCTCCTTGGCGGTGTGCCCGCACCGAGGGCACCGCCGGGAGGTGTTGCGGGGGTCCACGGCCATCACTTCCCGTCCGGCGCATTCTGCCTTGGCGGTGAGGATCGTCAGGAACACCCCCCATCCGGCATCAGCGATCGAACGGTTGAGTCCGGCCTTGGCGGCGGCCCCGTTGGGCAGGAAGCCGCCCGGCGTGGCGGGGTCCGGCTTCGGGGCCGGGGCCTTGCTCATGTTGCGGATCCTTAAGGCTTCGTGCGCGATGAAATCGTGGTCACGCACCAGGTTCAGCGCGGTCTTGTGCGCGTGGTCGAGTCGTTGGCGGCGGACCTTGCGGTGCAGCCGGGCCACCACCTCTACGGCCTTGCGGCGACGCTTGCTGCCGCGCTTGCACCGGGCGAGGGCCCGCTGTGCGGCATCGAGGTTCGCGGCGGCCTTCGCCCCGTGACGGGGGTTGGGCACGAACTCGCCGCCCGAGTCGGCGAGGAAGTTCGCGATGCCCATGTCGATGCCGACCACGGAACCGGTCGCGGGAAGCGGCTCAGGCGCAGTCTGCCCGGCGGTGAGGATGACGAACCAGCGCCGCCCTTCACGCTTGACGCTGACCGTCTTGACCTTGCCGACCACCGGCCGGTGCCGGTGCACCTTGACGTGCCCGACGCCCTGGAGGCGGACGCGGGTGACGGGATCATGCGGAGTCGAGTCCCAGCGGCAGCCGTCGCCGTCCTTCGGGAAGTCCACGGTGTCGAACCGCTTGCCCGAACGAAAACGCGGATAGCCCGGCGCCTCCCCGGCCTTCACCCGGCGGAAGAACGCCGCGAACGCCTTGTCCAGCCGCCGCAACGTCGCCTGCTGAGAAGAGAACGACCAACGGCCCTGACGCTCCAGGTCGAACGCCCGGATGTCCTTGAGCTGCGCGGACTGCTGCCCGTACCGAACCGTCGTCCTCGAGCCGTGCCGGTAGGCGTCCCGGCGCTCCTGCAACGCTCCGTTGTAGAGCGAGCAGTGATCACGCAGCATCTCGGCGAGCGCGCCCTGCTGGCCCGCAGTGGGCCGCATGAGGAACTTGTACGCACGGATCATCCGGCCCACCCCCCTTCGGCTGTCGTGATCAACATAGTGCAGGCCACTGACAACGCAGCGAACTCCGGCGCTTCGCGCCTCCGGGCCGAGGATGCGTTTCCCTCCCCGGCTGAAGCCGGGGATACCCACGCAAGATCACGGATGGAACCGCATGCGGACGATGACGGTGCGATAGATCGCAGCGTTGAGCTGCCGGTGGCCGCCGTGGTTGATGCGGTGCCTGCCGCTGGTCATGCCGGAGCCGGTGGGTACGGGAGCGATGCCTGCGAGCTTGGCGAGGGCGGCTTCGGATTTGATGCCTTCGGGGTTGTCGCCGGCCACGACGAGGATCTCCGCGGCTGTGTCCACGCCGATGCCGAAGGGTTCGAGCAGTTGCGGGGCGGCGCGGTGAACCAGCGGACCGGACCGCTGAGCTGTCGTCGCAGCACCGCGTTCTCGTGCCGCACCACCAACAGTTCGGCGTCCTTGGCCACGTCCCGGCGCAGCAGCACCGCAGGCACGGACAGCAACGCCCGGATGGCCCGGTACAGGACCGAGATGATCACGCGGTGCAGCATCCCAGCCACCACCGAGGGCCCTGCACGCGGGCTTCCATCAGCAGCGATGACTTTACGAGCCCCACAGGATGCCTGGCTGGACTTCTGGAAGGCCACCCGCGCCGAGGCGCTGCCGCCGAAGGACGTCTCGTTCGCCGCAGCGAGCGGGCGGTTGCCGGCGCGCCGGGCCCGATGGCTGAAGGTGCGCACGATCCGGGTGCGCGACCTGTTCGGTTGACAGTGGGCCCGGCGGCCGCGTTCCACCCCTTGGGTATGGCGGCAAGGAGGACGGAGTCTGTGACGGCGTCGCGCCGTCAGCCTCGCTGGTGCGCCGCCGCGTATCCCTCGGCCCGGTAGTCCTGCTGCCAACTGGCGGGGATACCGAGGGCGGTGGGGGCGTCGGCGATCCCGGCCCCCAGGCGGGGGTCGGCTCCGGGCAGGGGCTGGCAGGCGGTGCGCAGCAGCAGGTACAGCAGGTCGGCGCGGGCCGCGGTGCGGGGCACCGCCTGGGTGCGCAGGTGGTCGTGGTGGGCCAGCAGCAGCGCCGCCAGGCCGGTGACGTGCGCGGCGGCGATCGCCGTGCCGTCGACGGCGGCATAGCCGTCGCCGAGCGCGGTGGTAATGACTGCCGCGCCGGGAGCGACCAGGTCCACGCCGGGGCCGGTGGGGGTGAACGGTGCCGGGTAGGGGCCGGGCCACGGCGGCTGCACCGCGGTGAGCGGGCTGCTCACGGGATAGGTGCCGGTGTGCGCGATTGCCCCCACCGCCAGGACCCCCGGCAGCGCGGCCGGGTGGGTGAGAGGCCCGGCGGTGTCCCCGGCCGGGGCGATGACGCTGATGCCGGCGGCGCGCGCGTCGGCGAGTTTCCAGGCGGCCAGCTGGGATGGTAGGGGGTAGGCGAGGCTGATCTGGGCGATGTCGATGTCGTGGGTGATGCAGTAGTCGACCGCCTCGAGCAGGTCGCTGAGGTGCCCGCCGGGGAACAGTTTCAGGGCATGCACCTCGGCCTCCGCCGCGATCCCGGCGATGCCGGCGTTGCTGTCCGCCGCGGCGACGATGCCAGCACACCAGGTGCCGTGCCCGGTCACATCGAGGCCCCAGGTGCCGTTTCCGGCGCCGGTGAAGTCGTGACCGTGCTGAACGGTGCTCTTGAGGTCCGGGTGGGCGGTGTTCACCCCCGAATCGAGCAGCGCGATCTTAATTCCGTCGCCGCGGTAGGTCGGCGGGATCTGGTTGAGCCGCATCGCCTGGCTGCCCCAGCCGGTGAGCGCCTTGCCGGGGAAGCCCTCGAAGGTGTCCGCCAGGGCCTGCACCGTAACTACCGCCTCCCCGTTGCCCGCGGGTTGGGGGGTGCCGGTGCGGCCTGGCCAGTAGCCGGCCACCGGGCGGATGTAGAGGGCCTGCAGGGTGTCTGGGGTGTCCGCGGCCAGGGTCAGCGTCAGCCGCCCGTCCGGGCCGGTGATGCCGTGCACGGGGCCGCCGGTGCCGATCGCCCACACATGCGCTCCGGCCACCGCATCCCCGTCACCGCCCACCACGCGCAGCGTGAACTGTTCGGGCTCCTCCAGCGTGACCGCCAGCATGGGGTCGATCACCGGCACCGGCCCCACACCCACGGAGGGGATGGGGGTGTAGGACAGCGGCTGGTCGATCTCCACGACCACCTGCGGGTTCCCGGCCAGGGCGCGGGCCCGCTCTTGGGGCATCTTCACCACCGCGACCGGGGGGCAGGCCGGATGCGGCTCCGCGATCGCCCCCAACCCGCGCGACCGCGACGGGCGCACCTGCGCCACCGGTTCCACATCGGGGTCTTCCTCCAGCAGCTTGAACAGCGCCGAGGCCTCGATCGGCGGCACCCCACCGCCCAGCAGCCCCAGGGGTCGGGGCGCGACCAGGTAGCGGCCCCACCCCGCCCGCACCCCCCGACCAGGCACACCGGCCTCCGGCCGCTCGCGGCGTTCCCCGCCCGTGCCGCCCGGCCCGCCCGCGGCCGGCGGCTGCTGTTCGGCCTCGCCCACCGCGCCCTGCGCACGCGAGCTCTTCCCGCCCTTGCCGTTGCCCGGCTTCACACCGTTGCCGCCCTGCTCACTCATTCAGCCAACCGCCATCTCAACGTAAAGCGTCGTCGTACGCCCCGGATCTTCAGTGGCCGGCCGGGAAGCGGGCGTTCATGAGCTCCCCGGCCAGCGTCCCGCCGTGCCTGAGGCCCTCGCGTGCCACGGCGCGGCGGGGTATCCGGCCGGGCAGGCCCGCTCCCCCACAGGGAGAAAAGGGAACGGGTGCTGCCCGACCTGGGTGCTCACATGCTCATTGGCGACAGCTGCCCGTACTGCGGCTGCTGCCCGAACATCCCCTGGCCCGGGAACTGTCCGAGCTGACCCTGCGGCTGCATGCCCGGGAACTGGCCGAACTGCTGCTGGCCGTAACCACCGCCCGACGGCTGCTGGCCCTGCTGGCTCTGCTGCACCAGCGTCAGGATCGCGATAGGCAGCGCCTGCTGCACGGACTGTTCCACAGCGCTGCGCACGCCCTGGTGCAGGGTGTGGTGCAGCGCGACAGCCAGGTACGGGTGCGCCTGGTGGGCCAAGCCCTGCTGCTGCAGCTGCTGCTGGACCTGCTGGATCTGCTGCAGCGACTGCTGCAGGCGCTGCGCCACCTGCTGGCTCGCCTGCTGGCACGCCTGTTGGATCGATTGCTGGACCACCTGCGCGATCTGCTGCTGGCCGATCTGGCCCCAGGGCTGCTGTTGGCCGTACTGCGGCTGCGTGATCGGGGGCTGGCCGAACAGCTGCTGCTGGTTGTGCGGCTGCTGGGTCTGCGGCTGGCTGATCTGCTGGGGGGTGTAGACGGACATGCGGGACTCCTCCTTGAGCCTTGCCGTTTCGAAAGCACAGACGAGCGGCACGCCAAGAAAGCCAGCCTGCCGCCACCGAGCAGCAAAGCACCAACCGACCAAGAACACATTCCGGGACATACCGCCAAGCGATGGAGCCGCGTAACGAACGCGTTGACGATGCCCACGGCCGCAGCACCCGCCCTGCTCCACGTGATCGTCCAGGCAGGCTGCAACACCAGTTCCCCACTTCCCGGTCGGGCGGCGCCGCGGTGACGCTGACTGGATGCGACAGGTAAGTGATCGTGCCCTGGGTGGTCGATGCCGCTGCGGCCCGGCAGATGCTGCAGGCCCGACTGCTGCGCCGCCCGGACTGCCGGGGTGTCCTGCACCCCTGAGCGACGGGGCTCGCTCATACGCAGGGCGCCGACCATGCAGCCATGCCTTCCGTGACGTGCCGTGCCGTGCCGTGCCGGGCCGGGAGGTTGCCCACCGCCGCGGCGAAGGCCGGCTGGGCCTGTACAGGGATCGTGCCGCCGGAGAGGGGGATGCCGAACATGGTCACCATAAGCAGCGCGATCACCTGACCCGCCATGCCGGGTAATTGCCGTAGGGCGGAGTTGAGAGTGGGCTGTCAGTGCGCCTGGCGATAGTCGCGGGCGCCAAGAAGGCGGGGCGCCCGCTGCCGAAACGTGCAGGGCCAGCCACCGCCGACCCACACGAGACTTGGAGATCCCCATGCCCTACCGCAAGGGACAGCACGTGGAGTACCGGGACCAGCAGGACGAGCTTCAGCGGGGCGAGATCCGCAGTGCCGAGGGCAGCGGGGCACAGACTCGCTACGCCGTCCAGAACGAGACGACCATGCGCGAAGACAAGGTCAGCGAGAACCAGATCGAGCGGGAGCTGTCGTAACGCTGTAGCTGCGCAGCACCGCGTTCTCGTGCCGCAGGACAAGAAGTTCGGCGCCCTTGGCCACCTGTCGACAGCAGCAACACCGGGACCGACAACAGCTTCCTCGTCACCCGATAGACCAGCGAGACAATCACCCGCGGCATCCTCCCACGCGACCCTGAGCGCCACCAGACCCCCTACGACCTGCAGCGACGCATTTCCGAACGGCACAGGATCGACGCCTCCCCAGCCAACCGCGACCGCGACCCGGAGGCCCGAACCTGGGGCCGGATCGCCAAGGTCGCCGAGGAAACTGGCGAGGTGATCACCGCGCTCATCGGAGCCCTGGGCCACAACCCCCGCAAGGGTCCACACGGCTCAATGCAGGACGTTCAGCGCGAGTTGCTGGACGTGGCGGCCGGCGCGCTGCTCGCCGTCGCGCACCTGCACGCGCAGGACGCCCGCCCGCCCGACATCACAGTCCTGCTCGCTGAGCACATCGAGCAGGTGGCCGAGCGCTCAGGAATCAAGGCACCCCAATAGACGCACCACATGGCGGCGGGGCCCCACGTGAAACCCCCGGGCCCGCCGGCACGCGCCACTCAACCGACACCCCCGCCCCCCCCGCCGGGTAGAGAAACCCCCCAAGAAGAAAC
>NZ_JBLVKW010000064.1:0-5321 GCF_048270745.1 Streptomyces sp. NPDC056231 | reverse complement strand
ACACCGCACCCCAACCCACCCCCCCCCTCGGGGGGGCCCCCAGGTTCTACCCCTGGGGCCCGCCGTCTCGCTCAGATCACCGTCGTCCCGCGCCCCACGCTCAGGTACGTGAAGCCGAGCTTGCTCATCGCCTGCGGGTCGAGCAGGTTCCGGCCGTCGAACAGGACCGGACGGGCCATGCCGGCAAGGGCCTCGCCCCAGGGAACCTCGCGCAACTCCGGCCACTCGGTGACGATGATCGCGGCGTCCGCCCCGGCCATCGCCTCGACCGGCGTCGCGCGGCGCTCGGTCGACGACCACGGCTCCTCGTCGCGCGGCTGCGCCAGCGGATCCCAGCAGCGCACCTCAGCGCCCTCGGCGAGCAGCCGCGACGCGATGATAGTGCTCGGCGCCTCACGCATGTCGTCCGTACCCGCCTTGAAGGTCATGCCGAGCAGCGCGATCCGCTTCCCCCGAAGGCCTTCCAGTTCGGTCTTAAGGCGCTGGATCGCTCGTCGCGGCTGGAGTTCGTTGACCTCGATCACTGCGGTGAGGAGCTGGAAGGGATAGCCAGTGTTGCTGGCCATGGCCCGCAGCGCGCGGCTGTCCTTCGGGAAGCACGAGCCGCCGTAACCAAGGCCGGCGTTCATGAAGTGCGGGCCGAGCCGGTGGTCCATCCCGATCGCCTTGGTCACCTGGGTGATGTCGGCGCCGGTTGCCTCACACATGGTCGCGATCTCGTTCGTGAAGCTGATCTTCGTCGCGAGGAGCGCGTTCGCCGCCATCTTCACCATCTCGGCCGAGGCGACATCCATCACCTCGACCGGTCCATCCACACCCGCGTGCAGCTCCGTGAGCAGGGCGGCCGTGGCGTCGTCCGCCGTGCCGACGACCACACGGTCGGGGCGCATGAAGTCCTGCACCGCCTTGCCCTCAGCGGTGAACTCGGGGTTCGCGGCGTAACCGACGTGCTCCAGGCCGGCCGCGTCCAGGGCCGCGCGGACCCGGGTGCCGGTGCCGACCGGCACGGTGCTCTTCACGACGACTGCGGACAGGTGAGCGGACTCCTTCAACGCGTCGACCACGGCCCACACGCGGGACAGGTCGGCGTCGCCCGACGCCATCGGCGGGGTGTCCACGCACACGTACACCACCTCGGCGTCGCGCACCGCCTCGTCCACGTCGAGGGTGAAGGAAAGCCTCTCCTTGTTGCGATTGATCATGTCGCCGAGGCCGGGCTCAAAGATTGGGATGTCGCCCGCACGCAGGATCCGGATGCGCTCCGGCTGGATGTCGCGCACCGTCACCGTGTGCCCCAGCTCGGCGAGGCAGGCGCCCGTCACCAAGCCGATGTACCCGGCGCCGAAGACTGCGACTTTGCGTTTCGGCATGTGAACCATCGTGTTCCATTCTCAAGCGTCGAACGGTCAGCGTGGGGAGCAAGGTCGGCTCCTGCCGCACGGCTTGAGCCTATCGATTGGCACCCCGTGGGGCGTAACTCGCCTGCCAGTTCTGCGCGTTGTGTCAACCGTTGACGTAACGGATACGGACGCTGCCGCGGGCCGTCCGACACCCAGAGCCCACCCACGACTGACCACTCCCGGCAGCAGGGCGCACCGTCTCCAGGTGTCACACGGTGCCCTTACCGTTGTGCCATCCCGCTCCCGGCCTCACGCCCTGCTGCTCCAACTGTTCCTGCGCAGTGCACGCACCACCGGACCGGTTGCCCCGTAGGTGGTGCAGCGGACGGCTGGCCGGGTCTCGCAGAGGTCCTAGATCCGCGACTTACGCAGCGAGTGCCACACAGCGCCGGTCAGCGCCCGCGACGCCCGGGGGACCGACAGTCCCTCGTGCTCGCGGTACAGCGACCAGTTGTACGGGACGAGCGACAGCTTGTTGGAGGACAGCGATCCCGCCTGGTGGGCCCTGTACACCGCAAGCGGCTCGGCAAGGCCCCGGACGTCAGCGCCGTCACGCATGATCGACAGCCACAGGGCGTAGTCCTGCCTCTTGCGCATCTCCGGCATCAGCCTCGTGCCCAGGACGTTGCGGTCGTACATGGCGGTCAGAGCACCGATGTGGTCCTGGACCAGCATCGCGCGGTAGTCCACGTGTTCCCGCGCGCGGACGACGCGCCCGTTCGGGATGAAGTCGGTGCTCTCGCCGTCGTAGTCGGCGTCCATCTTGAAGTACGAGGTGAACGTCAGGGGCGCACTGCCCGCCGCCGCGAATTCGATCTGCCGCTCGGTCTTCTCCGGCAGCCACATGTCGTCGCTGTCGAGGAAGGCGACGTAGTCCCCCCGGGCCCGCTCGATAGCGAGGTTGCGTGCCCGGCCGGCACCGCCCCGTTCGGGTGCCGATTCCGGCAGGACGCGCTTGTCCTGCCGGGCGAACTCCATGAGCAGGTCCATGGAGCCATCGGACGACTGATCGTCGGTGACCAGCAGCTCCAGATCGCTGTGGGTCTGCGTGAGCACCGACCGGACCGCTGCGCCCAAAGTCGCTGCCGAGTTGTACACGGGCATCACGACAGACACCAGGGGCACAGGGCTTCTCCTTGCTCAGACAGGAACGGCAGTCCATTCAAACACTGCGATCGAATAGGAACTGCCATGCATGTTGTTGTCGCTGGTCAGGGATATGTGGGACTGCCTCTGGCCGTCCGCGCCGCAGAAGTGGGCCACCGTGTCGTCGGCTACGACGTGGACCCGCATCGCGTCCAGCAGCTCGCCGCAGGCGAGTCGTACGTGGAGCACGTGGCGTCCGCGCGGCTCCGCGCAGTGCTGGACTCCGGAGCCTACTCCGCGACCGCCGAAGCCGCCGCGCTGCCCCGATTCGACATCGCGGCCGACCCCGCTGCGGGACGGAGTTCCCGACCTGACCTACGTCGAGTCGTGCGCCCAGACGCTCGGCGAGCACTTGTGCCCCGGTGCACCGTGGTCCTGGAGTCCACGACCTACCCCGGCACCACCGAGGAGCTGGTGATACCGATCTTGGAGAAGGCATCCGGCCTGATCGCTGGTGCGGACTTCCACGTCGGCTTCAGCCCCGAGCGCATCGACCCGGGAAACCAGACGTGGCCGTTCGAGAAGACGCCCAAGGTGGTGTCCGGCATCGACGCCGCATCGCTTGACGTGATCAAGGGCTTCTACGACAGCGTGGTGCAGACCACGGTTCCGGTCTCCGGAACGAAGGTGGCCGAGCTGACCAAACTGATCGAGAACACCTTCCGGCACGTCAACATCGCGCTGGTCAACGAGATGGCGATGCTCGCCAGGCCGCTTGGCGTGAACGCCGGGGAGGCGATCGACGCCGCCGCCTCCAAGCCCGGTCCGCGACCATGATCCGGTGGGCGATGATCGGCATCATGGTCCGCCGGCTCACCCGAGGTTGCCCTGCCAAACGGCCAGGACCACAACGTCTTCGGTGGACAGCCCCGTAGTAGACGACAGGCACCTGCGACGCATCAGGAATTCTGGACGTCGCCTACAAACCGCTCGACCTTGCTCCGCAGGTCTGGCGAGATGTCGGAGAGGCCGCCGACGATGAAGGTCAGTTGCCTCGCAAGTTCCGGATAAGCGCTCCAGACAGCTGAGTTCCTGGTCACGACCGCGCACAGCAGGTCGCCCTCGTACATGTCGCCTTCGGCCAGCGGGTTGTCACGAAGCACCTCCACGGCGAGCGGAAGAAGCACCGACAGCCCAATGTCCTGCCCGATCAGCAGGCGTAGGTCCTCAACGGTCAGAGTTCCGACCGGCCGACTCCGCAGGGCATGCGCCGTCGCAATGAGACGGGTGGCGTCAGGCGGGGGTGCCTGCCAGCGATCACGTTCAAGCTCCTCAAGGGACCTACTACGGTCGATAGATACAGTCACCAGACGATTCTCTCGTGCATGCGTGTGGTCGGGTGCCGGAGAGCATTGCTGGTCTCCGGCTAGCCGACCACAACGCGAGATCTCAAACACGATCTCAGACGAAGGTTGCTTTCGTGCAGCGACGGCGTTGATTCTCTGCGCGCTCTAACCTCGCACTTTCGCGAGTGTGGGCGTCCGAAGTTTGATCAAACAAGCGTGGAGTGCCTCTGACCTGGGGCGATGGGACTTGTCTAGGGTCCTGTTCGTCGTCAGGAATGCTGCACTCCTCAGGTGAAGATGACGGCTCCATGCCCTGCCGAACCCCGGTTGCCCAGCAGCTTCCCGTCCCTCCAAACAGCATCACCCCACCGGAGCCGTGGAACCCGGAGCCCACTCGACGCGACAGCCGGGCCACCTGCACTCCCGCAGCCAGTCCGCACCCGACGGGCCGTCATGCAAGATCAAGGCAGGCAGTCACGAGGAGACCGAGACATGAGCTTTCACCTTCACCTTCGAGCGGTGGCAGAAGATGAGATCCGGGACGACCATGCCTCACTGGAGGAGTTCATGGGCGCGGCCTGGGACAACCATGAGACCGAGTACGCGGCAGGCATCGCGGAATCCATAGCCAAGGACTTCGGCCCCCTCAACGACCTCTACCTGGCAGGGCCCACGCTCGTCGGCGGGACTACATCATGGGATCTGCCGATCTACGGGGGTCGGATCGTCCCCGCCTACATGGACCAGCAACCGCCATTCGTCATCCTCGACCCGGACCGGGTCGCCACGGTCGCAGACCTGCTCGCCGGGGCCTCCTTCGAAGCTCTCTGGCAGGTGGAGGGGGCCAAACTCACCGCGCCGTACGCCCAGTGGGAGGACCCGGAAGGCGCGGCCAAGGAGAACTACCTTGCCCACCACACCGGCCTTCGGGACTTCTACGGCCGCGCGGCCGCTGCACACCGCGCCGTCGTCAAGGCGTTCTGGTACTAGCCTCGCGCTTCGCGAGTGTGAGTGTCCGAGGCTTGATCAAATAAGCGAGGAGTGCCTCTGACCTGGGACGATGAGGCTTGTCTAGGGTCCTGTTCGTCGTCAGGAAAGCTGCACTCCTCAGGTGAAGAAGAGTATCGGGTCGTACCCCCGTGTCCGTGTCGAGGGTGGTGGCCGCGGAGCGGTCTCACAGGCCGGGGCCGCGTTGTTGGTGGAGACGGTCCACAAGAGCGGCCTGGATACGGCGATATCAGCGGCGTTGGCGCCGTGGCGCAGGACGCGGGCAGTGCATGATCCGGGCAAGATCCTGCTCGATGTGGCGCTCGCGGTGGCGCTGGGCGGGGACGGCACTGTCACGTTGGCCTGGCCCAGTGAGATGATCTTCGGGTCATCGTGGGAGGGGCTTCTCGTGGACACCGCGCCGTCGTACAAGGGGCACCGGTATCCGGTGGAGATCATCTCCCACTGCGTGTGGCTGTACTTCCGCTTCCCGCTGTCGTAC
>NZ_JBLVKW010000063.1:0-49282 GCF_048270745.1 Streptomyces sp. NPDC056231 | reverse complement strand
GCAGATCACCGGGCACCGGCGCTCACCTCTTCGCCGACGAGGATGGCCTGGACCGGGCACGCCGCCGCGGCCTGGCGCACGCGCTCGCCCTGGTCCTCCGGGACGGCCGGGGCGTACAGCAATCCCTCTTCACCGTGTAGCTCGAACACCTTCGGCGCGAGGAATACGCACTGCGCATAGCCCTGGCAGCGCGTGAGGTCCACAACGATCCGCATCCCCACCACTCCCTCCGTGGCCTCCC
Organism: Streptomyces sp. NPDC056231; assembly: GCF_048270745.1. NCBI lineage: Bacteria > Bacillati > Actinomycetota > Actinomycetes > Kitasatosporales > Streptomycetaceae > Streptomyces > Streptomyces sp. NPDC056231. The sequence continues at coordinate 49,041 of NZ_JBLVKW010000063.1, read as the reverse complement.
CTTACCTTTCCAGGATGCGGGAGGAATCGGACGCGCGCACAGCCACTGCGCCCGGGGCGGGGTTCGTGCAACCAGCACCCATACGCACGAGTCGTCGTCCCATCAGGCCTCTGCGGTCGTCGCTCCGTGTGGGCTGTCGGCGGTGGTCGAGTGATTCCTCGTCCGGAGTAATCCAGCAGCGCACTGATTTACCGTCTGCGGCAACCTGATGATGCTCGGTACTTATCGGCGGTCTGACCGCCGAGCAGAGCTGGAGCAGACAGCAGGGCTGGGGTCAGCCCGGCGAGTGGTGGAGGGCACGGGTGGTCACGAGACGGCGTGTAGTGCAGGCAGCGGCCGGCGGAATGCTCGCTCTCGTTCCGGCCGGTTACGGGGCTTCGCGGCTCTGGGCGCCGGCTGGCGGGGGCCTCCTGGATCCGGGAAAGGTGGACAAGTACGTCACGCCGCTCGTCGTCCCGCCCGTCATGCCGCAGGCCGAGGGCGACGTCGGTGATCGCATCGACCACTACGTGATCGGCGTGCGACAGTTCCAGCAGCAGGTGCTGCCCCCCGGCCTGCCGGCGACGACCGTATGGGGGTACGGCTCAACTCTGCATTCGGACAGCTTCCACTACCCCGCCTTCACCATCGAGGCCCGCTTCGGAACGCCTGTGCGGGTGAGGTGGAAAAACCAACTGCGGGACCACAAAGGCCGTTACCTGCCGCACCTGCTGACCGTCGACCCCACCCTGCACTGGGCGAACCCTCCGGGCGGAGCGTCGGCCCGGGACTCACGTCCCGGATTCCGCTCGACACCCGGACCGTACACGGGCCCGGTGCCGATCGTGACGCACCTGCATGGCGGGCAGAACTCGGAGGAGAGCGATGGCTACACCGAAGCCTGGTATCTTCCCGACGCGCTTGACATTCCCGCGGGATACGCTGAAGGCGGCTCGTTCTACGAGGAGTTCAAGGACAAGTTCGAGGACAGGTTCGGCGACGCCTGGGGCCGGGGGGACGCAGTATTCCAGTACGCCAATGCGGAGAGAGCCTCGACCATCTGGTTCCACGATCACGCACTGGGTATAACGCGGCTGAATGTCTACGCCGGACTGGCGGGGTTCTACCTTCTGCGAGGCGGAACTGCGGACCTTCCCGGTGGAGTGTTGCCCGGTCCCGCACCCCGGCTCGGTGATCCGCCCGGCCGGAAGTATTACGAGATCCCTCTGGCCATCCAGGACCGGTCGTTCCACGTCGACGGCAGCCTGTTCTACCCGGCCGGACGCGCCGCCTTCGACGGATTCAAGGGCCCCTACATCCCGGGCAGCGACATCCCTCCGATCTGGAACCCCGAGTTCTTCGGCAACACGATGGTGACCAACGGGAGAACCTGGCCGGCCCTTCACGTCGAACCGCGCCGCTACCGGTTCCGGCTTCTCAACGGATGCAACTCGCGGTTCCTGATCCTGAAGATCGTCACCCGCCCGCTCGCCCACAGGCCCGCGGCCCCTGCCCTCCCCTTCTGGCAGATTGGCAGCGAGGGGGGTTTCCTCTCCGCGCCGGTACGACGGGACCAGGTACTCATCGCCCCTGCCGAGCGCGCCGACGTGATCGTCGACTTCGCGTCATTCCCGGTCGGGAGCGAGTTGTATCTCATCAACGAGGGCCCCGACAAAGCATTCCGGGGCGGGAAGGCGGGTACGGACTTCTCCCCGGCGGACCCGGCCACCACCGGGCAGGTCATGAAGCTCACGGTCGGAGCACTCACCGCACCGGACACGACCGTCCCACCCGCCCAACTGTCGCTGCCGTCGTTCGAGCCGTTGGGGAAGGCGAGCCGCACCCGACGGCTTTCCCTCAGTGAGCAGAACTCCACGTCACTCCCGAACGTCGGACCCCGACAAATGCTCCTCGGCACCGTGGACCGCAACGGAGCCGCTGTGCCGATGCGCTGGGACGACCCCGTCACGGAGAATCCGGCCCTGGGTGCGACCGAGATCTGGGAGATTCACAATCTCACGAAGGATGCACACCCGATCCATGTCCACGAGGTCCAGTTCCAGGTCCTTGACCGGCAACAGGGCGGCCGTGCCGCCCGTCCTGCCGAGCCCTGGGAGAGAGGGTTCAAGGACACGGCAGTCGCTTACCCGGGTGCCGTGATGAGGCTGAAGGCGACATTCGACCGGGCGGGCCGGTATGTCTGGCACTGTCACATGCTCGAACACGAAGACAACGAAATGATGCGTCCCTACACCGTCGGATGAAGGTGGAACCTTTACCGTCAGGCAGGCCGAGTCACCGGTGTTCGGGTTCTTCCTTCAGGAACGTCTTGGGAGACGGCGATTCCACAGATGCGGAGCTGACCGCCCTGTGCGTACGGGCGATGCGCGATCACGCCCCGTGCATCTCATGCTCGGCCCACTTCTTCGGCCTCACCGTCGAGCGAGCCCGAACCGGCTGCTGACGCCCCCGTTGAGGACTCGGACACCTGTCACTCGGGGGCGGCGAGGTCGTTCGGCGTGGTGTCCCTGCTTCCGGCGCGGAGCAACTGATTGCCGAGGTCGATCAGGGCCCGGCCAGCAGCGTACTCGTCGCCGATCTCGGGGACGGGTGCGTCGTGAGGGTTGCGCTGGGCGGAGGTGCGGCTCTGAAGGGAGCCCTCACCGGTGTCGAGGACGGCATGAACCTTGGTGAGGTCACCTTCCTCGAAGAGGTCTAGGCGCACGCTCCACTGCTTGGTGCGTGGCTTGTCGGTGCTGGTGTGCTGGGTCATGGCCAGGTACTTCCTTCCGCTGAGTACCCCAGGCTGGCTGGGAGGTGATTCATCGGGAGCGCGGCCCCTCTCACGGTTCGATCGTCAGTACCTGTTCGAGGGGGCGACGTGGCGTACGTGGTCCTGTGGGCCCGTATCCCAGGCGGACGATCATCTGGGCGTGTCCCGTGCCGAAGACGGGGTCGCGCAGGATCCATCGCAGGTCCGGCCATTCGAGGGGCTGCGTCGCGAAGGAGGTGGACACCGAGTGGAGCGTGGCGGTGAGCAGGACGCGTTCCAGGGCCTGACCGGCGCGCAGCCAGTCTTCGGGACGGTCGCCCGGAGTGCTCAGAAGAGCGAGTTGGGGCCGGTTCTCGAACAGGACGCGGGCCCGGCTCGCGAAGACGGCGGTGCCCGCGAAATCGCGCACGGTCGCCCGTTCGGAGGCGTCGCGGGGGCCGAAGGCGTAGTCCGGGATTCCGTCGACGGGCGCCTCGGCGTTCGTGTCCCGGGTCCAGCGCCGTTGCTCGGCTTCGCGTGCGGGGTCCCTGCGGTCGTATCCCTCCGCGTCCCGGATCAGTTCGAGCACGGTCTCCAGATGTACCGGGGTCAGGAACGCGAAGTCCGCGCCCTCGGCGCGGGCCGCGTCGGCGAAGCGCCCTCGGATGTCCTCGGGGATCGTCTGTTCGTCGAACGGGTAGCGGCTGGTGTGCCGTTCCCGGATGGCGGGGTGGAGAGCGGCGAGGGCTTCGTGCTCCGGCTTCCGTGGGGCGTCGGGGTGACTGTCGAGCCGGACGTGGGCCAGTACGGTCGGGGCCGAGGGGACGGGCCGCAGTGCGGTGACCGCCTCCAGGCCGCGGTGAGCAGCGGAAACCCGCAGATTCAGCAGGGCCGCGCCGCAGCCCACGTGCAGTGCTCGGGTGTCGGGGTCGGCCTCCGGCATCGCGCGGTCGAGGTCCGCCAAGAGGGTGAGGGTCCGGCTGCCGCGCCCGTAGCGGAACTGCCAGGGCTGGGCGTTGTGCATGGACGGGGCAGCGGTGGCATCGGCGACGAGGCCGTTCAGCGTCGTGTCGTCGAGCGCTTCGGTTGGCATCGCGGGTCTCCCGGGGAGGCGGGAATGGTTGATGTCTTCAGCATGGAGCGGACCGTTGCCCGGTACGTATGGGCCGTTCGTCCCTTGATCGGACCGGATGGGCTCCTCCGGGGGGCAGTCCCTTCCCGGACCAGGGCGTGTTTCGCGGCGTCGCGGACACGACCGGTGAGCGCGGCCATGCGCCGGGTTACGCGAGGGCGCCGCGTCGGCACTCGGCACCAGCCTCGGCCGGGTCGCTCGTACCCTGCTTCACCGGTCTGACTGTCCAGTGGCTGTCATACCTCTGGCGACTTGACCGAACGAGACGTGCCCGCCTCATTCGCACAGTTCTGACGCATGGTCGGGGACGTATGTCTGAAGGTCCCTCGGCGGACGTTGGTATCCCGTGGCCGGCGGGCGTCGTGGCAGTTCGATCGCCGGCCAGGTGACCTCTTCGTACGGCACGGTCGACAGCAGATGGGCGATCATGTTCAGTCGCGCCCGGCGCTTGTTGTCGCTCTCGACCACGTACCAGGGAGCTTCCGAGATGTCCGTATGGATGAACATCTCGTCCTTCGCCCGCGAATAGGCCTCCCAGTGGCTGATCGATTCCACGTCCAGCGCCGAGAGCTTCCACCGACGGGTGGGATCTTCCAGCCGACGCCGGAGTCGCTGCTCCTGCACCGCGTCACTCACCGAGAACCAGTACTTGCGCAACAGGATTCCGTCCTCGACCAGCATCCGCTCGAAGATCGGGCACTGGCGAAGGAACCGCTGGTGTTCCTCCATGGTGCAAAAACCCATGACGCGCTCGACGCCCGCGCGGTTGTACCAGCTTCGGTCGAGCAGGACCACTTCCCCTGCGGCTGGAAGATGCTCGACGTAGCGCTGGAAATACCACTGGCTGCGCTCGCGCTCAGTGGGCTGCGGCAGCGCGACGATTCGTGCCACCCGGGGATTGAGGAGCTCGGTGACGCGCTTGATCGTGCTGCCCTTGCCCGCCGCATCACGCCCCTCGAACACCACGACGAGCCGTGCGCCTTCGGCCCGAACCCATTCCTGGAGCTTCACGAGCTCGATCTGGAGCCGGTACAGCTCGCGCTCGTACACCGGGCGTGGCAGCTTTCCGGGCCCGCTCGAGTCTTTTTCGTGCGACATGGGACGACGTTACGGAGGAGGCCGTGGTCGAAGTCAAGCGTCAGGGCCGAACGGGCCTCGGCGCGCGGATTCGGAACGATGCGATCGGTGAGACAGGTCGGCGACCGGATCGGTTTCTCCGTCTCGTCGACCACTCGCGGCCGCGAGTTCCGGGCACGCATGGATCGCCTCCGCTGTCGCTGCCGTGCCGTGCGTGCGCCCGCCACGGATTACGGGACAGCCCTTGGCGTGCTTCGCCGTTCAGGCCGGTCGACGTCTCGCTGAAGCGGAGCACGAGTTGGGCACCACGGCCGGTGCCGCCTCAGCGGACGGACAGACATCGCTCCAGGCCGTTCACTGCCTGGGGCGTGAGGTACTGCTCCGCGGGTCCCACGGCACTCGCCCCGCAGGGTTCCGCATGCGTCACCGGAGGATCTGGGGTACTTATCGTCAAGGGAAACCGTGCCCGGGGTGTCTGCGTAGGTGCTCACCCCGTCGATCACCTGCCGTCGTACTCCATGCCCTGGACCGCGGGGCACATGGGTCACAGCAGTGCGGAAAAGCGGCTCCCACACCCTCGTTCCGGCTTCTTACGAGACGGAGGCAGTCGTCATGGAGCCATGCGTCACTGTTGGCCTCGACGGGTCACCCGAGAGCCTGGCCGCTGCTCGTTGGGCCGCCGACGAAGCCGAGAGGCGCAAGCTCACGCTGCGCCTGCTGCACGCGTGGCCTCTGCTGGTGCCGGAACCGACCCGCATTCCCGCCGAGATGGATCAGAATTACTGGGCGAGGCGGATCGTGCGCAACACGCGGACGGAGCTCCAGGCACACCACCCGGGGCTCCCCGTCGTCGGCAGCCTGGTCGCCGACGATGCCGAGCACGCGCTTCTGCGAGCGGCATCGGAGTCCGAGATGATCGTGCTCGGTTCGCGGGGGCTGACGCCCGTCGAGAGTTATTTCCTCGGCGACATCAGCATGCCCGTCGTGGCACACGCCGAGCGTCCGGTGGTCCTGGTGCGATCCAGCACGGGCGAGGACGGCACACAGCCCACTCGGACTGGAACAGGCGGCGTGGTGGTGGCGCTCAAACTGCACGGGCCCTGCGACGACCTGCTCCAATTCGCCTTCGAGACCGCTGCTGCGCGAGGCATGCCTCTTCGGGTTGCCCACGGCCGGAGCCTGCCGGTGGACGCATACGTGCCCTGGGGCGTGGACCATGACGTGGCGGAAGGAATCGTTCAGGACGCACACAAGCTCCTCAGCCAGGCCCTCCACCCCTGGCGTGACAGGTTCCCGCAGGTGGACGTCACCGACAGCACGGCACTTGTGAGCCCCGCCAAGGCTGTCGTGCGGGCCGCCGAGGGTACCGATCTGCTGGTCGTCGGCCGACGCCGGCACCGCCGACCCCTGGCACCACACCTCGGCCCCGTGGCGCAGGCCGCCGTTCATCACGCGCGCTGTCCTATCGCCATCGTCCCCCACGACTGACGCGAGGACCACGCAGGGCCGATGCGTTGACACATCGGGCCGGCCACGTGTGGGGGCCGTCGATGTGTCGCTCACTCCCACGTGCCGAGGCACGTGAGGCCCACGCCTTGATCGCGCTGTCGTCAGCGACCGCCCCCGTGCAGATCGGTACGGGCCGTTCAGCCCCCCGGCAGGGCCCATATTTCCTCTCCTCACCGGCGCCGCGCCGCGCCACCCTGGAACTGTCGGCGGTCGGTCCGACCGAAAGAAGGTGACCGGCATGATGTGGTACGACGGCCGCTGGGGCTGGGGTGGATGGTTCTTCATGGCCGTGATCATGGTTGTCTTCTGGTCGCTGGTGATCGTCGGGGTCGTCGCCCTCATTCACTACCTCACACGCACCCGCCGCAGCTACCAGCCCGGTCCGCGCCCCGATGAGGCAGCCTGGGGAAGCCGAAGAGCCGAAGACCTGCTCGCAGAACGGTTCGCCCGCGGGGAGATCGACGAGGACGAGTACAAACGCCGCCTCACGGTGCTGCGTGAACAGCGGTGAAAAGCGCCGCCGCACGGGTGCCACGGGCAGCACCGGACAGAGGGCCGCGGTGGAGGCCTGCGGCAGGCGGGCGACGGCGCAGCCCCGGATCACGGCGCCGAGAGCGGACGGCAGAAGGCCGAGGAAGGTGGCGGAGAGCAGGACGTCGGCGGGTGCGTGGGTGGTCGCTCGGATGGTCGCGGGCAGCAGCGGAAGGGCGAAGACGGTGCCGGTGACCATGGCGTAGGTGGCGACTCCGTCGAATAGAGCGTCGGCGCCGGGGTGTGACCGAGCCGGAGCGGGGTCTGGAGCGTCAGCCCGGTCACAGCGCATCCTGTGGGTGCGTACGCCATACCTGCGTACGCGGCCGAGCGGGAGGTACGAGCAGTCATGGTGGAAGCCGACCCGGGGCTCTTCGGTCCTGAATCCGTCACCTGGCAGTTGCACGGCGACCCGATGATGTGGATCGCCGGGGTGCGTGCCCTCTACCTCCAGGCGCTGCACCCGCGCGCCGTCCGCGGCGTCACGCAGAACTCCGATTTCCGCACGGACGCCTGGGGGCGGCTGATGCGCACCGCCGGCTTCGTCGGCACCCTCACCTACGGCACCACCGAAGCCGCCGAAAAGGCGGGCGCCCGCGTCCGCCGGATCCACCGGCTGCTCAAGGCCACCGACCCGGCGACCGGCGAGACGTACGGCGTCGACGAACCAGAGCTGCTGCTCTGGGTGCACTGCGCCGAGGTCGACTCCTACCTCCAGGTGCAGCTCCGTTCCGGCCAGAGGATCAGCGCCGCCCAGGCCGACCGTTACATCGACGAACACCGAACCAGCGCCCGCCTGGTGGGCCTCGACCCCGACGGCGTACCCGCGACCACCGACCAGCTCGCCGACTACTTCGACCGGGTGCGCCCCGAGCTCGCCGCGGGAGCTGAGGCGTTCGATGTCGACTCCTTCCTCCGCCGGCCACCCGTCCCCGCGCTGTTGCTACCGGCGCGCGAACTCCTCTGGCGGTGTGTCGCAGCACTCGCCTATCAGTCACTGCCCCCTTACGCCCATGAGCTCTACGGCAGGACCGCGCCGCCCCCGCGCACCGTCGACCGGCGGCTGCGCGCCACCGGCACGGCCTTGCGCTGCATCCCCTCACGGCTGCGCTGGCAACTCCCGCCCCGCCACATTCTGAAGGCGATGGAACGACTCGGTCCCGGCAGCCGCCCCACCCCCTCCAAACTCCGTAGCCGGACAGCCATACTGGACGGGCCGGGGAGGGCGCAGCAATAGGCGAGGCGACGGGGGCGACAGCACGCGATGGCGGACACCAGGCTGATCCAGAGCCGGTACCGGCTGCTCGATCTGATCGGGCGCGGAGGCATGGGCGAGGTGTGGCGCGCCCGCGACGAGTCGCTGGGCCGCCACGTGGCCGTCAAATGCCTCAAGCCTGTGGGGCCCCAGCACGACCAGTCGTTCACCCGGATCCTGCGCGAACGGTTCCGCAGAGAGGCACGGGTGGCCGCCGCCCTCCAGCACCGCGGTGTCACCGTCGTCCATGACTTCGGTGAGTACGAGGGCGTCCTCTACCTGGTGATGGAGCTCCTCGACGGCCGTAACCTCAGCCAGCTCCTGGAGGACAACAAGCAGCATCCGCTGCCGGTCCCGGACATCGTCGACATCGCCGAGCAGGTCGCCGACGCCCTCGGCTACACCCACCAGCAGGGCATCATCCACCGCGACCTCAAGCCCGCCAACATCATGCGGCTGGCCGACGGCACGGTGAAGATCTGCGATTTCGGCATCGCCCGGCTCGGCCACGACATCGGCTTCACCTCCCGCTTGACCGGTACTGGCATCGCCATGGGCACCCCGCACTACATGTCGCCCGAGCAGATCAGCGGCAGCCAGGTCGACCACCGCAGCGACCTCTACTCGCTGGGCTGCGTCCTCTACGAGATCGCCACAGGGGTTCCGCCGTTCGACCTCGACGACGCCTGGGCCGTCCTCGTCGGACACCGCGACACCCAGCCGGAACCGCTGCGTACCCACCGTGCCGAACTCCCCGGCTTCTTCGACCGCGTCGTCCTGGAGCTGCTGGCGAAGACCCCGGAGGAGCGGCCCGCCGACGCGGGCGACCTGCGGCAGCGGATCGCCGTCGGACGCACCGGTGAACAGCAGCGTCTTCTGTCGTCCGGAACCGCACTGCCGACGGGGCGTGTCCGGCTCGCCCCGCCGGTCCCCGTTGTACGTCCGGGACAGCAGCCGCCCGATGGCGAACCCCGGCTGCCGTCCTGGACTTGGGGCATGACCATTGGCCACAAGGCGTCCGGCGCCATGCAGCTCGGTCTCGCCCCGCCCGACCACTCCGCGGGCCTGACCGGCGAGTGGACCACCGGCACCGACCTGAGGGCCCTGACCGGCGGGCTGCTGCCCGCCCGGCCCGAGCGGCCCACCCCCTCCCCGGAGCTGCTCTCCACCCTCGCCAACCGGCACAGCGCGGGCCTCAACCTGGGACGGCTCGGTCACTGGGAGGAGGCCGGTGAGGTGCACCGCGCGGTCGCCGCCGAACGCGAGCACGCCCTCGGCCCCGAGCACCCCGACACCCTCTCCAGCCGGTACGAGGTGGGGTTCACCCTCAGCCGTACCGGGCGCGCCGCCGACGCGCTGCGCGAATTCGGGCGGGTCGCCGAGGGCCGCGAGCGCATTCTCGGCCCCGACCACCCGGAGACCCTCGCCGCCCGGCAGGAAATGGCATACGTCCTCGGCCGGCTCGGCCGCCACTTCGAGGCCCACCAGGTGTACGCCGCGGTGCTTGTCTCCCGGGAACGGACGATGGGCCCCGATCACCCCGATACCCTCCGCTGCCGCCACAACCTCGCGTTCAACCTCAGCAGGCTCGGGCGCCTGGAGGATTCGTACCGGATGGCCCGCGACGTGGCGCATGCCCGCGCCCGGTTGCTCGGCGCGAGCCACCCCGACACCCTGGTCACCCTCTATGAAGTCGCATACACCCTGGGCCGGCTGGGGCGCTGGACGGATGCCCTGCAGACCTACCGGGAAGTCACTGAGGGCCGCGCGCGAACCCTTGGCGCCGACCACCCCGACACGCTTTCGGCCCGCTACGAGGTCGGCATCAGTCTCGGCAGACTCGGCCGCAGCGCGGAGGCCCTGGAGCTCTACCGTGCGCTCGTCGCCGACCGGACCCGGGTGAACGGCCCCGCCGATCCCGAGACGCTCCGGGCCCGCCACGGCCTCGGCGTCAACCTGGGGCGGCTGGCCCGCTGGGAGGAAGCCCTCACCGAAGCACGCGACGTGTGCGCGATCCGGGAACGAGTCCTGGGCCCCGACCATCCCGACGCCCTCATCAGCCGCCGTGAGGTCGCCGTCGGCTTCGGCTGGCTGGGCCGCTGGGCCGAAGCCCTCACCGTCTACCGGACGGTTTCGGAGGCTCGCGAGCGCGTCCTCGGAGCCGATCACCCCGACGCGCTCGCCAGCCGCAATGACGAGGCGCACTGCCTCGAACAGCTCGGCCGGGGCACCGAGGCGGTCGAGCTGTACCGAAGGGTCGCGGCGCTGCGTCAGCAGCGGGGCATGCCCCCGCACTGACCGGGGAATCCCGGGCCACCGCCTCTGGTCGACGGCGATCATCCTGTGTTACCAAGGGCCATGCCCGCACCTGACACCTATGACGCAGTGATCGTGGGCGGCGGCCACAACGGACTGGTCGCCGCCGCCTACCTCGCCCGCGCCGGACAGTCCGTCCTGGTCCTCGAACGCCTGGGCACCACCGGGGGAGCGGCCGTCTCGACCCGTCCCTTCGACGGGATCGACGCACGGCTGTCGCGCTACTCCTATCTCGTGTCCCTGCTGCCACAGAAGATCGTCCGCGATCTCGGGCTGGACTTCGCCGTACGGAAGCGGACCGTCTCCTCGTACACCCCGACCTTCCGTGGCGGGCGAGCCACCGGACTGCTCGTCGGCGGGGACCGCACCCGGGAGTCCTTCGCCGCCCTCACCGGTGGGGAGCGCGAGTACGAGGCCTGGCAGCGCTTCTACGGCATGACACAGCAGGTCGCCGAGAGGGTCTTTCCGACCCTCACCGAACCGCTCCCCACCCGGGACGCGCTCCGCGACCGGATCGGGGACGCGGACGCCTGGCGCATGCTCTTCGAGGAGCCGATCGGCGCGGCCGTCGAGGAGAACTTCACCGACGATCTCGTGCGCGGCGTTGTGCTCACCGACGCACTGATCGGTACCTTCGCCGACGCGCACGACCCGTCGCTGCTCCAGAACCGCTGCTTCCTCTACCACGTGATCGGCGGCGGAACGGGCGACTGGGACGTCCCCGTCGGCGGCATGGGCGCGCTCACCGACGCCCTCGCGCAGGCTGCCCGGACGGCGGGGGCGGAGATCCAGGTCCACCACGAGGCGACCCGGATCGAGACCGACGGGACATGGGCCGAGGTCACCGTCCGCTCACCCGCGGGCGAGCGGACGGTCGCCGCCCGCCGGGTCCTCGTGAACGCCTCGCCGCAGGCCCTGGCCACCCTTCTCGGCGACGAACCGCCGACTCCTGCCGAGGGCTCCCAGCTGAAGGTGAACATGCTGCTGCGCCGGCTGCCCCGGCTGCGCGACCGCTCCGTCGACCCTCGCCAGGCGTTCGCCGGGACGTTCCACATCGCGGAGGGGTACGGGCAGTTGGCCGAGGCCTACCGGGACGCGGCTGCGGGCCGGCTGCCCACGGCCCCGCCGTCGGAGATCTACTGCCACTCGCTGACCGACCCGTCGATCCTCGGCCCCGACCTCGCCGCCCGCGGCTACCAGACCCTCACCCTCTTCGGTCTGCATACGCCCGCCCGGCTCTTCGCCGCGGACAACGAGGCGACGCGCGCCGCCCTCCTCGAGGCCACGCTCGCCGAACTCGACGCGCATCTCGACGAGCCGATCGCCGACTGTCTGGCCGTCGACGGGAACGGCGAACCGTGCATCGAGGCGAAGACCCCGCTCGACCTCGAACAGGATCTGCGGCTGCCCGGCGGCCATATCTTCCACCGGGACCTCGCCTTCCCGTTCGCCACGGAGTCCACCGGCCGGTGGGGTGTCGAGACGGAGCACGCCAACGTCCTGCTGTGCGGGGCGGGCGCGGTGCGCGGCGGCGGGGTCAGCGGGGTCCCCGGCCACAACGCCGCGATGGCGGCGCTGGGCCGGTGACCCGTTCCCGTACCTACGGACCGAGGACGCCGCGCAGTGCGCCGAGCTTGCGCGGCAGGTCGTATTCCGCGCCGCCCTCGTGTCCGTTGTACGTGAACACCTCGATCTCGGCCGGACCCGCATAGCGGTGGTAGGCGGCGAACACCGTCGACGACGGGCAGATCTTGTCCATCAGCCCGACCGAGAACCACGCGGGAGCGGTCGCCCGTGCCGCGAAGTTGACCCCGTCGAAGTAGGACAGCGTCTCCATGGCCTCGTCGATCCGGAAGCGGTGCCCGGACAGCCAGCGGGCGATCTCCGCGTACGGGCCCGCGTCCGTGATCTGCGAGGCGCGCCGGTAGTGGCAGAGGAAGGGCACATCGGCGACAACCGCCATCACGTCGTCCCGCAGCCCGGCGACGCCGCGACCCGCGACGCGTCGACGGCCTCATGGGCCTTGGCCGCGTCGACGGCCCGCACCGCGTCGGTGATCAGCCGCCGGTAGTAGTGCCGGTACGGATCCTCGATGCCGCGGGTGAGGAAGCCCGGTGACGAGGAGCCGTGGCCGTCGGGTCCGATGTCCGGGCTGTCCGCGGTGTTCTTGCCACCGCCGCCCTGTCCCCGGTTGTCCATGACCAGATGCGCGTAGCCGAGGGAGCTCCAGGTCAGCCAGGAGTACGGGATGCCCCGGCCGCCGTTGTAGCCGATGTACTGCACCACCGCGGGCAGCGGGCCCGAGCGGACGCGCGGCAGCATCAGCCACGCCTTCACCGGCTGCCCGCCCCAGTCGCGGAACGTCACGTCGAACACGTCGACGGTCGCGAACCCGGCGTCGTACGGGACGAACTCGGCGTCCAGGCCGTGGCGGCCGGTCTCGGCGAGCGTCTTCGCCCAGAACGCGTCGAAATCCGCGGGCTCCTCCGGCTCCGGCCGGTACTCGCGCAGCCGCTCCAGGGGCATGTCGAACAACAAGGGTCTAGCTCCTCTTCAAGGTCAGGGTGAGGGTTGCACCGTGGAGTTCAGTGGTGTCCGCCGTGATCCGGATGCCCCGGGCGGTGGGCGCGGCGCTCACGCCGGGATCGGCGGAGACGACGGTCAGGCCGCGCCGGTCGAGATCCAGCACGACAGCGGACCTGAGTTGCTGGCCGACGGGGTGAGCGGAGTGGTGCTCTGCTCCTCACTGCCGTCGCTCGACCATGTGGCGCCGTTGCTCAGCCGCGGTCTGAAGATGGTCGCTTTCGACCGCACCGCCCAGGCGGGTGACCCCCGTCGCTGGCCAGCATCAGTGTGGACAACGCGATGGGCGCCGAGCTCGCCACGCGTCATCTCGTCGAACTGGGCCATCGACGCCTCGCGTTCGTCTCCGGCTCGGTCAACAGCGTCAACCGCCGTGAGCGACTGCGCGGCTTCCGCGCGGCCCTGGAGTCCGCGGGGCTCGACCCGGCCGACGCGGTAGTCTGGCCGGGCGCCGACACCACCGAGTTCGGCGACAAGGACGCCGCCGAGCTGGGCCGTAACGCAGCCCGGGAGTTGCTGTCCGGACCGCGCCCGCCCAGCGCGTTCGTCGCCATCAACGACATGTACGCGATCGGGATCTGCCGGGGCGCGAAGGACGCCGGGCGCACCGCCGGAAAGGATGTCTCGGTGGTCGGCTTCGACGACATCCTGCTCGCCGACCTCTTCGAACCGCCACTCACCACGGTCCGCCAGCCGCTTCCGGAGATGGCTGCCGAGACGTTCCAGCAGCTGAGGGCCCGGATCGACTCGGCGCCGGTGGCCGGGCGCTCGCTGCTCATCCGGCCGCGCCTGGTCGTACGGGAGTCGACAGCGCCGGCCGCTGTGCCTGCCCCCGCATCCGCCTGAGCCGGACAGCGGGCCGGGCTGCGAGGAACAGCGAGTTCCGGGGTGGTTGACGGCAACGTCGGCGGACGAGAGCCGCCGGCCGGCAGTTCTCCGCGGACGACCCCACCGGTCTTGGTGTTCGGCGGGGCGCCGAGGGTGTCGATGGCCTGGAGCTGGAATGGGCGTCGGGCGTGGGCGTAGACGGTGTCGGTGACACTGATGGAGGCGAGCCGACGCTCGCGATGCGGCTCAGGCGCGCTGGTCGAGACCGGCGCTGAGCGGCGGCTGGGGGGCGTCGAGCAGGGAGGTGTCGACCTCGAGGTCGATGCCGCGTGCGGTCAGTCCCAGGGACTGCAGATGTCCCGTCACCCGCCCGGGACCGCGGCCGATGTCGGCGACCGGTCCGGCATCGGTGGCCTGTACGAGTTCGACGAACGCGGCGAGCATCGCCCGGTTCAGCGGCCTGCGTCCGAGTTCCGTTCTCAAGAGCTCGGCGTGGTCGGCCGCGACGGTGCGTAGAACGCCAGGGTGGTACGTACGTAGGCGGGTTCGGTCGCGACCGAGAAGCCTCGTGGCTCGGTAGCGGCTCAACGGATCGCAGCACGGAGTCCCCATGCCGATGCGGCCGCACACCCGAAAGAAATGTGTTGCCCCCGCTCCCGTGCGGCCCCACCATCTGCTCATGAACTCGATCACCGCCCTCCTGCCGACGACCCCCGCCACTCGACCGGTGCGGGTCCAGCAGCAGTCCGGCCGACAACGGAGGCCGATTCTCCTTCCCGCGTGAGCGCCGCCCTGGTCGCGGGGCTGCTGGCCGGCTTGGGCATTGCCATGCCGGTCGGAGCGGTCGGGACCTATCTGGTGGCTCTCTCCGCCCGGACCTCCCTCGGAACCGGCGTTGCCGCCGCGCTCGGAGTCGCGACGGCCGACGGCCTGTATGCGCTGACCGCGGTCGTCGGAGGCTCCTCACTCACCCGTGTCATCGAGCCGGTCGCCCTGCCGCTGCGCTGGGCCTCGGCGATGGTGCTCGTCGTCCTGGCGCTGTGGAGCGCCACTACTGCGATCGGCCAGTACCGCAGGCGGCATTCGGTGTCCGGGTCCGACCGGACCCCGCTCAGCCCCGCGCGCGCCTATCTGGGGCTGACCGGGATGACCCTGCTGAACCCCGCCACCGTCGTCTACTTCACGGCGCTGGTGCTGGGCAGCCGGGCGACCGACGCCGCCCCGGACCGACTGGAGCAGGCCGTGTTCGTCCTCGCGGCCTTCGCCGCGTCCGCGGGCTGGCAGGTGCTGCTGGCCGGCGGGGGAGTGCTGCTCGGTCGGGTACTCACCGGCGGCCGGGGGCGACTCGTCACCGCCCTGGCATCCTCCCTGCTGATCACCGCGCTCGCCGTCCATCTGCTCGTACCGGCATCCTGACGCGCAACCACCCCGTCGAACCAGCGGCTGCCGGCCGGTCCGAACCGGCCGGCAGCCGTTCTCAGTCCGCGGACACCGTCCACCCGTTCGCCTCGATGCGCCCGGCGTCGCCGGACCTGCCGTCGTGGAAGACGGTCCGGCCGTCGTCCTCGACCCGGATGCCGTCCACGTACGCCCCGCGCCCGACGTACAGCCGATCGGTGGTGTACCGCCACCGCAGCCGCACCTCCTTGCCCTGCCAGGCGGCCAGGTCCGCGTCGAGGCGGTGCCAGACCCGGCCCGACCAGCCGGAGACGGAGCCCCCCGGATGCGGTTCCGGCTCCGCCCGGTGGGATCCGGATGCCGTCGGTACGGTGGTGAAGGGCACCGGCTGCCAGGTCGTCCCGGCGTCCGACGAGGCTTCCAGGAAGAGGAAGTCGGAGCCCGGCTCGGTGTCCCACCACACCGCGCAGCTCAGCGCGGCACGCGAGGACGCCGGACGCACAGCGGGCAGCGTGAGCGTGGCGGAGGCGGCGCTCGCCATGCCCGAGAACCAGGCGGTACGGCCCTGGGCGGGGCGCACCGCCACCGCCCGCGCCATCTGGTTCGCGGTGGCGACCCGAGGTGCGCTTCCGGAGCGCCATGTGCGCACCGGATGAACGGAGTTGCCGAGCACGATCAGGAACGAGTCGGTCGTCGGATCGAGGACCAGGCTCGTCCCGGTGAAGCCGGTATGGCCCGCTGTGCTCGGGGTGGCCATCGCCCCCATGTACCAGTGCTGGTAGAGCTCGAAGCCGAGCCCGTGGGCATCTCCGGGGAACGCGGTGTTGAAGTCGGTGAACAGGAGATCCACCGACTCCTCGGAGAGGATCCTCGCGCGTCCGTAGACGCCGCCGTTGAGCAGCGTACGGGCGAGGACCGCGAGGTCCCAGGCGCAAGAGAACACTCCGGCGTGGCCCGCCACCCCGTCCAGGCTGTACGCGTTCTCGTCGTGCACCTCGCCCCAGACCAGCCCGCGGTCCAGGCCGGACCAGGGCAGCCGGGCGTCCTCGGTGGCCGCGATCTTCGGCTTCCAGGCGGCAGGCGGGTTGTAGCGAGTGCGGTGCATCCCGAGTGGCCCGGTGATCTCATCGCGGAGCAGTACATCCTGGGTGCGTCCGGTGATCTTCTCCAGGACCAGTTGCAGCGAGATGAGATTGAGGTCGGAGTAGAGGTACACCGTGCCAGGCGGATTGGCCGGTACCTCGTTCCACAGCAGCCGCAGCTTGCCGTCCCGGGTCGGCTGCTTGTAGAGCGGGATCCAGGCACGGAATCCCGACGTGTGCGTGAGCAGTTGACGGATCGTGACGTCCTGCTTGCCGCCTCCCGCGAAGTCGGGGAGATACGAGGCGACCTTCGCCTCCAGTTCCAGTGCCCCGCGCTCGATCTGCTGCACGGCCAGGATCGAAGTGAACAGTTTCGACACCGACGCCAGGTCGAAGACCGTGTCCTCGGCCATCGCGATCTGCTGGTCCGCCGGGAACTCCACCCCGGTGTCGGTCTTCTCGTCGTAGGCCGCGTACCGTACGGCCTTGCCGATGGGCCGGTGCAGCGCCACCGTGCCACCGCGCCCGGCGAGCAGCACCGCGCCCGCGTACCAGGGGTGTTTGGGGGATGCGGAGAGGAACCGTTCCGCCTCTTCGACCAGTTGGTCCAGCGGTCCCTGCAACAGTCCGGCGCGGGCGGCGGAACCGCGCCGCAGCGTCGGCCGCTCGTCGCCAGTCGCATCCCAAGCGTCCACGGCGCTTGCTCCCGACGTCCCCGACGTTCCCGCCCCTGATTCCATGGCCGATGCCGTCTCCGCGAAGGGAATCGGTGCCAGGGCGAGTGCTCCGCCCAGTGCGAGCATCCCGCCGCTCAGCCTGCGTCGGCTGATCCCTCTGCCGGTTGCGTCCTCGGTCATCCGGAACCCCTTCCTACCGGTTGAAAGTAACTTTCGTCATCCAGTCCTACGATGAAACTTCCTGCCGCCGCAGAGATTACTGTCACCCCTGCCGTCCCGGAGGCCCTCCGGCGCCACAAAGAATCTGACACTGCATCAGAAAATCCCTTCCTTCGGATGTCCGACTGCGGCATCCTGCCGCCCATGGAGACGGAGCTGAGCAAGAAACTGGGAGTCGAACACGCCATCTTCGGCTTCACGCCCTTCCCGGCGGTGGCCGCGGCGATCACCAGGGCCGGCGGATTCGGCGTACTCGGCGCGGTCCGCTACACGGCCCCCGACGACTTGGCACGTGACCTCGACTGGATGCAGGAGCACACCGACGGCAAGCCGTACGGCCTCGACGTCGTCATGCCCGCGAAGAAGGTGGAAGGGGTGACAGAGGCCGATGTGGAGGCGATGATCCCGCCCGGACACCGCCAGTTCGTCCAGGACACCCTCGCCAAGTACGGCGTCCCCGAACTCGCCGAGGGCCAGGCATCCGGCTGGCGCATCACCGGGTGGATGGAGCAGGTCGCCCGCAACCAGCTCGACGTCGCCTTCGACTACCCCATCAGGCTCCTCGCCAACGCCCTCGGCTCGCCCCCGGCGGACGTCGTGAAACGTGCCCACGACCGGAACGTCCTCGTGGCCGCCCTCGCCGGAAGCGCCAAACACGCCCGGCACCATGCCGACGCGGGCATCGACATCGTCGTCGCCCAGGGATACGAAGCGGGCGGTCACACCGGAGAGATCGCCTCCATGGTCCTCGTCCCGGACGTCGTCGACGCCGTGGGACCTCTTCCCGTCCTCGCCGCCGGAGGCATCGGCAGCGGACAGCAGATCGCCGCCGGACTCGCCCTCGGTGCCCAGGGCGTCTGGCTCGGCTCGCTCTGGCTGACCACCGAGGAGGCCGACCTCCACTCCCGCGCACTGACCCGCAAGCTCCTTGCCGCGGGCTCCGGTGACACCGTCCGTTCGCGCGCCCTGACCGGCAAACCCGCACGCCAGCTCCGTACCGAATGGACCGATGCCTGGGACGACCCGTCCGGCCCCTGCCCCCTGCCCATGCCGCTCCAGGGGCTGCTGGTCGCCGAGGCGGTCTCCCGTATCCAGAAGTACGAGACCGGCCCACTGCTGGGCACCCCCGTTGGCCAGATCGTCGGAAGAATGAACACCGAACGCAGCGTGCAGGCCGTCTTCGACGACCTGACCCGCGGCTTCGAACGCGCCGTGGACCGGATCAACCGCATCGCCGGACGGAGCGCCGCATGAACCAGCCGCCCAACGGCTTCTGGGCCCAGGCCACCGCCGACCCCGACCGTACGATCCTGGTCGCCCCCGACGACGAGACCTGGACCGCGGGCCGGCTGCACGCCGCGGCCAACCGCCTGGTCCACGGGCTGCGCGCGGCCGGGCTCCGGCAGGGCGACGCGTTCGCCGTGGTCCTCCCCAACGGCGTCGAATTCTTCACCGCGTACCTCGCCGCCTCCCAGGCAGGGTTCTATCTCGTCCCCGTCAACCACCACCTCGTCGGCCCCGAGATCGCCTGGATCGTCTCCGACTCCGGCGCCAAGGTGCTCATCGCGCACGAGAGGTTCACCGACGCGGCGACCTCCGCCGCCGACGAGGCGGAACTGCCCGTGAGCCACCGCTACGCCGTCGGCGCAGTCGACGGCTTCCGCCCGTACGCGGAACTGCTCGCGGAGCAGTCCGACGCACCGCCCGAGGACCGCAGCCTCGGCTGGGTCATGAACTACACCTCGGGCACCACAGGACGCCCGCGCGGCATTCGCCGCCCGCTCTCGGGCAGGCTCCCCGAGGAAAGCCATCTCGGCGGCTTCCTCGGCATCTTCGGCATCAAGCCGTTCGACGACAACGTCCATCTGGTCTGCTCGCCGCTCTACCACACCGCCGTGCTCCAGTTCGCGGGGGCCGCCCTGCACATCGGGCACCGCCTCGTCCTGATGGACAAATGGGCGCCGCAGGAGATGCTGCGGGTCATCGACGCGCACCACTGCACCCACACGCACATGGTGCCCACCCAGTTCCACCGCCTCCTCGCCCTGCCCGACGAGGTGAAGGAGCGGTATGACGTCACCTCGATGCGCCATGCCATCCATGGCGCGGCCCCGTGCCCCGACCATGTCAAACGCGCCATGATCGACTGGTGGGGCCCGTGCGTCGAGGAGTATTACGCGGCCAGCGAGGGCGGCGGCGCGTTCGCCACTGCCGAGGACTGGCTGAAGAAGCCCGGTACGGTCGGGAAGGCCTGGCCGATCAGTGAACTCGCCGTCTTCGACGACGACGGCAACCGCCTCCCGCCGGGCGAGCTCGGCACCGTCTACATGAGGATGAGCACCGGCGGCTTCAGCTACCACAAGGACCGGGCCAAGACGGAGAAGAACCGCATCGGGGACTTCTTCACCGTCGGTGATCTGGGCATCCTCGACGAGGACGGCTATCTCTTCCTCCGCGACCGCAAGATCGACATGATCATCTCGGGAGGGGTGAACATCTACCCCGCCGAGATCGAGGCCGCACTCCTCAGCCACCCGGCCGTCGCCGATGCCGCCGTCTTCGGCATACCGCACGCCGACTGGGGCGAAGAGGTCAAGGCGGTCGTCGAACCGGCCGAAGGACACCACCCGGACGGTCGGCTGGCCGCCGAGATCCTCACCCGCTGCGCCGACCGGCTGGCCGGATACAAACACCCCAAAAGTGTCGACTTCATCGACACGATGCCGCGCGACCCCAACGGCAAGCTGTACAAGCGGCGACTGCGCGACCCGTACTGGGAGGGGCACCACAGGGCCCTGTGAACGTCGGTGCCCCGGCACCGTCCGTCGAGCGAGCCCCGGCCACCTCTGGCAGCGTGTGGCTCATGAACACGAGCGCGACGGTCCGGTCCCTGGCTACCCAGTGGACCGTGGTCGTGCCGATCGTCGCGGCGGTAGCGCTGGTGCTGAGCTGGGGGCGGGTGCTGCCGGCCTTCGCCGTCGGCGTCGTCGCGCTCTGTCTCGCGGGCGCCGTGCTCGCCGCCGTCCACCATGCCGAGGTGATCGCCCACCGGGTCGGCGAACCGTTCGGCTCACTCGTCCTGGCCGTCGCCGTGACCATCATCGAGGTGGCCCTGATCGTCACCCTGATGGTGGACGGCGGCCCCAAGACGTCCGCACTCGCCCGCGACACCGTCTTCGCCGCCGTGATGATCACCTGCAACGGCATCGTCGGACTGTCCCTGCTGGTGGGCGCGGTCCGTTCCCGCGTCGCCGTCTTCAACGCCGAAGGTTCCGGTGCCGCCCTCGCCACCGTCGCGACCCTGGCAACCCTCAGTCTGGTGCTGCCGACCTTCACCATCGGCAGACCGGGCCCCGAGTTCTCCACCGCACAGCTCACCTTCGCCGCCGTCGCGTCCCTCATCCTGTACGGGCTGTTCGTCGCCGTACAGACCGTCCGGCACCGCGAGTACTTCCTGCCGCTCACCCAGGACGGCCGGCTCAGGGAGGAAGAGCAGCACGCGCCGCTGCCCGGCCGGGGCGCGACCGCGCTCAGCGTCGCCATGCTGCTGATCGCGCTCGTCGCCGTCGTCGGCGACGCCAAATCCGTTTCGCCGACGATCGAGTCCGGCGTGGCGGCCGCCGGGCTTCCGCAGGCGGTCGTCGGTGTCTTCATCGCCCTTCTGGTGCTGCTGCCCGAGACCCTCGCCGCGGTCCGGGCCGCCCACCGCGAACGCGTGCAGACCAGCCTCAACCTCGCCCTCGGGTCGGCCATGGCCAGCATCGGGCTGACCATCCCGGCCATCGCCCTGGCCTCCATCTGGCTGCCCGGACCGCTCCAGCTCGGCCTCAGCGCCACCCATATGGTGCTGCTCGCGCTGACCGTGGTGGTCGGCACGCTGACCGTCGTACCGGGACGGGCCACGTTGCTCCAGGGCGGCGTCCACCTGGCGATCTTCGCAGCGTTCGTCGTCTTCGCGATCAGTCCCTGACCGCACGCAACGGCCGGCCCCTGATCGTCGGCAGCGATGGGCCCCTGACCGCCCGGAAACGGTCAGGGGCCGAATTGCCCCGGGCGTGTTTCGAAAGGAGCGTCGTCCGCCCGGCAGGCGGGACTTTCGAAACACGACCTAGTGGTGCTCGCGCACCCGCACCACCCGCAGCGCCGGTGAGCGCGCGATGTCCTTCTCGCAGAACCGGGAGGTCACCCAGCGCTCACCCGAGAAGAGCTCGGTCTGGTCGCTGTAGTGCGGTGAGTTCGGGTTCGAGGACTGGGAGTACGTGAGCAGGGTGCGGGCCACCGGACACGAGGAGCCGTCCCAGCCGACTGCCTGGATGTAGCTGGAGCCGGCCGAGACCTCCGTGTACCCGCCGACCGCGGCGTCCCACACCGGTTCGGTCTTGTTCCAGACGCCGAGGGACTCCGTACCACCGCCGACCGGGATGCGCTTCCCGTTCCGTACGACCACCTGGTTCGCGCCCAGCGGCGCGTCCGGAGCGATCCCGGCCGCGCGCAGTTCGGCCACCGCGTCGGCGAGCGCCGCGGTGACGCGCGGTGCCGCAGTGTTCAGCGTATGCGGGGTACCGACCGGGTCGGTGGGGGAGAAGGGCACCTTCCACAGCTCGGCCGCCGGCACGGCGGTGGCCCGGCGCCAGAACCGGTCGAAGAGCAGTGCACCGCGGCTGCCGGTGTCGAACTTCCGGTCCCAGCGTGCCAGCACGTCGCATGCCGCCGACACATCCACCGCCTTGCCGTCGCTGCCGGCCGCTGTTCCGCCGGGCAGCGTCGCACAGGCGCGCGCCAGGTCGGCCGCCGCCCGGTCACCGGCAGGGGCGCGGTTCGCGTACTGCTGTTCCTGCAGGTCGCTGACTGTCAGCCGGCCCTTCGCCGCCATCGCCGACACATCCTCGATCGCGCCGCGGGTCCGCATCGAGCGAGGTGTGCCGATGGTCCCGAAGACCCGTTCGTAGCCGGTCAGCGGTGCCTCGGCGTTGGTCAGCCAGGCGCTGTCGTTGGAGTTCTCGACGTATGGAGCATCCTTGACGGTCGGCATCCGGTCCGGCCCGAAGATGCCTGGCTGCACCGCGTCCGGGTCCGAACCGAGCGCGCAGTCGCTCCTCGAACCGTCCAGCACCGCGAGGCCCGACGACGGATAGGTTGCTCTGCCCAGCGGGGTGGAGCACCGCTGCGCGAGATCGTCCGTGATCCGCGGCAGCACCTGCGACTGCGAGAAGAACGAATGGCCCGCGGAATCGGCGGCGACGGTGTTCACCCACGGCAGCCCCTGGGTACGACGCAACGCGGCCTGGACGTCCGCGGTGCTGCGTGCCTTGCTGAACCCGAGACCCGTGTCCGAGGACCGCAGATTCGTGGCGTTCGGGTCGTTCAGCGCATACGCGGTCGTCGCCGTCCAGGGCAGCGGCAGCCCGGCACCGAGGGAGGTGACGACCGGACCGTACCGGGTCCACCACTGGGTCCGGGTCACCGCGTCGCCGCCCTTCACCGCAACCGAGACCGCGCGCTTCACCATTCGCTCCGGCTTGCCGTCCACCAGATATGCGGTCGGATCGGACGGATCGAGGGTCAGCTGATGCAGATTGAGGGTGACACCCGTGGCGACGGTGTGGCTCCAGGCGGTGTTCGCGTTGTGCCCGATCGACACGGTCGCCGAGCCGAGCAGCGAACCGCCCGCCACGTTCAGCTCCCCGGGGATGGTCTGCTGCGACTGCCAGAACCGCCGCCCGCCCTGCCACGGGTAGTGCGGATTGCCGAGCAGCAGCCCCCGCCCGTTCGCCGTCGTACTGCCCCGGAACGCGACCGCGTTGGAGCCCATGTCGGCGTTCTGCGTGGACAGCAGCCGCTGTGCCGCCTTCGCCGCCTCACCCGGCGGAACACCGGGCGACGCCGGTGCGCCCGTGGGCGGCTGCGCCGCCGTGATGCCGTCGATCCCGCGGCCCTGACCGCCCAGCACGGACAGCGCAAAGGCGCGGGTCGCGACATCCAGCATCGTCACCGGCCGCACCCAGTCGGCGCCCCGGCAGACCGGATCGCTGGTCCGGTTCTGCTTCAGCCAGGCGTTGTAGCCCGCCGCCCAGCCGCGCTCCAGCTCCTTCACGTCATGGCTCTGACCCGCCGGGGCGGGCACTGCCAGCAGCTTCTCCACGGTGCCGCTGTCCCGGACCCCGCGGAAGTAGAGATCGCTGGAGAGATTGTTCGTCGCGGAGGACAGCGAACCGTCCGGAGCCGCGTCCGGACCGAAGTACCGCGACCGTTCGCCGCGCAGCGTCACGAAGCCGTCGGCGAGCGTGCACACCTGGTCGGCGGCCTGCGCCCAGCCGTTGCCGAACCCGAGATCCGCGTAACTCTTCGCGACGATGTGCGGGATTCCGTACTCGGTGTAGCGGATCACGGCGGACAGCCCGCCGCCCGAAGGATGCCGGGTGTGCGAGGCGTCGGCCACGGCCGGAGGCAGGGACGCCGAGACGGTGAACAGTGCGAGACCGGACACCGCGAGAAGTCTCAGACGGTTACGGAGGGGCAAGGGTCCTCCCAACTGTGCGGGTGAGAAAGGCGGTTGCTCGGATGCCCCGAGACGCCATGCGCAACTCAGCCAGCACGCCCGCAGCCCTGTCAACAACTCGGCAGTAACAAACTCTTGACCACCCGGTCCCGGCCGCCCAGGATCACGCCATGACAGGTGTACGCAGCTCCACAGTCGACGGCGTCGTGACCCGCAGCGCACGGCGCACCCCCGAGCGCACCGCCGTGCGGTACGCCGACCGGTCCTGGACCTACCGGACCCTGGACGCGGCGGTCAGCACCGCGGCGGCCGTGCTGCTCGCCGACCACGGCCTGCGCCCCGGCGACCGGGTCGCCACCTACGCGCACAACTCCGACGCCTACCTGATCGCGTACCTGGCCTGCGCCCGCGCCGGGCTGGTTCATGTGCCGGTCAACCAGAACCTCACCGGCGACGACCTGACCTACATCCTGCAGCAGTCGGGCAGCGCCCTCGTCCTCACCGACCCGGCACTCAGTGACCGCATCCCGGCCGGATTCGCCGTACGGCCGCTGCGCGACGCACCGGACTCCCTGCTCGGCGCGCTCGCCACCCCGCGCCCCTTCACCCCCGAGCGGGAACCCGCCGCCGGTGATCTCGTGCAACTGCTGTACACCTCGGGTACCACCGCGCTCCCCAAGGGCGCGATGATGACGCACGGCGCCCTCGTCCACGAATACGTCAGTGCCATCACCGCCCTCGACCTGCGCCCCACCGACCGGCCCGCCCACTCGCTGCCGCTCTACCACTCCGCGCAGATGCATGTGTTCCTGCTCCCCTACCTCGCGGTCGGGGCGGAGAACACCATCCTCGACGCGCCCGAAGCGGGCCGGATCTTCGACCTCGTCGAGGCCGGGCAGGCGGACAGCCTGTTCGCCCCGCCCACCGTCTGGATCGGGCTCGCCAACCACCCGGAGTTCGCGGCCCGCGAGCTCGGCGGGCTGCGCAAGGCGTACTACGGCGCGTCCATCATGCCGGTCCCGGTGCTGGAGCGGCTCCGCGAGCGGTTGCCCGAACTGGCCTTCTACAACTGCTTCGGACAGAGCGAGATCGGCCCGCTCGCCACCGTTCTCGGGCCCGAGGAGCACGAGGGCCGGATGGACTCCTGCGGTCGGCCGGTGCTCTTTGTCGAAGCACGGGTTGTCGACAAGCACGGCAAGGAGGTCCCCGACGGTACGGCGGGCGAAGTCGTCTACCGGTCACCGCAGTTGTGCGAGGGTTACTGGAACAAGCCCGAGGAGACCGCCGAGGCGTTCCGCGACGGCTGGTTCCGCTCCGGCGACCTCGCCGTCCGTGACCCGGAGGGCTTCTTCACGGTCGTCGACCGGGTGAAGGACGTCATCAACTCCGGCGGTGTCCTGATCGCCTCCCGCCAGGTCGAGGACGCCCTCTACACCCACCCCGCCGTCGCCGAGACCGCCGTCGTGGGGCTGCCCGACGAACGCTGGATCGAGGCCGTCACCGCCGTCGTCGTGGTGCGCGAGGACGCCACCGAGCAGCAGCTTCTCGACCATGTACGGGAACGGATCGCGCACTTCAAGGCCCCGAAGAAGATCTTCTTCGTGGACGAGCTCCCCCGCAACGCGAGCGGAAAGGTTCTCAAGCGCGAGCTCAGGGACCGGTTCGCGCGGCCGTGACCCCTGAGAGGCCTTTCTTTCGGATCATGCCGGGCTGATCCGAAAGAAGGGCCCTTACGGCCTTCCCCGCGACAGGTGGTGGGCTCCCCACGCCCTGCGACTGCGCTTGCGGCGTTGTCGTCGGTCAGCGACGCTCCGCGTCGAGCAGCTGCACATGGTGCGACGTCATGCCACCGGATGCCGGGATGACCGTACAGCCGAGCCGTTCCGTCCCGTAGGGCGCGCCGAGGCCGCCGGTGAACAGCCAGTACCCTATCGGCCAACACCCCTACCAAACCGTGGAGTTATTTTCCGGCGGCTCCCTGGGCACCGCGCACATGCCGAACGGGCGGTTTCGGTGGACATGGACGATTCTCGGTGGGCTGGGCGAGCGGTGCGACAGGCACCTCGCTCACCCCGGAGGATCCGAAGATCCCCGATCGCCGAAACGGCAGGCGATCTTGAGCTCCGACAACCGCCCCCGACCAGCACGAGTACACGATCAACGACTCACGCCAGCCCCGTGACCAGCGACTTTAAGATGGTGGATCTTCAGTGGCTGGATGCCCTGCACCGCCACCACGCCGTCGTCGAAGACCGTGTCCGCACGAACAAAGTGATGGGGCTGTATAACCTGTCGTCGACATCCTTCGCCATGAACCAGGGACGGATGCTCGCCGCGAACCTTGCTGACGACCTCGACGCCTGGCTCTGCCTTCTCACCCTGCGCGACCAGGACGATCTCGCCGACGCCGAGCCGGACACGCTGCGCTTTCGGATCTGCCACCTGCCGCCCGTCTCGCCGCCCATGCCCGCCGCAGGCACCTGCGTCTCGCCCATCCGTGATCTTGCGTGGGTATCCCCGGCTTCAGCCGGGGAGGGAAACGCATCCTCGGCCCGGAGGCGCGAAGCGCCGGAGTTCGCTGCGTTGTCAGTGGCCTGCACTATGTTGATCACGACAGCCGAAGGGGGGTGGGCCGGATGATTCGTGCGTACAAGTTCCTGATGCGGCCCACCGTGGGCCAGCAGGGCGCGCTCGCCGAGATGCTGCGTGATCACTGCTCGCTCTACAACGGAGCGTTGCAGGAGCGCCGTGACGCCTATCGGCACGGCTCGAGGACGACGGTTCGGTACGGGCAGCAGTCCGCGCAGCTCAAGGAGATCCGGGCGTTCGACCTGGAGCGTCAGGGCCGTTGGTCGTTCTCTTCTCAGCAGGCGACGTTGCGGCGGCTGGACAAGGCGTTCGCGGCGTTCTTCCGCCGGGTGAAGGCCGGGGAGGCGCCGGGGTATCCGCGTTTTCGTTCGGGCAAGCGGTTCGACACCGTCGACTTCCCGAAGGACGGCGACGGCTGCCGCTGGGACTCGACTCCGCATGATCCCGTCACCCGCGTCCGCCTCCAGGGCGTCGGGCACGTCAAGGTGCACCAGCACCGGCCGGTGGTCGGCAAGGTCAAGACGGTCGGCGTCAAGCGTGAAGGGCGGCGCTGGTACGTCATCCTGACCGCCGAGCAGACCGCGCCTGAGCCACTGCCGGCGACCGGCAGCGTGGTCGGCATCGACATGGGGATAACGAACTTCCTCGCCGACTCGGGCGGCGAGTTCGTGCCCAACCCCCGTCACGGGGCGAAGGCCGCCGCCAGGCTCGAAGCCGCGCAGCGGGCCCTCGCCCGGTGCAGGCGGGGCAGCAGGCGCCGTCGTAAGGCCGTGGAGGTGGTGGCGCGGCTGCACCGCAAGGTCCGCCGTCAGCGCCTGGACCACGCGCACAAGACCGCGCTCGGCCTCGTACGCGAACACGATTTCATCGCGCACGAAGCCTTAAGGATCCGCAACATGAGCAAGGCCCCGGCCCCGAAGCCGGACCCCGCCACGCCGGGCAGTTTCCTGCCCAACGGGGCCGCCGCGAAGGCCGGGCTGAACCGTTCGATCGCTGATGCCGGATGGGGGGTGTTCCTGACGATCCTCACCGCCAAGGCAGAATGCGCCGGACGGGAAGTGATGGCCGTGGACCCCCGCAACACTTCCCGGCGGTGCCCTCGGTGCGGGCACACCGTCAAGGAGAACCGGCCCACCCAGGAGAAGTTCCACTGCGTCTCGTGCGGCCACCACGCGCATGCGGACACGGTGGGCGCCCTGAACGTTCTACGGGCCGGGCTGGTCCGTCGCGAAGCCCGACCGGCATAGCGAGAAGCCCCCTCGTTTACGAGGGGGAGGAGTCACAACCGGCCCTGGGCAGACGCGTTCGTTCTGGCCTGGCAGCGCTTGACCGAACTTCCCGCCGCCACCTGACACGCGAGCTCCACCCCGACGAAGACCAGGAAGAAGAGACCCAGCACCCCTACCGGGACCGTGGAACCCGGCGCGGCCGCAGCGACACGCGAAGGCCCCACCCATGATCACGCGGGACAAACGGGGCGAACCAGAAGCCCAGTCAGGCAATCACGACCGCTGACGAATCAAGGCTAAAACGACTCGTCAGACAAATCGACGGATCGTCACAAAACGCTGGGTCCAATTTGCGCCAATGCTCGAAAGGGATGTTGGCGCAGGTAACGGGGCGCGGCGATCGCCTCCTGGCACGAATGCAGGAGGCGGCCGGGGGATCGGCCTGCGCAACTCCTGAGGCCAGGCGATGCCAAGGTCGCTCGGATAGCTCGTTCAGCAACAAAGCTTCAAATTGGCACAGTTGGCCGATTAGCAGCTTGCTGCAAGATCATCGCTGGTGATCAACTTACGAGCGCAACCCGTACGCCTGATCACCCGATCTTGGCGATTACAGACCAGGGAGGGGATCCGTGCGCTTTCGGCCGAGGAAGTTCGCACCGGCGGGCGTCGTGGTCGGCGCCGTAGAGGCCGCGCTGCTAGCCAACGCTGGCGGTGCTCAGGCCCGTACCTGCGACGGCTCGGATCCCTCGTAGACGGGCTGCTACTCCGACACGATGACAGTGGAATCAGCGCGCATCGGTAACGTCGACGTCTGTAATTTCGAAACTACTGAGCTCAGTTACAGCTTGAACTGTCATACGGCCTGGGTGCAGAGCATGCGCACCTATATCCAGAGTGCCTGCGGAAATGTCTCTGCGGGTTACGGCTGTGCGCATGCGCACGTCATCCGAAAAAAACGACGACCAAAATTGCAGCTGCACCGTGCATCAGGGGCGTACCCAGTGCTACACGCTGATGGCCCATGCCAAAGGCCCAACTTCATTCGTCCAGGCATGCATGGGCAGCACCACCAGCACGGTAAACGCCCGCACCGCCTCGTACTGACCAAACGCACATAATCTCCGAAAGGTGTCATAGAAATGCGTATCAACATGCGGAAGTTCGCCCGCCTCGGTGTAGTCGCGGGCGGTCTCGGCTTGGCGCTCATAGCCGGCACCGGCGGCGCTCAGGCCTACACCTACGACGGCTCGGATCCCTCGTCGACGGGCTGCTCCTCCGACGCATCCACTGTTGCCTCCGCGCCCATGAAGACGCTCCTCAGTGGCTACCACGTCGGTACGATCGAGATGCGGTACAGCTTGAACTGTCATACCGCATGGGCCCGACTGACGCTCGATGGGCCCGAGAGCGCGTGCGGAAATGCTTCCGCAGGACAAGCCTGCTCTACTGCCTCGATCGTCCGCAACAACGACGGCCGCACCTACACCTGCACGATCCGTCAGGGCCAGACCCAGTGCTACACGCCGATGGTCTACGACAAGGGCCTCACCTCTTACGCCCGCGGGGTCATTGACGCCGCATCCGGCGTCATCAACGTCCGGACCGTTTCGTACTGACCAAAATCGGTTCCCGTCCTCGAAATCATCCTCGGTACGGCTGAGCCCGGTTCGCTCGAATAGTACTTGAAAGTCGGAGGGAATTATATGTAGGCGGTGGCGGAGGAGGTCGAATCCGGCTCGGCCGTGCATCTGCCGCATGATCCTTTTTGTTCGTGTGTTGCACGTTCGGTGCGGCCGCTGTGGTGAGGCCGGCGTTCACGGCGGCGCGGTCGAGTTCGAGGCCGTGGCAGAGGCTGTGCAGGCAGCGCAGGTCGGTGGCGCGGACTGCGGTGATCCACTCGGTGAGGTGGGCGTCGTTGCTTGTAGCTGAGTAGGGTCGGGGACTGGTGCGGTGGCTTCCGCTCCGTTTCCAGTCCCCGACCCTACTCATGCCGAACACAGCTGCATCACGGCATGGGTCCTGTTTGGATGGCGTACATGCCGACCTTCCACGCATACGACGGGACAGGGATCGCCTACCACCTGCTGGGGGAGGGCGAGCCGCTGATCTGTGTGCCCGGCGGGCCGATGCGGGCCAGCTCCTACCTCGGCGACCTGGGCGGACTGGCCGCCCACCGCCAACTGGTGCTGCTCGATCTTCGCGGTACCGGGGACTCCGAGGCGCCGGACGACCCCTCGACGTACCGCTGCGACCGGCTCGTCGACGACGTGGAGGCACTGCGCGCCCACTTGGGCCACGAGCGCATCGATCTCCTCGCCCACTCCGCGTCCGCCAACCTGGCGGCGCTCTACGCCGCCCGGCACCCGGAGCGGCTGCGTACGCTCACCCTCGTCACTCCCGGCACCCGTGCCGCCGGTATCGCCGTCACCGACGACGACTGGCGCGAGGCCTGCGAACTGCGCTGTGACGAACCGTGGTTCGCGGAGGGCCGGGACGCGCTGGAGTCCGTATGGGCGGGGCAGCGTTCCCTCGGTGACGCGTGGTCCGCGATCGAGCCGTTCACGTACGGACGGTGGGACGCCGCCGCGCGGGCGCACGCTGCCGCAGCTCCCGAGCAGGTCAACTCCGAGGCAACCAAGGCCTATTACCAGGAGGGTGCGTTCGACCCGGCCGGCACTGTCACCGCCCTGCGGGGTGTCACGGCGCCGGTGCTCGTCCTCGCGGGGGAGTACGACGCAGGACCCACCCCGGACCGCGCCGCCGAACTGGCCGCGCTGTTCCCGAAAGCGGAGTTCGCCGTGCAGCGCGGCGCCGGGCACTACCCGTGGATCGACGACCCGGGCGCCTTCGTCCGCACCGTCAGCGCCTTCCTCGACCCCGAGGTGCGCAGCGTCCAGGCCGGAGGCATTCGCCTCGCCTACCGGGTGTGGGGCGAGCCGTCCGCTCCGCCCGTCGTCCTTGTCCACGGGCGCGGCGAATCCAGTCGCACCTGGACGGAGGTCGCGGCACAACTCGCGGCCGACCATCGGGTGTACGCACTCGACTTCCGCGGCCACGGCCTCAGCGACTGGACCGGCCGCTACTCCTTCGAGCTGTTCCGCGATGACCTGCACGCCTTCCTGGAAACCCGCAATCTGTCCGGCGCCACCGTCGTCGCACACTCGATGGGCGGCGTCGCCGCGTTCCTGCTCGCCGAACGGGAACCAGCACTGATCGGCAGGCTCGTCATCGAGGAGGCCCCGCCGCTCATCCCGCTCGATCCGCCGCGCGCGCCGGCCCAACGCCCCGACACAGAAGTCGACTTCGACTGGCCGGTCGTCCCGTCGATCGATGCACAGTTAAACGACCCCGACCCGGCGGCCCGCGAGCGCCTCGGCGAGATCACCGCCCCGACCCTCATCATCGGAGGGGGGCCCGACAGCCACCTCGGGCAGGACCAGCTTGCCTGGATGGCCGAGCAGATCCCCGACTGCCGTCTGGTCACCATCGACGCCGGACATCTCGTCCACACCGCCCGGCCGGCAGAGTTCCTTGCAGCGCTGCGGTCGTTCGGCATGGACCGAGACATCGACGAACTGTTGACCGGCGGCGTCAGCCCCGGCTGAGCAGGGAGGACAGCACCTCGTACAACGTCGCCTCCGGATCGGTGACGGAACCCTCCGAGCGCCAGGCCACGAAGGCGTCGGGGCGCACCAGCACCGCACCCTCGGCGCTCGTACCGTGCGCCTGTGCCC
Organism: Streptomyces sp. NPDC056231; assembly: GCF_048270745.1. Taxonomy (NCBI): domain Bacteria; kingdom Bacillati; phylum Actinomycetota; class Actinomycetes; order Kitasatosporales; family Streptomycetaceae; genus Streptomyces; species Streptomyces sp. NPDC056231. The sequence goes on along the minus strand of NZ_JBLVKW010000063.1, from coordinate 17,652 downwards.
AGTCCGCCCCGTTCTCCGGCTCCAGGTCGGATCCGGCGCCGATACCGAACGCGTCGAGCTGCACCGAGAGCCGGGCGGCCACGCGCGCCGCCGCCCTGCGCCACGCCACATCCGCACCGTCGCTCAGCAACACGAACGACCGCTCGTACAGGTCCAGTGTCGACTTGCGCTCGCCGTTCTGACGGACCCACAGGTGTGGTGCCCGGGAGCCGGGGTCACCGTTCAGCCGCAGCCCTTGCGGCACCACCGGCTGTTCGGCGTCCACACCCAGCACGGCTCCACGGACATAGCGGTATCCCAGCGCCACCGGCAACAGGCCGCCCTTCTTCCCGCCGCCCACACCGGGGGCAGGGGCATATCCGGGGTGGCTGTGCTCCGCGGAACGGGACGAGGCCCGCTCGCTCGTTGCCCGCGCCACGGGCAGCCGCTCCGCCTCGTACGTGTCCAGCAGCCCCGGACCGGCCTCGCCGCGCAGCACGGCGGCGAGCTTCCAGGCGAGGTTGTGCGCGTCCTGGATACCGGTGTTGGAGCCGAACGCCCCGGTCGGCGACATCTCATGGGCGGAGTCGCCGGCGAGGAAGACTCTGTCCCGGCCGTACCGCTGGGCGACCCGCTCCGCGGCGTGCCACGGGGCCTTCCCGGTGATCTCCACGTCGATGTCCGGCGCACCGGTCGCCCGGCGGATGTGTTCCGCGCACCGCTCGTCGGTGAAGTCCTCCAGCGTCTCGCCCTGTTCGGGATGCCACGGCGCGTGGAAAACCCACTCCTTCTTGTTGTCCACCGGCAAGAGAGCCCCGTCCGCCGCGGGGTTGGTCAGGTAGCACACGATGAAACGCCGGTCGCCCAGCACGTCGGCGAGCTTCCGCGAGCGGAAGGTGATGCTCACGTTGTGGAAAAGGTCGCCGGGTCCCGACTGACCGATCCGCAGCTGCTCCCGGATGGGGCTGCGCGGACCGTCGGCCGCGATCAGGTAGTCCGCACGGACGCTGATGTGCTCACCGGTCTCCCGGTTCTTCAGTGCGGCGCCCACCCCTGAGCCATCCGGGTCGAACGTCATCATTTCGGTGGAGAACCGGATGTCGCCGCCCTGCTCACGGGCCTGCGCCAACAGCACCGGCTCCAGATCGTTCTGGCTGCACAGGCACCAGCCGCTCGGGCTGAACCGCGCCAGTCCGCCGCCCGGGTCGATCTCCTTGAACAGCCACTCCTGGTCGTCGCCGGTCAGCGAACCTGCCTGCAGAATCCCGTGATTCTCCGCGAGCACCGAAGCGGCCTCCCGGATCCGCTGTTCGGCTCCCGCCGTGCGGAACACCTCCATGGTCCGTACGTTGTTGCCGCGGCCACGCGGGTGTGTGGAGGTGGCCGCGTGCTTCTCGACCAGCAGATGCTCGATGCCCAGCCGGCCGAGGAAAAGTGATGCGGACAGGCCCACCAGGGAGCCGCCCACGATGAGGACGGGTACACGGAGGTCGACGTTCTCGTTCATCAGTTGCTCCAGCTCCGACGCCGTACAGATGCATTGTTCATGCCCCTGCGGGAGCCGTTCGGACGGCCCTCGGACGGCTGCTCACCTGAACGGTTCATAAATCTCGCGTCGACCGGACCAGCGTTTCACGATCGGTCACGGAGACGCAGCCCGCGGCGCGGGGGCGGACGGTACGCATCCGGCGGGAGATTCCCCGCTCCGATTCCATTCGACAACCGACGGCCTGCCATTCACGTGGACGCCACGCCGTCTCGAAGGAGAACGACATATGACCACCCTTTCGGACCGGATCTCGCAGTCCGCCTTCGACGGCTCCAGGCTGCGGGTCGTTCTGCTGCTGGATCTGCACGACGGAGCCCAGAACCAATTCCTTGAGGCGTACGAGCACCTGCGCAATCAGGTGGCATCCGTACCCGGGCACATCAGCGACCAGCTGTGCCAGTCGATCGAGAACCCCTCCCAGTGGCTCATCACGAGTGAATGGGAGAGCGCACCGCCCTTCCTCGCCTGGGTCAACAGCGAGGAGCACGTCCAGACGGTTCAGCCTCTGCACAGCTGCGTACGCGACACCCGGTCGCTGCGCTTCTCCGTGCTGCGGGAGACCGGGAGGGCCTTCGAGACCACCCCCGATGGCGCCAAGCGCAACCTGCAGTCCGCCCCCCGGCTGGGCGACGGCGTGGTCCGCCACGCCCTCACGTTCACCGTGAAGCCCGGCAGTGAGGACGTCGTCGCGAAGATCCTCGCCGACTACGACGCCCCGCAGGCCCGGGTCGACGAGCACACGCAGTTGCGCCGTACCTCGCTCTTCATGCACGGAAACCGGGTCGTCCGGGCCGTTGAGGTCGAGGGGGACCTCCTTGCGGCGCTGCGCCATGTGTCCCGTCAGCCCGAGATCAGGGCGGTCGAGGAGGCCATCAACCCGTACCTGGAGCAGGACCGGGACCTCAGCGACGAGAATTCCGCCCGGGTGTTCTTCACCCGGGCGGCTCTGCCGACGGTCCACCACGTCACCGCTGGCCGGCACAACGCCGCGGACATCCGTCGGCACGCGCTGTTCTACCAGGCCAAGGAGGGGTGCGGGATGGCGCTCGCCCGGCTGCTCGCCGGTAACGACGAGGAGGCGGCCGAGGACCGGAGCAGCCCGATCGACAGCAGCACCATCTTCCAGCGCGACGACATCGTCGTGCGGCTCCTCGAAATGGTCGGCCCGTTGGACGCGCAGCCCGCTCAGGCTCTGGGCATCGACGACCCCGCCAAGGTGACCCGGCTCGGACGGCTCTTGGACGGCGGCGTCAACGCCGCGCCGACCAACGACCAGGAGATCTCGCGCTTCCTCAAGAAGTCCGAAATGACCCTGGTCACCGATCGTCGGGCCGCGGCTTCCTGAACCGCGCGTCAGCACCCTGGGGGGTTCTCGCTCAACCCGTCAACACCACGCGCACTGCGCCAGGAGGAAAGCAGTCATGACCACGCATCGGCCACGCATCGTGGACCTCAGTGAGACCCAGCCCAACCGCAGGCGCGGAGGCGACCTGCGCGCCATGCTCACGCCGACCGCGGTGGGTGCCACCAGCGGTTTCATGGGGCTGGCCATCGTGCAGCCCGGCGACCGCATCGGCGAACACTACCACCCGTACTCGGAGGAGTTCGTGTACGTCGTGAACGGTCTCCTGGAGGTGGACCTGGACGGGGAACCGTATGCCCTGCGGCCCGACCAGGGCCTGCTGATCCCTCCGCATGTACGTCACCGGTTCCGTAACGTGGGAGATGTGGAAGCGCGCATGGTCTTCCACCTCGGTCCGCTCGCCCCGCGTCCGGAGCTCGGTCACGTCGACACCGAGCACACCGAGACCGCCGAGACCGCCGGCCGGGCCGCGCCGCCAGAACGAACCGAGGCGGCTTCATGACCCGGCGCGTGGCGGTCACCGGAGTCGGTGTCGTCGCCCCGGGCGGAATCGGCGCGCCGGCCTTCTGGGACCTCCTCGCCAACGGACGCACCGCGACGCGCGGCATCACCCTGTTCGACCCGGTTGGATTCCGTTCCCGGATCGCCGCCGAGTGCGACTTCGACCCTGCGGCCCACGGCCTCGACGAGGACGAGATCGCCCGCTCGGACCGGTACATCCAGTTCGCGCTCGTCGCTGCCAGGGAAGCCCTCGGCGACGCGGGCCTTGACCCGGAGAAGGTGGACCCCTGGCGCATCGGGGTGTCCCTCGGCACCGCCGTCGGCGGCACCACCCGGCTGGAGCACGACTACGTCGCCGTCAGTGGCAGCGGCGCCCGCTGGGACGTCGACCACCGCCCGGCCGGCCGGCATCTGGAGCGGGCCTTCTCACCCAGTTCCCTCGCCTCGGCGGTCGCCGAGCAGGTCGGCGCGCACGGCCCGGTGCAGACCGTCTCGACGGGCTGCACCTCCGGCCTCGACGCGATCGGGTACGCGTTCCACTCCATCGAGGAGGGGCGGGTCGACGTCTGCATCGCAGGGGCGTCCGACTCGCCGATCACTCCGATCACGGTGGCCTGCTTCGACGCGATCAAGGCGACCTCTGCGAACAACGACGACCCGGAGCACGCCTCCCGGCCGTTCGACGCCCACCGGGACGGCTTCGTCATGGGCGAGGGCGGAGCCGTACTCGTCCTGGAGGAGCTGGAACATGCCCGAGCCCGCGGTGCCACCGTGTACTGCGAGATCGCCGGCTATGCCACCTTCGGCAACGCCTATCACATGACCGGGCTGACCCCCGAGGGGCTGGAGATGGCCGAGGCCATCAACCGGGCCCTCGGTCATGCCCGGATAGACAGCTCACAGATCGACTACGTCAATGCGCACGGATCCGGCACGAAGCAGAACGACCGTCACGAGACGGCCGCAGTGAAGAGGGCCCTGGGCGCGCACGCCTACGAGGTGCCCATGAGCTCCATCAAGTCCATGGTCGGTCACTCGCTCGGCGCCATCGGCGCCATCGAGATCGCCGCCTGCGTACTGTCCCTGGTCAACCAGACGGTGCCGCCGACGGCGAACTACGAAACCCCGGACCCGGAGTGCGACCTCGACTACGTGCCGCGTGACGCACGGCCCCGGAAGCTGCGCAGCGTCCTGTCGGTCGGCAGCGGATTCGGTGGTTTCCAGTCCGCCGTTGCCTTGACCAGAACAGGTGGGAGGACACCATGAGCACCCGAAAGGCCAGGCGTACCGTCGTCACCGGCATCGGTGTCGTCGCCCCCAACGGCACGACCACGGAGTCGTTCTGGAAGAGGACGCAGGAAGGGACGAGCGTCCTCGACCGCGTCACCCGCGAGGGCTGCGAGCATTTGCCGCTGCGAGTCGCAGGCGAGGTCAGGGGTTTCGACCCGGTGGACCTGATCGAGGAACGCTACCTCGTGCAGACCGACCGCTTCACCCACTTCGCGATGGCCGCAGCGGATCTCGCCCTGGACGACGCCCGGATCGGCCGGGCCGACTACGAGGGCGACCCGTTCGCCGTGGGAGTGGTGACCGCCGCCGGCTCCGGCGGCGGCGAGTTCGGCCAGCGCGAACTGCAACGGCTGTGGGGACAGGGGTCCAATTACGTAGGCCCCTACCAGTCCATCGCCTGGTTCTACGCGGCCAGCACCGGCCAGATCTCCATCCGGGGCGGATTCAAGGGGCCGTGCGCCGTTGTGGCCAGCGACGAAGCGGGCGGCCTGGACGCATTGGCGCAGGCTGCCCGGTCCATCCGCGGCGGCGCCGACGCAGTGGTCGTCGGCGCCGCCGAGGCACCTCTGGCCCCGTACTCGGTCGTCTGTCAGCTCGGGTACGAGGACCTCAGCGTCTGCGAGGACCCTGACCGGGCCTATCGCCCCTTCACCTCGGACGCGTGCGGCTTCGTACCCGCCGAGGGCGGCGCCATGCTCGTGGTCGAGGAGGAGGTCGCGGCGAACCGTCGTGGGGCCCGTATCAGGGCCGAACTGGCGGGCCACGCCGCGACGTTCACCGGGGCGTCCCGATGGGAGGCGTCCCGGGAGGGGCTCGCCCGGGCGATCAGCGGCGCCCTGCGGGAGGCCGGCTGTGCGCCGGAGGAGATCGACGTGGTCTTCGCCGACGCCCTCGGCGTACCCTCCGCCGACCGCGCCGAAGCAATGGCCATCGCCGACGCGCTCGGCGTGCACGGCAAGCGGGTACCCGTGACGGCGCCCAAGACCGGGATCGGCCGGGCCTATTGCGGGGCGCCGGTGCTGGACGCGGCAGCCGCCGTACTGGCCATGGAATTCGGCCTGATACCTCCCACCCCGAACGTCGTCGACGTGTGTCACGAACTCGATGTCGTCACCGGGCGGGCGCGCCCCGCCGAACTGCGGACGGCGCTCGTGCTGAGCCGCGGCCTCATGGGTTCGAACGCGGCCATCGTGCTGCGGCGCCCCACCGCTATCCACGCGTGAGTAAGGAGAAGTCCTCATGAACGGTCCACTGACCTACCAGGAGCTGGCTGCGCTGATGAAGAAGGGCGCGGGAGTCAGCGTCGACCCGCAGGAGATGGAGAGCCGGCCCGCGTCCGGCTTCGACGAGTACGGCCTGGACTCGCTCGGCCTCCTCGGCATCGTGGGCGTGCTGGAGAACCGGCACGGCAGGCCGCTCCCGGCCGACGCCGACCGGTGCAAGACGCCCCGTGAATTCCTCGACCTCGTCAACCACACCCTCATGACAGGAGCCTGAAGTGTCCGGACACACCGAGAACGAGATCACCATCGCCGCCCCCCTCGACCTGGTCTGGGACGTGACGAACGATCTGGAGAACTGGCCGCGGCTGTTCAGTGAGTACGCGGCGGTCGAGGTGATCGAGCGGGAGGGCGAGAGGACGAGGTTCCGTCTGACCATGCACCCTGACGAGAACGGCAAGGTGTGGAGCTGGGTCTCGGAGCGCACGACCGACCGCGCCGGGCGCAAGGTCGTCGCGCGCCGCGTCGAGCCGGGGCCGTTCGAGCACATGAACATCCGCTGGGAGTACTCGGAGGTCCCCGGTGGCACGAAGCTGCACTGGACGCAGGACTTCGCGATGCGGTCCGACGCGCCCGTCGACGACGCGTGGATGACCGACAACATCAACCGGAACTCGCGCGTCCAGATGGAACTCATCCGGGACAAGATCGAGCAGCGCGACCGCGAGCGCCGTACCGCCCCGGTCAACGCCCGCTGACCCCCCGCCCGCCCGCGTCCGGCCACCCCGCCGCCCCGGCGGGGTACCGGCCGGGTATCAGAAAGGCACCCCGCTCATGCACCACGCTCTGATCGTTGCCCGGATGGCGCCGGAGTCGGCGCCGCACATCGCCGAACTGTTCGCCGCCTCCGACCGCAGCGAACTGCCGCACCTCGTCGGAGTCAAGCAGCGCAAGCTGTTCCAGTTCGGCGACGTCTATCTGCACCTGATCGAGTCCGACCGCCCGCCGGGCCCGGAGATTGCCAAGGTGCACCAGCACCCGGAGTTCCAGGACCTCAGCCAGAAGCTCACCGCCTTCATCAGTCCGTACGATCCGCAGACCTGGCGTGGTCCGAAGGACGCGATGGCCCACGAGTTCTACCGGTGGGAGCGCGACTCCAGCGCCTGAGACACACACACGACAATCGCCCCGGGTCCGGCTGAAGAGCCGGACCCGGGGCGATTGCGTGAGGCGAAACGATTCAGCTGGGCACGATGCACTCGAACGCGTGCAGGTATCCGTTCACCGGACTGATGTCGCCGAGGATCAGCCCCGCTTCCTCCATCCGCCCGATCAGGCTCTCCTTGGTGTGCTTCGCACCGCCGACATTGAGGAGCAGCAGCAGGTCCATGGCGGTGGTGAACCGCATCGACGGGGTGTCGTCGACCAGGTTCTCGATGATCACGACCCGGGCACCCGGGCGGGCCGACGCCATAACATTGCGCAGTGTCCTGCGCGTGCTCTCGTCGTCCCATTCCAGGATGTTCTTGATGATGTAGAGATCCGCCTCGACCGGGATCGCCTCGCGGCAGTCCCCGGCGACGATGCTCGTCCGTCCGGCGAGCGCTCCGCCGTCCCGCAGCCGGGCGTCGGCGCGCGCGACCACGCCCGGCAGATCCATCAGCGTGCCGCGGACCTTCGGGTGCTTCTCCAGCAGGCTGGCGAGCACGTGCCCCTGACCGCCGCCGATGTCGGCGACCTCGGACACCCCTGCGAGGTCGAGGAGTTCGGCGACATCCAGCGCGGACTGCATGCTGGAGGTGGTCATGGCCCGGTTGAAGACGTGCGCCGACTCGTGCGCGTCGTCGTGGAGGTAGTCGAAGAACCCCTTCCCGTACACGTCGGGGAAGACGCTCGTGCCTGAGCGCACCGCGTCGTCCAGCCGCGGCCAGACCTCCCAGGTCCAGGGCTCGGTGCACCACAGGGAGATGTACCGCAGGCTGTTCGGGTCGTCTTCGCGCAGCAGTCGGGACATGTCGGTGTGGACAAAGCTTCCGTCGGCGGTCTCGGCGAAGACTCCGTAGCAGGACAGAGCGCGCAGCAGCCGGCGAAGCGGCGCCGGCTCGGCGTTCACTTGCGCCGCGAGCTCGGCCGCGGTGGCCGGCGTCTCACCGAGCGCGTCGGCGACGCCCAGCCGGGCCGCGGCGCGAACGGCCGCGGCGCAGGCCGCGCCGAAGACGATCTCGCGCAGCCGCATTCCCGGCTGCGGGGTGTGCAGGGGAGTGGTGGGGATGGGAGTAGTGCTCGCGGTGGTCATACCGTCTCGCTTCTTCTCGTGCGGCGGGTCACGGTCGGCACATGCCGGCCGGTGCGGACGTCGCGCATGTGTTGCCGGTGAAGGTGTTGCTCGGTCCGGCTTCCTGGTTGGCCAGGTCCGCGGGCCGGTTGCCCAGCACCACATTGCGGCTGATGGTGTTGCCGGTGTTGTGGGCGCCCACGAAGCTCTTGAACAGCACGAGGCCGCCGGAGAGCGGGGTGGCGCCCACGTTGTTCCGGATCGTGTTGTCGCGCACCTTGGTGTCCACGGTGCCGGTGAGGACGATGCCGGAGCCCTGAATGGCGGGCAGCCGGGGGGTCGCCGGGCAGAACTTGTTGTTGCCGGTGACCCGGTTGTTGTGGATGGTCATCACCCCGGCCTGCGGCTTACCCTCGTCGCCGACGACGAACATGCCGCTGCAGTTGCCGGTGAAGGTGTTGTCCCGGATGGTGAGGTTGCGGACGCGGCGGGCGGTGATGCCGATCCGGTTGTCCGTCAGCGTGTTGCCGCGGAGCTGCGTCCCGTGGGTGTCGGTGGCTCCGCCCTCCTCGTCCACGGTGTTCGCGACGAAGATGCCGGCGTCGCCGTTGCCGTGGGCGGTGTTGCTCCGGAGCTCGGAGCGGGTCGACCTCTCCTGGGCGATGCCCCAGACGCCGTTGGTCTCGGAGGTCACCTGCCCGACCTTCAGACCGTCGGTCCAGGACGCCCAGATGCCGTTCTTCTTGAATCCGGAGACGGTGAGGGAGCGGATGTTCACACCGTCGACGGTGTGAGCGGACGTGCCGAGCACGCAGATGCCGCTGCCGGCTTTCGCACAGGCGTTGCCGGCCTTGGTCCCGGTCGCGCTCGGCTTGATGACGGTCCGGGCCCCGCTGCCGCGCAGGGTCAGACCCTGCTTCTTGATCAGGACGCTCTCGTGGTAGGTGCCGGGCTGGACGACGATGGTGTCACCCGTCCGGGCGGCGTCCACGGCGGCCTGGATCGACTGGCCCGGCTGGACCGTGCGCACGGCCGGGGTAGCGGCGGAGACGGACGGTTCGGCGCAGGCCACCGCGGTGGCCGAGACGACTGCCATGCACACGAGGCTGGTGATGTGTCGTTTCCTCATGAGCCGAAGCTATGGGCGATCGGCGACCATCGCCACGCAGGGTGAGCGGACGAGCGTATCCCGTGCCCGAATGGCTTACGACCGGACGGCCGCGTCGCACGTCCGGGGGTGCTCGCGGGCTGAGGCAATCGAGTGACTCGGCGCGTCTCAGCCCTGAGCCCCGCTGCCGGGTGCCACGACAGAGCGGGCCCACCGGTAGTCGGCCTTGCCACTCGGTGAGCGCTGGATCTGCGGAGCGATCACCAGCTGCCGGGGGATCTTGTATCCGGCGAGACGGGTCCGGCAGTGCGCCTGGATGTCGTCGAGCGAGAGCTCGGACGTGCCTTCCCGCAGCTGCACGACCGCTGCCACGCGATTGCCCCACCGTGCGTCGGGCACCCCCGCCACCAGTGCGTCGTACACGTCCGGATGGGACTTCAGGGCTTGCTCGACCTCCTCCGGGTACACCTTCTCGCCGCCGGTGTTGATGCACTGGGAGCCGCGTCCGAGGACGGTGACTATGCCGTCCGCGTCAACGGTCGCCATGTCACCGAGCAGCACCCACCGCTGCTCTCCCTTGCGGAAGAACGTCTCCGCGGTCTTCTTCGGGTCGTTGTAGTAGCCGAGCGGCACATGTCCCCGTTGGGCGATCCGCCCCGGCTCGCCCGGGGCCACGGGTTCGTACGTCGATGGATCGACCACCAGAGTGCGGGAGTTGACCTGGAGGCGGAATCCGTTCTGCGGACCGGAGTCGGCCGTCGCCGTGCCGTTGAAGCCGGACTCGGACGAGCCGAAGTTGTTCAGCATCATCACGGTGGGCACCAGTGACTGGAACTCCGCGCGCACCGAGTCCGACATGATCGCGCCCGAGCTGGAGAGGGAGAACATGGACGAACAGTCGGTGCCCTTCAGCGGTCCCTTCAGTGCGTCGATCAGCGGCCGCAGCATCGCGTCGCCGACCAGCGACATGCTGGTGACCTTCTCCTTCTCGATCGTCCGGAGCACTTCCTCGGGGACGAACTTGCGGTGGATGACGACCCGCTGCCCGAAGTTGAACCCGATGAACGCGGTGAGCGTCGAGGTGCCGTGCATCAGCGGGGGAGTGGGGAAGAACGTGATGCCGCCACCACCCGCGGCCACCCGCTCGGCCAGTTCCTGCGGCGTCTTCACCGGCTCGCCGGTCGGGGCGCCGCCGCCGAGGCCGGAGAAGAAGAGGTCCTCCTGGCGCCACATCACGCCCTTGGGCATGCCCGTGGTCCCACCGGTGTAGATGATGAACTGGTCGTCGGCCGAGCGCGGGGCGAAACCGCGCCGGGGACTCCCCGCCGCCTCGGCATCGGCGAACGCCACGGCATCCGGACCGGGCGCGCCCGCCACCGGCGTGCCCACCCGTACGAGGTGGCGGAGCTTACGGGCCTTCGGCGCGGCGGCTGCGACCCGCTCGTCGAACTCGGCGTCGAAGACCAACGCGGCCAGATCCGCATCACGGTAGAGGTAGATCAACTCCTCTTCCACGTAACGGTAGTTGACATTGACTGGTACCAGGCGTGCCTTGAGGCAGGCCAGTACCGTCTGGAGGTACTCGATGCCGTTGTAGAGGTGGAGGCCGAGGTGCTCTCCCGGCGTGAGGCCCGCGTCGATCAGATGGTGGGCGATCCGGTTGGCGGCGGCGTCCAGCTCCCCGTAGGTGAGCCGGCGCTCCGCACCCGTACCGGGATGGTCGAGGTACACGAGCGCCTCGCGATCCGGGACCGCGTTGACGACCGACTCGAAAAGGTCGGCAAGGTTGTACTCCACCGTTCCTCCTGACCCCGGGGCGCTGAGTGGCTCGGCGGCCATTAGAGCGCCGACCCGCACAACTGGGAAGGGGTGCCGTAGAAGAAATCTGACTGACTGTCAGAAAACTATTGAACTGAACCCCGGCCTACTGCAACCTGTTCTGGATCTGGAGACGGGAGGCAGGCAATGGGTGGTACGGAACACCTCACCGTGCAGCGCGAAGGCGCCACACTGGTGCTCACCCTGAACAGGCCGGAAGCGAAGAACGCGCTCTCGCTGCCGATGCTGGTCGGGCTGTACGACGGCTGGCTGGCCGCCGACGAGGACGACGGCATCCGATCCGTTGTCCTGACCGGCGCGGGCGGTACCTTCTGCGCCGGCATGGACCTCAAGGCGCTGGCGGGCAAGGGGATGGAGGGCGAGCAGTACCGGGACCGGATGGCGGCCGACCCCGATCTGCACTGGAAGGCGATGCTGCGCCACCACCGCCCCCGCAAACCGGTCATCGCCGCAGTCGAGGGATACTGCGTGGCCGGCGGCACCGAGATCCTGCAGGGGACAGACATCCGCATCGCCGGCGCGAGCGCCACCTTCGGACTCTTCGAGGTCAAGCGCGGACTGTTCCCCATCGGAGGCTCGACGGTCCGGCTGCCGCGCCAGATCCCCCTCACCCACGCCCTCGAAATGCTGCTCACCGGACGCCCGTACAGCGCCGACGAAGCCGCCCGCATCGGGCTCATCGGCCGAGTCGTCCCCGACGGAACCGCACTGGAGCAGGCCCTCGACGTTGCCGAGCGGATCAATGCCTGCGGCCCGCTCGCCGTCGAGGCCGTCAAAGCCTCCGTGTACGAGACCGCCGAGATGACCGAAACCGAGGGCCTCGCCGCCGAACTGAAGCGCGGCTGGCCGGTCTTCGCCACCGCCGACGCCAAGGAAGGCGCCCGCGCCTTCGCCGAGAAACGCCCGCCTGTGTACCGGCGCGCCTGAGCCAAGGAGACAACTGTGCCCGACGTCCTCAGCGCACCGCTGGTGGTCGAATTCCCCTTCACCCGCTCCCTCGGCCCCGTCCAGAGTGCCTTCCTCACCGGACTGCGCGAGCGGACCGTCCTCGGCGTGCGGACCGCCGACGGAAGAGTCCTCGTCCCGCCCGTCGAGTACGACCCGGTCACCGCCGAAGAACTCCGCGAACTGACCGAGGTCGCCCCCGCGGGCACCGTCATCACCTGGGCCTGGAACCCCGCCCCGCGCCGCGACCAGCCCCTGGCCACCCCGTTCGCCTGGGTGCTGGTCAAGCTGGACGGGGCCGACACCGCCCTGCTCCACGTCCTCGACGCACCGGGACCCGGAGCAGTGCGCACCGGCATGCGCGTCCGCATCCGCTGGTCCCCGGAGCGTACCGGTGCCATCACGGACATCGCCTGCTTCGAACCGTACGAGGGCGAGATCAGCCAACCATCCCCGCACAGCGGTGAGTTCACGGACCCTGTCACCGGCATCGTCACCCCGGCCCGCCTCGACTACACATACACCCCCGGCCGCGCCCAGAACGCGTACCTCAACGCCCTTTCCGAGCAACGCACCGTCGGCGAGCGCTGCCCGTCCTGCCGCAAGGTGTACGTCCCGCCCCGCGGCGCCTGCCCCACCTGCGGCGTCGCCACCACGGAACAGGTCGAGGTCGGCCCGCGCGGCACCGTCACCACGTACTGCATCGTCAACATCAAGGCGAAGAACCTCGACATCGAAGTGCCGTACGTCTACGCCCACATCGCGCTCGACGGCGCCGACCTCGCCTTGCACGGACGGATCGGCGGCATCCCGTACGACCAGGTGCGCATGGGGCTGCGGGTCGAACCCGTCTGGACCGGGGAGGGCCGCCACCCCGACCACTACCGGCCCACCGGAGAGCCGGACGCCGACTACGACGTGTACAAGGGGCTGCTGTAGATGCGAGACGTAGCGATCGTCGCCTTCGCGCAGACGGATCATCTGCGGCGCGCCGACGAACTCTCCGAAGTCGACATGCTGATGCCGGTCCTCCACCAGGTCTTCGACGCCACCGGTCTGAAGGCGAGCGACATCGGGTTCACCTGCTCGGGATCCAGCGACTACCTCGCCGGCCGAGCCTTCTCCTTCACCATGGCGCTCGACGGCGTCGGCGCCCACCCGCCGATCTCCGAGTCCCATGTGGAGATGGACGGCGCCTGGGCGCTGTACGAGGCATGGGTGAAACTCCAGACCGGCGAGGCCGACACCGCCCTCGTCTACGCGTACGGGAAGTCCTCTCCCGGCAACGTGCGCGACGTCCTCACCCGCCAGCTCGACCCGTATTACGTCGGCCCGCTCTGGCCCGACTCCGTCGCCCTCGCCGCACTCCAGGCCCAGGCGCTGATCGACGCCGGCCACACCGACGAGGCCGCCCTCGCCGCGATCGCCCACCGCAGCCGCACCGCTGCCGCGGACAACCCGCACACACAGCTTTCGGGTTCGGTCCCGGCCGGTGACTACCTCGTACAGCCGCTCCGCACGGGGGACTGCCCGCCGGTCGGCGACGGCGCCGCCGCCGTGATCCTCGCCGCCGGCGACACCGCACGCGCCCTGTGCACCCGCCCCGCCTGGATCCGTGGCATCGACCACCGCATCGAGGCCCACAGTCTCGGGGTGCGCGACTTGACCGACTCGCCGTCGACCCGCCTCGCGGCCGAACGCGCTGGAGCCTTCGAAGGACCGGTGGACACCGTGGAGCTGCATGCCCCGTTCACGTCGCAGGAGGTCGTGCTGCGCAGGGCGCTCGGACTCGATGCCGACGTCAGCGTCAACCCGTCCGGAGGAGCGCTCGCGGCCAACCCCGTCATGGCTGCCGGACTGATCCGGCTCGGCGAGGCCGCGGCCCGCATCCAGCGTGGTGAGTCGGACCGGGCGCTCGCTCATGCCACCTCCGGGCCCTGCCTGCAACAGAATCTGGTCGCCGTCCTCGAAGGGGAGGCCGCTCATGCCTAAGGAGCCCGTGGCCGTCGTCGGCATCGGCCAGACCAAGCACGTCGCCGCCCGCCGGGACGTCTCCATTGCCGGCCTGGTCCGCGAAGCCGCTGTCCGCGCGCTGCAGGACGCCGCACTGACCTGGGCGGACATCGACGCCGTCGTGATCGGGAAGGCGCCGGACTTCTTCGAAGGCCTGATGATGCCGGAGCTCTATCTGGCCGACGCCCTCGGCGCGGTCGGCAAACCGATGCTGCGGGTGCACACTGCGGGCTCGGTCGGCGGTTCCACCGCACTCGTCGCCGCGAATCTGGTCGCTGCCCGGGTGCATCGCACCGTTCTCACCCTGGCCTTCGAGAAGCAGTCCGAGTCCAACGCCATGTGGGCCCTGTCACTGCCCATCCCGTTCCAGCAACCCCTGCTCGCGGGCGCGGGCGGCTTCTTCGCCCCGCACGTGCGCGCGTACATGCGTCGCACGGGAGCGCCCGACACAGTCGGCTCGCTCGTCGCGTACAAGGACCGGCGCAACGCGCTCAAGAACCCGTACGCACACATCCACGACCCGGACATCACTCTCGAGAAGGTCCAGGCGGCACCGATGCTCTGGGATCCGATCCGCTACTCCGAGACGTGTCCGTCCTCGGACGGCGCGTGCGCGATGATCCTCACCGACCTGGCCGGTGCGGACCGTTCACCGCATCCGGCCGCCTGGGTGCACGGCGGGGCGATGCGCAGCGAACCGACCCTCTTCGCGGGCAAGGACTTCGTGTCACCGCAAGCGGGCAAGGACTGCGCCGCCGATGTGTACCGGCAGGCCGGGATCGCCGACCCGCGCAGGGAGATCGACGCCGTGGAGATGTACGTCCCGTTCTCCTGGTACGAGCCGATGTGGCTGGAGAACCTCGGTTTCGCCGACGAGGGGGAGGGCTGGAAGCTCACCGAGTCCGGCGTCACCGAACTCGACGGCGATCTGCCGGTGAACCCCTCGGGCGGAGTGCTCTCCACCAACCCCATCGGTGCCTCCGGCATGATCCGCTTCGCCGAGGCCGCCCTGCAGGTACGCGGACAGGCGGGCGAACACCAGGTGCCGGACGCCCGCAAGGCGCTCGGCCACGCCTACGGCGGTGGGGCGCAGTTCTTCTCCATGTGGCTGGTCGGGGCCGAACCACCCACCGGCTGACCCGGCTGCCGTCCCGGACAGGCCGAACGACCCCTGGCCGCGGCCTGTCCGGGACCGCCGACGGTGGCTAGGCTTTGGCCGGGACGACGAGCGGGAGGAGCCGACGTGGCGGAGAGCACCACCACCCAGCAGCCCTTTGCCGGCTGGGACAAGCCGAACCTCGATCTCAGCAACGCGAACTGGCAGCCGGGCACTCAGGGGGCCGGGGATGTCCAGATCGCCTTCGTCGAGGGATTCATCGCGATGCGCAACGCCGGCAGACCCGGCAGCCCTTCGCTGATCTTCACTCCGGCCGAATGGCGGGCCTTCGTGGTGAACGCCCGCGACGGCGAGTTCGACCTCACCTGACGTCCGGCCTCACCCGAGGGCCGCCCCGCCCCGCCCAGGACGGACGACGGGGAGACATTTGCCGTCGTACGGTCCCTGCGCGCAGCCGTCCGGGCACTCTTCGCGCAGGCCGTCGGCCCCGACGAGCCGAGTCCCGCCGACGCGCGCAGCCTGATGCCCGTGCCAAAGGCACTCGATCGGCTCAACACCGTCGGCCGCCGCCGTCCCGACCGCCTCGTACCTGGAGTGGCCGGACGACGGCGCCCCCTTCGTCTCTCGTCACCCGACCGGAGGTACGCCGCGGCGGAACGCCCTGCCCACCGCCCTGGCCCGCACCGCGATGGGCTTCCGGGCCGGACCGGACTTGGCTGCACTGCGTGCCTGCCACGCCCCATGGTGCGTCCGCTACTGCGTCAAGGAGCACCCCCGCCAGGAGTGGAGCACACCGTCCGGTGGCAACCGCGCCCGAGCGGCCCGCCACCACGAGCGGCACCGCACCCCGC
The DNA here is from genome assembly GCF_048270745.1 of Streptomyces sp. NPDC056231. Classification (NCBI taxonomy): domain Bacteria; kingdom Bacillati; phylum Actinomycetota; class Actinomycetes; order Kitasatosporales; family Streptomycetaceae; genus Streptomyces; species Streptomyces sp. NPDC056231. The sequence continues at coordinate 1,602 of NZ_JBLVKW010000063.1, read as the reverse complement.
CTTCGCAGGGCGTACCGCAGTAGCGTGGCGATCATGACTGGCGAGCGTGATCTTCGAACCCTGCTGAGCAGCCTGCGGCCGAAGCTGAATCCCGGCCGGTACGTCTTCACCACGGTGCCCGGCGCCGTAGTCCCCGCCGGAGTCATTCCCGTGGTGACGGTCGCCGAGCCCGAAGGGCTGACTCTTGTGATCCCGGAATCGGAAGCCCTCGCCGCGGGGCTTGCGTACGACTATGTGGCGGCCTGGATCACTCTTCGTGTCCACTCCGCCCTGGACGCAGTCGGACTCACCGCCGCCGTGGCGCTGGCCCTCACGGACGCGGACGTCAGCTGCAATGTGGTGGCGGGCTACCACCACGACCACCTGTTCGTCCCCCACGGGCGTGGCGCCGAGGCGGTGAGTGTGCTGCAGGCCCTCGCCGCGGAGTCCGACGGGAGGGTCTCCGGGCCCGGCTCCGCAAGGTGAGCCGGGACACGTAACATGTCTGCATGTCCTTCCTCCGCCGCCGTAGCGCCGCCACACCCGCGGGCCCGGATTTCGACGTCCTGGCCATGGACCCGGGCGACTGGCCCGGAAATCTCGGCGCCGGTCTGCTGCCCGCCCCCGACGGGAGCTGTCAGGGCGTCTTCCTGCGGTACGACCTGTTCGGCGGCCGCGGACCGGCGATGATCATCGGCAATCTCCCGGAGGGCTCGCCCGCCCGCGAGACCGAGGAGGGCCAGGTCCCCTTCGAGGTCGCGCAGCTGCTGCTCGCGCTGGAGAACGACGAGCCGGTCGAGGTGACCGGCACCGATGACATGCCGGTGATGCAGGGTGACAACCTGCTGATCGTCCGGCGCGTCAAGCTCTCCGAGACCCGGATCTCCTGCGTCCAGTTCGACCGCAGCGACGGGGTGCTCGTCACCATCGCCAGCTGGGACCGGCCGATCACCGATGATCTGTACACCCTCCTGAAACCGCTGCCGGCCGAGCTGTTCCAACAGGGCTGAAACGTCCCTGCTTCTCCGACCCCGGCATCCCGCAAGGGCCGTCCGTACTGATCGGGCGGCCGCGGGGTACTCCTGTCCGAGTACTCGCAGCCTCTGTCCGGGAGGCTGCTTTGTCATGCGTCTCGTCCGGGTAGTCATCGGACCTACAGCGTCATGCGGCACGATAGGCCAGATCATCGTCGGCCGCCTCGCCGCGGACTGCCCGGGACAGGTCACCTTCACGCTGCGCTACACCTCACCGCGCAGCGACGGCCGCTACCTGCTGATCGCCTCGTCCCGCGCCGGATCGCTGCCCGCCAACATCCAGGGCGTCTGGAACAAAGGATCAGTCCGCGGACTGCGCGCCCGGGGTGGTTTCACCGTCGACCTCGAATGGTTCGCGAGGCAGGCCTGCCGTGTGGTGATCACGGCGAGCCGCAGCCGCCAAGTGACTGTCCGCAGCTCACTGTTCGCGAACGGCAAGAAGGTCTGCCAGGGCGTGTTTCGAAAGTAGCGTCGTCCGCCCGGCAGGCGGGACGTTCGAAACACGCCCTAGAAGACTCATGAAGATCTTGTTGAGGGGCTGTCCGGCCGTAGGCCGGGTGGCCCCTTGGTCTATGTGGTGGCTGGGTTG
>NZ_JBLVKW010000062.1:0-49812 GCF_048270745.1 Streptomyces sp. NPDC056231 | reverse complement strand
TGGGCGCCCTGAACGTCCTACGGGCCGGGCTGGTCCGTCGCGAAGCCCAACCGGCATAGCGAGAAGCCCCCTCGTTTACGAGGGGGAGGAGTCACAGGGACATGATCGCGCACCGTCAACCGGAGTGAAACGGAGTGAACGGGACGGAAGTAGCGTGCATGTTCGAGCACGGCCTGATCGTTCCGGATCATCTCTCTGTCATATTCCGGCAGCTTTCGAAATGCGCCCCGAACGTGCGTTGCCATGGCGACTAGCGTCCCCGGTCCATGGGACACCTGGACCACGCCACCTTCGGCTGGCTGACACCTGCACTGTCGTACGTGATGGCAGCGATCGGCGCGGCGCTCGGACTCAGCTGCACCGTGCGCGCACTGGACACGAACGGCCGTTCGCGCCGCAATTGGCTGATCACGGCCGCCTCCGCCCTCGGCACCGGCATCTGGACGATGCATTTTGTCGCGATGCTCGGCTTCGGCGTGACCGGCACCGAGATCCGCTACAACGTGCCGCTGACCTTGCTCAGTCTGCTCGGCGCCATGCTGGTGGTCGGCTGCGGCGTCTTCGCCGTCGGTTACAGCCGCGACCGGACCCGGGCGCTGGCCGTCGGAGGGTTCGGTACCGGCCTCGGCGTGGCCAGCATGCACTACCTCGGCATGGCGGCGCTGCGGCTGCACGGCACGATCCACTACGACCCCCTGCGGGTCGTCCTTTCTGTGGTCATTGCCGTCGTCGCCGCGACGGCGGCTCTGTGGGCAGCGCTCAACATCAAGTCATCGCGCGCGGTCGCGCTGGCCTCGCTCGTCATGGGTGCGGCGGTCAGCAGCATGCACTACACCGGAATGATGGCCGTCGGTGTCAGCGTCACCCCCTCCGGCAGTGCACTCCCCGGCGCCACGACTATGCAGTTCATCTTTCCCCTCGCCGTCGGCCTCGGCTCGTACCTCTTCCTGACCTCGGCGTTCGTCGCCCTGTCGCCGACGGCCCCGGAGCGCGCCGCCTATGTCTCCGCCGAGCGCATCATGGAACCGGCCGTAGACGCGGCCTCGACGCGCCTCGCGCAGCGCGGACGTGATTCCCGCCCCCGGCGCGGCTCCCGCGGCCACGACCTCTCTCCGTCCGCGACGCCCTGACGGCACAGCACAGTCCCCCTTCCGCCGCCCAGCTCCACACCCGGAATGAGGAGGCCATGCGCCCACCCCGCACAACCCCGGACTCCGGCACGACGACTGCCACCCGGCCCGGTTCCGTGCCCACGGCGCGCGGACGCCGCGCGCACGCGGGACCGCCGGCCGACGAGAGCGCCGAACGCGACGCACGTCTGCTGTTGACGCAGCAGACGTCCGGACCACGTGGACGCCGGACCCTGCGCCCCAGGACCGTACGCGCGAAGATCATCTCGCTGCTGGTGGTGCCCGTCGTCTCGCTGCTGGCTCTCTGGGGCTTCGCCACGGTCAACACGGCCCAGGACGTGGCACGGCTGCGGCAGCTGAAACTCGCGGACGAAGAGGTGCGGGTGCCGATATCCGCCGCTGTCACCGCTCTCCAGGCCGAACGCAGAGCCGCCCTGATCCAGACTGCCGACCCCAGCAGCGCCCACGCTGCCGCACTGGAACAGCAGACCATACGCACCGACACCGCGCTCGCCGCGCTGCGACTGGACAAGGACCACACCATCGCCGATACCGGCCGCCTCCCGGCCGGCGTCGCCGACCGGCTCGACCGGTTCCTCGACCGTACGCACGAATTGCGCGAGGAGGGGGGCACAGGGAGCCAGGAGTGGGACGAGAGCGCTGTGTACGACCGGTACACCCAGGCAGTCACCGCGGGTTTCGGCGTCTTCGGCGCCCTCACCGGAATCCAGGACGACGCGCTCGGGTCCGACGCCCGCGTGCTCCTCGAACTGGCCCGCATCGACGAGATGCTGGCGCGCGAGGACGCACTGCTCGCCGCGGCCGCCCTCACCAAGCGCCTCGACGGCCGCCAACTGGTCCAGTTCACGGGGGCGGTGGAGACCCGCAGAAACCTCACCGAGACCGCGGGCGCCGATCTCCCGGCCACCGAACGCACCGACTGGCAGAAGGTCACCGCCCGGTCCGCCTACCATCGGATCGAGGATGCCGAGGACGCGGTGCTCACCGCGCGACCCGGCCGGGAAGCCGCCCAGGCGGTGCCCGCCGCCGACTGGGATCCGGCCGCAGCGAGCGTACGGAGCCAATCGCGCATCATCGGCACCGGAGCCGCAGAACGCGCTGCGGAACGCGCCGACCCGCTCACCCGCGGACTGTTCAGCCCGTCCGGAGCAGCCGTCCTCTTCGGCTGCGTCGCCGTCGCGGCCTCGCTGGTGATCTCTGTGCGTATCGGTCGTGAGCTCGTCGTCGAACTCGTCAGCCTGCGCAACAGCGCCCTGGAGATCGCCCGCCGCAAACTGCCCCGTGCGATGCAGCGGCTCAGGGCGGGTGAGGAGCTCGACATCGAGGCCGAGGCACCTCCCGGCCCGGCCTCGTACGACGAGATCGGCCAGGTCGGAGAGGCCCTCGGCACCGTGCACCGTGCCGCTCTCAGCGCCGCCGTCGAACGCGCCGAACTCGCTGACGGCATCTCCGGGGTCTTCGTCAACCTCGCCCGCCGCAGCCAGGTGCTGGTTCATCGTCAGCTCAACCTCCTCGACAGCATGGAGCGCCGTGCGGACGATCCCGGCGAGCTCAGCGACCTGTTCCGCCTCGATCACCTCACTACCCGGATGCGGCGGCACGCGGAGAGTCTGATCATTCTGTCCGGTGCGGCCCCCGGGCGCGCCTGGCGGTTGCCCGTACCGCTGACGAATGTCGTACGCGCGGCCGTCTCCGAGATCGAGCACTACGCCCGGGTGGAGGTGCGGCAACTGCCGGATGCCGCGGTCAAGGGCACGGCGGTCGCCGACCTCACCCACCTCCTCGCGGAACTCGTGGAGAACGCGGCGCAGTTCTCGCCACCGCACACCAAGGTCCGGATCACCGGCGAACCCGTCGGCAACGGCTACGCCCTGGAGATCGAGGACCGTGGACTCGGCATGGGCAACGAACTTCTCCGCGAGGCCAACCGGCGCATCGAGCGGACGGAGGCACTCGACCTCTTCGACAGCGACCGGCTCGGCCTCTTCGTGGTCAGCAGGCTCTCGGTCCGGCACCACATCAAGGTCAAGCTGCGGACCTCGCCGTACGGCGGAACCACGGCGGTGGTCCTGCTGCCCACCGCGCTGCTGCAGGACGCGCTGCCCGCGGGCGGGGAAGCGGCCGTGGCGAAGCAGGCATCGGTCGGGGGTCAGCAGGAAAGCGACGGCGTGGCGTTCGGAACCGGTCCGGGCCCCCATGCGGCACGTTCGCAGGCGGCGACCGCGTTCCCCGCGCCGGTTCCGCCGCCTGCGCTGGAATTGAAGACGGGTCCCACCGCCGGAGTCACCGCGCTGCGCCCGCACTCCCGCAGAGCGGTCGAGGACCGGAGCGATGAGCCGGCCGGGGCCGAGCCCGGAACCCGCGGGATCCGGGAGAACGCGGAAACCCGCCAGAGCCTGGAACCCTCCGTGAGCAGGGAAGCCCGGGAGACCCACGCGCCCAAGGGGGAGGGCGACAGCTCACTTCCCCGCCGGGTCCGGCAGGCCAACCTCATCCCGCAACTGCGCGACGAGCCCCGGCCCGAGCCGACCGGAATCGACGGCGGGAACGGCATGGGCGGACCGGCCGAGCGCACCCCGGAACAGGCCAGGGACCGCATGACCGCCTACCGCGACGGCTGGGTACGCGGCGGCGGTGTCGCCCCAGGCGCGGTGGCGCCCCATCGAACCACCACCACACTCCGTCCCCGCACCGAAGGAGACCAGTCATGATCGCGAACGAGCGGACCGAGGCACACAGGCACTCGGGCGAACTCGACTGGCTGCTGGACGATCTGGTGGCCCGGGTCGGCGAAGTCCGGCACGCCGTGGTGCTCTCCGGCGACGGTCTGGCCGTGGGAGCCTCCAGTGCCCTCAGCCGCGAGGACGCCGAGCACCTGGCCGCGGTCGCCTCAGGCTTCCACAGCCTCGCGAAGGGCGCCGGACGGCACTTCCAGGCCGGGGAGGTACGCCAGACGATGGTCGAGATGGACGAGGGCTTCCTCTTCGTCGCAGCCGCCGGGGAGGGTTCCTGCCTCGCCGTACTCAGCACAGCCTGCGCCGATATCGGACTGGTCGCCTACGAGATGGCCCGGCTCGTCAAACGGGTCGGCGAGCACCTGCGTACCCCGCCGCGCTTCTCCGTGTCCCCGTCCCCGGCCGGCTGAGAGGGCAGAGACAGCAGTGAACATGACCAATGAGGGCCCCGGATTCCTCGCGAGCTTCCCGGATCCGCCCGAACTGCCGGGAAGCCAGTGGTACGACGCCGAAGCAGGGCCCTTGGTCCGCCCGTACGCCATGACGGGCGGGCGGACCGAACCGGGCCCGGGCGGAGTGCACCTTGACCTGATCGCACTCGTCTCCGCCGCGGATCAGGCACCGGACAGCTCCGAGGATTCCCAGCTGGGCCCCGAACACCGCGCGCTGCTCACGCTGTGCCGCTCCGAGACCCAGTCCGTCGCGGAACTCTCGGCCGACGCCGACCTCCCGGTCGGCGTCGTCCGTGTACTCCTCGGAGATCTGCTCGAAGCCGGTCATGTGCGGGTCAGCCGCCCTGTACCGCCCGCGCAGCTGCCGGACGAGCGGATCCTCCGCGAGGTAATCAATGGCCTGCGGGCACTCTGAAACCGCTGCTCAAGAGCGCGACTTCGAGCGATCAAACATTGACGCCGTAGTCGGACGCGATACCGGCCAGCCCCGACGCATACCCCTGTCCCACCGCGCGGAACTTCCACTCCATGCCATGCCGGTACAACTCGCCAAAGACCATCGCCGTCTCCGTGGAGGCGTCCTCGCTCAGGTCGTAACGGGCCAGCTCCACGCCGTTCGCCCGGTTGACCACGCGGATGAACGCGTTGCGGACCTGGCCGAAGCTCTGCCCACGGCTCTGTGCCTCATGGATGGAGACCGGAAAGACGATCTTTGCCACGTCCAGCGGTACGCCGGCCAGGTCCACGTTGATGGACTCGTCGTCGCCCTCGCCCTCGCCGGTCAGGTTGTCACCGGTGTGCTGCACCGAACCGTCCGGGCTGGTGAGGTTGTTGTAGAAGACGAAGTGCAGGTCCGAGAGGACCTTCCCTGTGTCGGAGCACAGCAGCGCACTGGCATCCAAGTCGTGATCGGCGCCCGTCGTCGTCCGTACATCCCAGCCCAGGCCGACCGTCACTGCGGTCAGCCCCGGTGCCTCCTTCGACAAGGAGACGTTGCCGCCCTTGGCCAGGGTCACACCCATGATCTTCCTCCGTTGGTCCAGTGATCCGTTGATCGGCGCTTCATCCGCCGTTACCGCGTCAACGGCGGTTCCTTACCCAGGGTTCCCTGATTGCGCAAGCCATGAAATGGCGGGCACGGCGGTACCGTACCGTGCCGCACCCCCCGGCTCACTGCGGGTCGGTCTCCTTCATCGCCTTCGCCTCACTCTTCAGGATCCGCAGGGACTTGCCCAGGGCGCGGGCGGTGTCCGGCAGCTTCTTCGATCCGAACAGCACGATCAGCACAACCGCGACAATCAATAGGTGCCAGGGCTCGAGGCCGTTGCGCAGCATCTGGGTTCCGTCCTTCTTCTCGGATTTCCGGAATTGGTGGATCCGGTCGACTGTGGGTAGGTCTGGTGATCCAGTCGCGTAGCGATACTTGCTACGTTGCGCAACTGTACAACCGTGGGGCGGGGTCGGACGTCTTCCTCCATGAAGCCGGAACCGAACGGACGAGGTGACCGATGACAGGCAGTCGCAAGGTGACGGCGGGCGGGGGACGGGGCAGCCGGCTCGGGCGCACCGCCCTGACGGGACTGTCCTTTCTCGTCCTGCTGGTCGCGGGGGTCGGCTGGGGCTACCTCAATCTGACCGGCCAGATCGATACCTTCGGCGCTGACGGGATCTCGGGCGACCGGCCACCCGCCTCGCCGAACGGGCAGAACGTCCTTGTCATCGGATCGGACACCCGCTCCGGCGCCAACAGGAAGTTGGGCGGCGGCAAGGGCACCGTGGGGCGGTCCGACACCGTGTTCCTGCTCCATGTGTACGCCGACCACCGGCATGCCGTCGCCGTGTCCATCCCCCGTGACTCCATGGTCGACATCCCGGCGTGCAGGACACCCAGCGGCGAGTGGACCGCACCGCAGCACCACGTCATGTTCAACGGGGCGTTCTCGGTGGGTGAGACTGCCGAGGGAAACCCGGCCTGCACCCAGAACACCGTGGAACACCTCACCGGCCTGCGCGTCGACCACACCGTCGTCGTGGACTTCTCCGGCTTCTCCGCACTGACCTCCGCCGTCGGCGGAGTCCCGGTCTGTCTGCCGCAGGACATCTACCAGCAGGATCTCAGCCCGAAACGGCCCACCCGCGGCGCACTGGTCTTCGCCAAAGGGCCGCAGACCGTCTCGGGGCAGCGGGCACTCGACTACGTGCGGATCCGGCACGGCATCGGCGACGGTTCCGACATCGGACGGATCAAAAGGCAGCAGGCTTTCATCGGCTCTCTCATCAAGAAGGTCAAGTCCCAGGGACTGAACCCGACCACCCTGCTGCCGCTCGCCGACGCGGCGACCGACTCGATGACCGTGGACCCCGGACTCGGATCGGCCGACCGGCTGCTCAAGTTCGCCATGTCGATGAAGAACATCGATCTGCGCAACACCCGGTTCGTCACCGTCCCGTGGCGTTACGAGGGCGCCCGCGTCGCGATCGTCGAACCGGAGGCCCACGCTCTCTGGGCGGCGCTCAAGGCTGACCGGACGATCGACGGTCACGACGCCAAGGCGCACGGTCTCCTACGTGGGCCTGGCGCGCGACTCGCACCACCCGCCGGGGGCGGGATACACCGAAGCGGTAAGGGCAAGGGCAGCCGCAGCCCCGAGAGGCCGGACGACGCGTCGCCGTCGCCCGCCGCCCCTGCCCCCGTCGCCGGTACGGGCATCAGCCTCGCCGTCTACAACGGCACCACGGTCAACGGCCTTGCGGCCCGCGCCGCCGAACTTCTGCGCGCCCACGGCTTCACCGTCACCGGTACAGCCACCGCGAGCAACCAGGGCCGTATGTCGACCGTCATCCAGTACGGGCCGGGTCTGCAGGCCGAAGCGGAGACCACCGCGCGCCTCTTCGGCGGGGCACGGACCATGGCGTCCGGCACCGCGGGCATCCAAGTGATCCTCGGGACCTCGTACGCAGAGAATCCGTCGCCCGCTGCTGAGGCCACGCCGACACCCAGCGCAGTTCCTTCCACCATCGGCGACGGGGCGCGGTCAGCCGACGAAGACCTGTGCAAGGACCTCTCGTACGGCTGAACCGGGCGCGATCAGGCTCCCGTCCGCAGCCGCTCCGCGAACCACTGAGCCGAGGCTGCCCGCCACGGAGCACCGTCGGTCTCCATTCCCATGTCCGAGAGCATCAGGGCGCGCATCCGTACCAGGGCGGGTACATCGTCGGAAATGGCGCGGCGTACGCGGACAGGGACGTGCGGCTGAGGCATCAGTATCTCGAGATGCGCTGGTAGCGGTTGTGGGCCGCCCTCAGCGCAATGGCGTAGAGCGCGAACACCGTGGCGAGCAACAGGTAATAGAGCGGCGGCAGCGCGCTCATTCCCAGCAGCGGCCCGAGAGGAGTGGGCGGCAGCAGGATGCCGACCAGCGCAAGACCGGCCGCGGCCACTCGCAGCGGGCCGCCCCCGTTGCCTTCGGCGGTACGCCGGCCGGTACGAAGCAGCAGCATCACCAGAGCCTGCGTGAGCAGATTCTCGGTGAACCATCCGGAGTGGAACGCCACCTGGCCGCCGGACGTCGCAGATACGTGCAGGGCAAGGGCGAGGACCGCGAATGTGGCGAGGTCGGCGTCGCGTTCAGCAGACCGAATCCGCTGATGAAGCGCAGAAAGTCGCGCGGGCGCAGCACCGTGGGCCGCCGCAGCACATCGGCCGCCGGACGGTCGAAGGCGAACGCGAGTTGTGCCACGTCGAAGCACACAACTGGGGCTCGGTGAATGGTCCGGCCGCTCCGGTTTCGGTGCATGGTCCGGCAGGAGGCGCGGTCGGCCGGCGCGGTATGTCGACGGGATGCTTCGCGACCGGCGAGGACTCCCCGGTGAGAGCGGACTGATACACGGTCAGCCCGCTCGCGCGGAGCAGCCGAACATCAGCGGGCACGAGATCTCCCGGGCCGAGCCTGATCACATCGCCCGGCACCAGCTCCGCGACCGGCAGCTCACGGGCCGAGGGCGCCGCCTCCGGGCCGGTGCGGCGAAGTACGGCCGTGGTCGTCGGCACCAGCTTCCGCAGTGCCGCCATCGCCCCGTCGGCCCGGTGCTCCTGCGTGGAGCGCAGCAGGCAGCTGACCACCACGAGCACCAGAATCACAGATGCGGTGCCCCACGCGCTGACCGCGGCGGAGACCAGACCCAGACAGAGCAGAACCGAGGTGAACGGGTCCCGCAGGCTGCGGACGAAGCGCTGCGGCCAGGAGACCGGACGCCAGGCCGGAAGTGTGTTGTTGCCGAGCCGCCCGAGCCGTTCCTCGGCCTGTGTCTCCAGAAGTCCGCGCGGTCCGCTGTCCAGAGAACGCAGCACCTGCAACGACGTCAATTCGGCCCGGCCCGGCCCTACCGTTGTCGCGTCGGTGGAGGTGATCGGGCCGACCGTCGTGCTCGCCGTCGGTACGGCGACGGTCGGGGCACAACCATCGAGATCGCCGCGGACGGGCCCTGTGGTCGCGCTGCTCTCAGGCACCGAGCTCACGCAGGCGTACCGGCTGCGCCGGAGAGTGCCCGGCCCGTGCGGCGAGTTGGCCGACCATCAGCCGTACCACCGTCACCACATCAGGATCGTCGACCAGATACACCTGGCGGCGGCCTTCGCGCCGCGAGCGTACGAGACCAGCGAGTTTCAGCTTTGTCAGATGCTGGCTGACCGAGGGCAGCGTCCCGCCCACCCGCTCCGCCAGCCCGGTCACATCGCTCTCGCCCTGGGACAGCGCCCATACGATGTGCAGGCGCGCGGGTGTCGCCAGCAGACCGAAGGCGGCGGCCGCCTCCGTCAGCACCTCCGCGGGCGGATCCACGAAGTTGCCGCCGGCACCTGTCGACACTCTTGCTCTCCCGTCCACCCGGACCGATTCCGGCGCCCCGAAGCGACAGTGTAGGCGGCAGTTGTGGTCGGCCCCAGAAATGAGGTCCACCCCCTGGATCGGTTCCGGCTCGAACATGGTTCGAATGCGGCTCGAATACTGACCCCGTGCAGACATCGAACGATCCCTGTTCGTTCACTACGGTCAAAAACCGATCACGTTGCTCGGAACCGACGGCTGCTTGCCATGCTGTCCACCGTACTGCTGCCCACAGATACCGAACCGAGCCTGTCAAGACGGCTTTGAACTGTGTTTTTACGTCCTGAGGCTCACGGGTGAGAGAAGTGATCGATGCCTTCCGAGCACGCTGGCAGAACGGGTGGGGAGACCGTCGAGGGAACGGCCGAAGAGGCCGTGGAAACCGACGCGCTCGCATTGAAGATATTGGTCGCCGGCGGGTTCGGGGTCGGCAAGACGACTCTGGTCGGTGCAGTGAGCGAGATCCGGCCGCTGCGGACGGAGGAACTCCTCAGCGAGGCCGGACAGTCGGTCGATGACACCGGCGGAGTCGATCACAAGACCACCACCACCGTTGCCATGGACTTCGGACGCATCACCATCCGGTCCGGTCTCTCGCTCTATCTGTTCGGCACACCGGGACAGGACCGCTTCTGGTTCCTGTGGGACGAGCTCTCCCAGGGGGCACTCGGAGCGGTCGTCCTCGCGGACACCCGGCGGCTGGAGGACTGCTTCCCGGCCGTCGACTATTTCGAACACCGCCGGATCCCCTTCGTCGTCGCCGTCAACTGTTTCGCGGGCGCCCGCGCTTACGGTGAGCGTGAGGTGTCCCGTGCGCTCGACCTGGACCTGGGCACACCCGTCGTGCTCTGCGACGCACGCGACCGCGACTCCGGCAAGGAAGTTCTCATCCGCATGGTGGAGTACGCGGGCCGCATGCACACAGCCCGGCTCCTCGACTCGGTCGGCTGACCCTGTCCGGACGACGAGCGCAATTCGGAGGGGTGGTTGCCCCAACGTGCGCTGTGCGCAAGGCTTACGCGTACACGTGCGGCACGGGGAACGCTTGAGCGGGGAGGAGCGGGGAAATGGCGCTGGACAGGGAGCTTGACTGGCTCCTCGACGATCTCACCGGCCGGGTCGAGCACATACAACACGCGCTGGTGTTGTCGAACGACGGCCTGGTGACGGGGGCGAGCACGGGCCTGGCACGTGAGGACGCGGAGCATCTTGCCGCGGTCTCGTCGGGGCTGCACAGCCTTGCGCGAGGCTCGGGACGGCACTTCCAGGCAGGAAGAGCCCGGCAGACGATGGTGGAGTTCGACGAGGCGCTTCTCTTCGTGACAGCCGCGGGAGACGGCAGCTGCCTCTGCGTGCTGACCGCGGCCGAGGCCGACGTCGGTCAGGTGGCCTACGAGATGACACTGCTCGTGAACAAGGTCGGAGAACACCTGGGGGTCACCGCGCGTCAGGGCGCCGGTGGAGAAGTCAACCGGCTCTGACGGTTCGGGTCCCCTCTTGACTGCGCCTTGTGCCCGGCCCCTGGAAGTTATCCACAGGCGCCGGGTACAAGGCTCTCTCCTTCGTTACGGTGATCACAGAGAGTCATCGTAGTTATACGGGGAGGGCGGTCATGGCCAGGACCTATGCGACGCGCGCCGCGGCACCGCGCGCAGGAACTCGGCGTTCGCGGAACGCCTCGACGGACATCGAACCCACGGACATCGATCCCACGAAGGTCGATCCGTCGAAAACTGATCCGGCAAAATTCGACCGGACGGCAGTCGGCGCGACGCTGGCTGCAGCGAGGGCGGCGCAGGAGCTGAACCTGAAGCGCGGGGAGTTCGAGCTCGCCGTGCACCTGGGCATTGTGCGGATCACGGTGGCGGAGGCTGGTGGCAGGCCCAGGGTGAGTCGGGAGGAGATTGACCGGCTGCGGTCGGGGGATGGGTTCCCGGACGCAGTGCGAGAACGGGTGCGGACGGTAGGGACAGCGGAGGGCGCGCGGCTCCTCGGCATCAGTCCGGTCCGCTTTACCAGGCTGGCCAGGGCCGGATGCATCACGCCTGTCGCGTTCTGTCTCAACCGGTACCGGGCGATTGTCTGGCTCTACCTGGCCCAGGAGCTCCTCGGGTTCGCCGCCGGGGCGCCGCAGCTGCTGACCGGGAACAGCCCAGCCTGGATGCGGACATGTCTGGGCGCAGGAACCGACTGGCGGACGCGCAACTGGCGCTCGCACCGGATCGAGCGCCTGCTGAGGGGCACGGAGGATCCCTGGGCGCGGGCTGCAGTGCTTGCCTGCGCGCTGGATCCGGTGCAGCTGGCAGAAGTGGTCGACGATCCGCACGAGCGTGCGTACCTCAGGAAGGTCCAGCCCGGCCCGGTCTTCGGGCCACCCGGATCCGTCGCCGCTCGTGACACCGTGACGCAGCTGATGCGCGCCGACGACCCGGACGAGATCCTCTGGCGCAGGGTCAATCTCGACCTGGAACTGGACAGTGCGCGCGAGGCTCGCCCGGCACCTCATCCGGGGGACGGCCGGCGCCCCGGTCCGGACTGCTCGGTCCCTGTCTCTGTCCCCATCCAACCTACCGTGCGCGATCCCGCTCCTGTCCAAGTAGCCGGACTGCTCACCCGGCTAGGGCGTATTTCGAAATAGCGTCGTCCGCCCGTAGGACGGGCCAGACGCCGCCCGGCAGGCTGGACTTTCGAAACGCGCCCTAGGCCTGCGGAGGCGCGAGGCCCTGCGCGGGGGAGGCGAGGAACGAAGCTCGGGCGAAGACCGTTGAACTAGTGGGCAGACGCGATGACGGAGACGGACGAGGAGCATGCGGGGGAGGGCCATGGGGGAGAACAAGCAGCGGATGCTGGCCGGCGACTGGTACATCGCGGACGACCCGGAACTGAGGGCGGACACCGAGCGGCGTATCGAACTCTGCGAGGCGTTCAACGCCGCGGCGCGGGCAACTCCCGCCGCGCGGCGAAAGATCATTGAGGAGCTGCTCGGCTCGGTGGGTGAGGGGGTAGCCATCCGGGCACCGTTCCACTGCGACTACGGTTCGTTCATCACCATCGGACCGCGCACGTTCATCAACTTCGGAGCGGTCTTCCTCGATGCCGCGCCCATCACGATCGGCGCCGATGCGCAGATCGGCCCCGGCGTGCAGCTGCTGACCCCCAGCCATGAACTGGACATCGAGCGCCGCAGAGCAGGCTGGGAGAAGGCGGCCCCCGTGACGATCGGGGACAACGTCTGGCTCGGCGGAGGCGTGATCGTGTGTCCCGGCGTGACCATCGGGTCGGACACCGTTGTCGGTGCAGGATCGGTCGTCACCAAGGACCTGCCGCCCGGCGTGCTGGCGGTGGGGAATCCGGCCCGAGTCATTCGTTCTCTCGCACGCGGCGAGGGAGCGGCGGAAGGAGAAGGGGGCATGGCTGCGGGGCTCGGCGGATAGCGGCTCGTGCCGGGACACCGGTACCGGCATCCCGGCCCCCATGTTGATCAGGGAAGCTGCTCGTGACCCCGGCACCCCTCCGGGGCCGCGCCCGGGAGTGCCTCCGGCCGACGGCATCGGGCTCCAGGCGGGGCGCAGATGCATCGCCATGGCCCATCGAACGGCGCGAGCATCGAATTCCATGAGGCTCAGCCATAGAAGAATGCGCTTTTGTGACCCCCCGTGCAGGCCGCAGGATGGCTGCGAGCCGGCTTCCGGGAGGAACGCATGACGTCAGCCATCGAAACGGGTCTGCTGCCCTGCACGTCCGAGGTCCGTCCAGAAGGGCTGGCCGTCGGAGGGGTCCTGCTCGCCGACCTGGCACAGCGCTTCGGAACACCTCTCTTCGTGTACGACGAGGAGCATCTGCGCCGAAGCTGCCGGGAGGCGGTCGCCGCCTTCGGCCGGGACCATGTCGCCTACGCCTCCAAGGCATTTCTGTGCACGGCCATGGCTCGACTGGCCCATGAAGAGGGGCTGTTGCTCGATGTCGCCTCCGGCGGCGAGCTACGGGTCGCGCTGCACGCGGGTGTTCCGGCCGGGCGGATCGTGCTGCACGGGAACAACAAGGACGAGGCGGAGCTGCGCACGGCCATGACCGCCGGGGTGCGACACGTGGTGGTCGACAGCTTCGACGAGATGGACCGCATCGAGCGCCTGCGGGCCGAGGAAGACCTGCCGCCGGCCCGGGTGCAGTTGCGCGTGGCGCCCGGTGTCGCCGCCGGCGCTCACGAGGCCGTCCGGACCGGTGGCAACGACTCGAAGTTCGGCTTCGGACTCGTCGGCGGAACCGCCTCGGCCGCCGTGCGGCGGGCCTTCGGCTCCCCGGCGATGATCCTGGAGGGTGTCCACGCACATGTGGGTTCCCAGGTCCTGGACACGGCGGAACTCGCGGCGGGCGCCGCGGCCGTCGCACGGTTCGCCGCGGAGTCACGGGTGCGACGGCTCACCGTCGGCGGCGGCCTGGGCGTCGCCTACGAGGCGGGGCAGACCCCACCGTCGTTCGCTGACTGGGCGGCCCGGGTGCGCACCTCGGTGCGTGACGCGGGCTGGGGCGACGAGGTGACCGTGGAGCCCGGCCGGTCCATCGCCGCCCGCGCGGGGCTGACCCTCTACCGGGTGGGCACGATCAAGCGCATCGCGGGCGTGCGGACCTACGTCAGTGTCGACGGCGGCATGAGCGACAATCTGCGTCCCGCCCTGTACGGCAGCCGGTACGAGGCGTTCCTGCCGCGCTGCCCGCACGCGCCTCGACCGTTGCGGGCACGGCTGGTCGGCAAGCACTGCGAGAGCGGCGATGTGATCGTCGACACCGCCGCACTGCCCGCCGATGTGGGTGTGGGAGACCTTCTGGCCACGCCGGTCACCGGCGCCTACGGATACGCCATGGCCTCCAACTACAACAAGTTGCCGCGTCCCGCTGTCGTCTTCGTGGCGAACGGCCTTGCCCGCACCGTGGTGCGCCGCGAGACCGAGGAGGACCTGCTGCGTCTGGACGTGGACGAGGACGCCTGGCACCTGGCGCCTGCGGCGATGGTGCGGTCCGGTGCCGTGGCGCCGCAGTGCGTCGGCAAGGCCTAACCTGACCCGATGCTGAACAGTGCCCGCCTGCTCGTCCTGCTGGAAATAGCCCGCACCGGCACCATCGTGGCCGCGGCCCGGGCGCTGCATCTGAGCCCGTCCGCGATCTCGCACCAACTCGCCCGGCTGGAGCAGGAGCTCGGGGTGGCGTTGGTGGAACGTCAGCCGCAGAGCCTGCGGCTGACGGCAGCCGGTGTGCGACTGGCCGAGCACGCGCAGGCCGTCGCCGACCTGATGGCCGTCGCACAGGACGACCTGCGGGCGCACTCCGAGGGCGAGGCCGGTCTCCTCAGGCTGGGCTTCTTCGCCTCCTCGGGCCTTGAGCTGCTCCCCCGGGCGCTGTCGGCGTTCGCGGCGAAGCGGCCCCAGGTCGAACTGGAGCTGATCCTGGGGCAGCCGCACGAGCTGGTGCCCGATCTGGAGGCGGGCCGGCTGGATGCCGCGGTCGTCTTCGAGCATCCGATGGACCCCTGGTGCCGGCAGGCGACCGTGAGCGTGGAAATGTTCTTCGACGAGCCGCAACTGGTGGTTCTCCCCCTGCGGCACCGCCTCGGGCGGTGCAGCGCGGTCCGGCTCGCCGCCCTGGAGGGGGAGAGCTGGATCGGCACGCACGGCGGCCACACAGGCGAGCCGGTTCTTGAGCGTGCGTGTGCGGCCGAGGGGTTCCGGCCCCGGGTCCGCTGCCGCAGCGATCATTACCAGGTCACGATCAACCTGGCGCGCGCGGGCATGGGTATCGCGCTCGTCCCCGCTCTCGGGCTCGGCGACACCACAGGCGTGCATGTCTGCAGGCTGGACCACCCCCAACTGCACCGGCGCATTGGGGTCGCCACCCGGCCCACCAACCGCAACCCGCTGCTGCGGATCTTCCTCGCGGAACTGCGCTCGGCCGCAGAGGAGATCCGGTCACTGCTGGAGATGCAGTGGTCCTGACCGGCGGACCGTGTTGCCGCCTGCTTCCCATGGGCGGGCCGCACCTCCTGTGCCGGGGGTCGGAGTGCGCCCCTTCGGGGGCCCGCACCTCACTCGGCAGGCCCGCGTCGGGCACAGGCAGCGAGAGTCCGGCCGACGTCCCGTATGGCATGCACCGCGGCCCGCTCGGTGCTGGGGCCCAGCACCGTGTCCCAGTGCGCCACCACCGCATAGGCCAGTCGGCGCCGCCCGACGATGACACCGGCGTCGGCGCGCACCCCGGTGTCGGTGCCGGTCTTGTTGGCGACCAGAAGCCCGTCGGGCAGCGGGTCCGGGAAGCCCGGGGCGTAAGGGTCGTGATCCACCAAGGCGGGGACCAGGCCGTGGTCGGTGTTGGCGCGCATCCAGCGCAGCAGCCCGGCGGAGGCCGCCGGGGAGCTCATCGTGCCTCGTACCGCATGGGTCACCAGCCGCGCCAGGTCCTGTGCGGTGCCGGTGGCGAAGACGGGGGGCACGTCCGGGCCCCGGATGTCACGGACCTTGTCGTGCAGCGTGAGGCGGTCGAGCCCGAGATCCGCCGCCAGCCGGGCCGTGGACTCGCGCCCCACCAGGCGCAGCAGTGCGTTGGTGGCGGTGTTGTCGCTCACCGAAGCGGTCAGCCACGCCAGGTCCTCGACGGTCCAGGCGCGCCTGCTCATCCGGCGCAGCAGACCGGTACCGTCCGCCATGTCCTCGTCGAGGACGTCCACGGTTCGGCCGGCGAGCAGCTCCCCGGTGTCCAGCCGGCGTGCGACCTCGGCGAGCAGCAGCAGTTTCGAGGCGGACGCGACCGGCAGAACGGTGTGCTCGTCGACCCCCACCGTCTCGCCGCCGTCGATGTCGACGGCGGCGACAGCCAGCGTGAGCGGCAGCGCGGCCGAGCGCCGCGCCGCCGCGGTCACTTGGGCCAGACTCATCGGATCCTCACCACTTCTCCCGCCCGTACGGCGGTCGGGCAGCCGCCTCTTACTGCGACCCGTCCCGCCACCACGACGGTATCGATGCCTTCGGGTGCCAGGAGGGGACGGTCGAAGGTGGCGGTGTCGCACACCGACGCCGGGTCGAGCACGACGAGATCGCCGAGGGCGCCGTCGCGGACCACACCGCGGCCGGTCAGTCCGAACCGCCGCGCCGGCAGTCCGGTCATCTTGTGCACCGCGCTCTCCAACGGGAGCAGCTGCTCGTCGCGGCCGTAATGGCCGAGTACGCGGGCGAAACTCCCCGCCCAACGAGGATGCGGCCGACCGGGTTTGGGGACGCCGTCCGAGCCGATCATCGACAACGGGCTGGCGAGCACCCGTCGTACGTCGTCCTCACGCATGGAGTGGCTGATGATGGTCACTTCGCCCTGCTCGGCAAGCAACAGGTCGCACGCGTGGTCGACCGGGTGGACGCGGCGCTCGGCGGCGAGGTCGGCGATGCTGCGGCCCTCGGCCTCGGGGTGGGCCTGCGCGGCGGCCACCGTGATGAGATCCCAGCCACCGTTTCCCACGGTGTTCTCCCACCCCTTGACGCCCTGAGCGATGTCCGCCCTGATCCGGTCGCGCGTTTCCGGCCGGCGCAGCCGTTCCAGCAGAACGCTGACACCGCCCTCGCTCGTCCACGGGGGCAGCATGGCGTGCAGGACGGTGCTTCCCGCAGTGTACGGATAGACGTCGCACAGCACGTCCACGCCTTCGGCTCGGGCCTGTTCCAGCCGGGGCAGGGTGCGCAGCGTGGCACCCCAGGCGTGCCGGCCCGCGGTCTTGTGGTGGGAGATCTGCAGAGGGGCGCCGGAGCGGACCGCGATCTCCAGGGCCTCCTCCAGGGCCGACTCCACCTGAGACATCTCGTCGCGCAGATGAGTGACGTAGGGCTTGCCATGGCGGGCGGCGACCCTGGCAAGCGCGACGATCTCCTCGGTGTCGGCGTAGGTGCCGGGCGGGTAGATCAGCCCGGTGGACAGGCCGGCCGCTCCCTGGGCCAGCGCCCGGTCCAGGAGCGCGCACATGGTGTCCAGTTCGTCGGGCCCGGGTGGGCGGGCCTCGAAGCCCATCACTCCCGCGCGCAGCGTGCCATGGCCGACGAGCGAGGCGATATGGGTGCGACGCAGGGCGGGGTCCTGCCCGGCGGCGAATGTGTCGAAGTCCACCGCCGGCTGGACCGGGCCGAGTCCGAACGTCACCCTGAGATGTTCGGCGAGTACCGGCAGCCGTTCCGGGAGCGAGGGGAACAGGCTGGTCCCGCAGTTGCCGCAGATCTCCGTGGTGACGCCCTGGAGCAGCGGCGCGAGGCGGAGATCGTCCGTCGGCTCCGTGGTGCCGGCGCTACCGAGGGGTGCCGCGAGGGCATCGGAGTGCGTGTGCACATCGATGAAACCGGGTGTGACGACCCGGCCCGTCACATCGAGGGTCTCGGCCGCCGCCGCCGGGGTACCGGCGGGGAGCACGGCGATCCGCCCTTCCACCACCGCGATGTCCGCCTCCCTGGCGGGTGCGCCGGTTCCGTCGACGAGTGTGCCGCCACGCAGCAGCAGATCGAGCGGGCGGCCCATCACAGCACCGTCGACAGGAAAGCCCGCGTGCGGTCGTGCCGCGGGTCGGTGAACAGAAGATCCGGGCTCCCCGCCTCGACGACGGCGCCCTGATCCATGAACAGGACACGGTCGGCGACCTCGCGGGCGAAACCCATCTCATGCGTGACCACGACCATCGTCATACCGCTGCGGGCCAGGTCGCGCATGACGCCCAGGACCTCGCCGACGAGTTCGGGATCGAGGGCGGAGGTGGGTTCGTCGAAGAGCATGAGTATGGGCTCCATGGCCAGTGCGCGGGCGATTGCCACGCGCTGCTGCTGCCCGCCGGACAGCTGCCCCGGGTAGTGGTCCGCTCGGTCCGCGAGACCGACGTCGGCCAGCAGTTGCCGGGCCTGCTTCTCGGCCTGCGCTCGGGACCGGCCCTTGACGGTAACCGGCCCCTCCATCACATTCTGCACTGCCGTGCGGTGCGGGAACAGATGGAACCGCTGGAACACCATGCCGATCCGTTCGCGCTGGCGTCGGATGTCGCGGGCGCGTCGTTCCCGCAGCACTCGGCCGGACGGGCCGTGCTGCTCGTAGCCGATCAGTTCACCTTTCATCCACACCCGCCCCGCGTCGATCTGGTCAAGGTGGTTGAAGCAGCGCAGCAGCGTGGACTTCCCGGACCCGGACGGGCCGATGACACAGAGCACCTCACCGCTGCCGACTTCGAGATCGATGCCCTTGAGCACCTCGGTGTCACCGAATCGTTTACGGACCCCGCGGGCCCTGAGGATCACGTCATTCATGCCGCTGCCCCCTTCTTGGCGCGCCGGGGTACGAGATTGGTCAGGACCCTGCTCCGCAGCCCGGGCGCGGCGCCGGGGCTGTAGCGGCGTTCGACGGCGTGCTGGCCGATGCTGGCGATCGTGGTGAGCACCAGGTACCAGAGCGAAGCCACCAGGAGCAGCGCTACCACCTCGAAGTTGGCGAGGTAGAGGTGCTGGGAGACGGTCATCAGATCGGCGCCGGCGATGACCGAGACCAGCGAAGTCGTCTTGAGCATGGAGATGAACTGGTTGCCGAAAGGCGGGATGATGACCCGCATCGCCTGCGGAAGGATGATGCGGGAAAGGATCTGACGGTTCGACATTCCGATGGATGCGCCTGCCTCGCGCTGGCCGGGGTCCACGCTTTGAATACCGGCCCGAACGATCTCGGCCATGTAGGCGCCCTCGTTGATGGACAGGCCGAGCAGTGCCGCGACGAATCCGGTGATGACCTGGTTGGACTGCCAGCTGATGAGTTTGGGGCCGTCGAAGGGGATACCGATGCTGATCACCGGGAACAGCAGGGCCAGGTTGAACCAGAAGATGAGCTGGACCAGCAGTGGGGTGCCCCGGAAGAACCAGGTATAGGCGCCGGCGGTGAGACGCAGTACGGGACTGTCGGAAAGCTGCATCACCGCGACGACGATCCCGATGGCGATGCCGAGAGCCATGGAGACGAGAGTGAGCTGAATGGTCACCCCGAGGCCTTTGAGGATCACGCCGTCGAACTGGTACTCGGCGACGATGTCCCAGTGCAGGTTGGGATTGACGATGATGGTGTAGGCGAGCCACACCGCGAACAGCGCCGCTGCGAGGACCGCCAGCCAGCGCCCGGGACGAGGGCGTTTGGTCACCTGGAGGGACAGGTCGTCCTCCTGCGGTCTCGCTTCCGCGTGGGCCGGATCCGGCGCCGCACCGAGGGCGGCGCCGGGCATCTTCTGGTGGCTCATGTCCGTTCTCACTGCCCGTCGTTGACGGTGGCTGCGGGTACGGCGCTGTCGCCGACTCCCCAGGTGTCGAGGATCTTCTTGTAAGCGCCGTCGTCGATCAGTTCCTGCAGGGCCTTGTGGACGGCGTCGCGCAGCCCGGCCTGGCTCTTCGCGGCCGCGATGCCCCACGGGGCGGTGCCGTACTGCTCCGGCAGGACCTCGTAGGCGTTGCTCTTCTTGGTGAACATCTTGGCGACCGGATAGTCGACGATGGTCGCGACCGCACGCCCGCTGTCCAGCTGGAGCAGCCCGGTCGGTGCGTCCTCGCTCTGGGAGATCCGCATCTTCTCCCGGCACTTGGCGTTCTGTTCCTCGCCGATCTGAAGGTTCGAGCTGCCCTTGGCGAGGACGACGGTCTTCCCGCACAGGTCCGCGAGCGAGTTGATGCCCTGCGGATTGCCCTTCTTCGTCATGACCACGCCGCCGGTCCGGAAGTAGTCGACGAAGTCGACCGCCTGGCGCCGCTGAGCACTGTCGGTCATGGATGACATGACCAGGTCGAACCGTCCGGATTCCAGCCCAGGGATGAGTCCGTCGAAGGCGGCATTGGTGAGTTCGAGCTTCAGCTTGAGCCGCTGTGCGATGGCCTTGGCCAGGTCGGGGTCGACACCGGTGAGCCGGGTGGTCCCGGGTGCGTACATCTCCATCGGCGGATAGCCGACCGCGGTGGCCACGCGCAGCACACCCTTCTGCCGGTACTGAGCAGGGAGCAGTTCGGCTGCGGTCCGGCCGGTGGTGGTCTGCGAGGCGCTGCCGGACGGGGCGTCGCCCTGACTGGAGCGTCCACAGGCCGTGGCCGCGAGGGCCAGGACGGCGAGGGCTGCCAGGCAGCGCAGAGAACGGGGACGATTCATCGGATTCTCCCTCACGGGGTGGCGGTGCGCCGATGCTGGCAGTCGCGCCCGGGTGAATGGAAGATGATGAAGCTATTCATGCCTGACCATCGAAATATGTATGGCTCCGAGTCCGGGCGAACCAGTCGCCGAACGGGAACGGGGCGTCGCATGCGACAACCGCTCGGCCGGTGCGCACAGCTGCTCGGTACCGGCGGACGCTTCTGGTGATCGACGCGCAGTACAGCAGGATTCCGGCGAACGCGATGGCGGATCGACGGCCACATGGTCGTCGATCCGCCACCGCGCGGGGGTTGGGCGACGTCGGCTTGCCGATCCGGCCCTTCGGGTGCGTGAGGACGCGCCAGTTCCTCACCGAAGACACCCATCACGGCCATCCCTGATCTTGCGTGGGTATCCCCGGCTTCAGCCGGGGAGTGAAACGCATCCTTGGTCCGGAGGCGCGAAGCGCCAAAGTTCGCTGCGCCTGGGGGATGGTCAGGCAGGTCGTTTCTGTTCTTCGATGTACTGGCGGATCATGGTCAGTGGTGCTCCGCCGCAGGATCCCGCGAAGTAGGAGCGGGACCAGAAGACCGGTCCCGTGCCGATGCGGTTGATTCGCCCGGTGTACTCCGCTCGCAGGTACCTGGAGCTGACGCCCTTGAGGCTGTTGATCGGCTTCGACAGGGCGACCTTCGGCGGGTAGTGCACCAGCAGGTGGACGTGGTCGGCTTCGCCGTTGAACTCCCGCAGCTGCGCCTCGAACGTGCCGCAGACCTCCCGCATGATCTCTTCGCACCGCTTCAGCATGTCGTCATCGAACCTGTCGCGCCGGTATTTGGTGACGAACACCAAGTGAGCATGGAGATGGCAGGCGACGTGGCGATTTGTGTGAATGTCAGAATTTTGTTCCCAGTGTCGTGACATATGCCAAGTGGATTATGATCTCCGCAGCGGGCCAGGGAGGGGGTGGGCCGGATGATTCGTGCGTACAAGTTTCTGATGCGGCCCACCGTGGGCCAGCAGGGCGCGCTCGCCGAGATGCTGCGTGATCACTGCTCGCTCTACAACGGAGCGTTGCAGGAGCGCCGGGACGCCTATCGGCACGGCTCGAGGACGACGGTTCGGTACGGGCAGCAGTCCGCGCAGCTCAAGGAGATCCGGGCCTTCGACCCGGAACGTCAGGGCCGTTGGTCGTTCTCTTCTCAGCAGGCGACGTTGCGGCGGCTGGACAAGGCGTTCGCGGCGTTCTTCCGGCGGGTCAAGGCCGGGGAGGCGCCGGGGTATCCGCGTTTTCGTTCGGGCAGGCGGTTCGACACCGTGGATTTCCCGAAGGACGGTGACGGCTGCCGCTGGGACTCGACTCCGCATGATCCCGTCACCCGCGTCCGCCTCCAGGGCGTCGGGCACGTCAAGGTGCACCGGCACCGGCCGGTGGTCGGCAAGGTCAAGACGGTCAGCGTCAAGCGTGAAGGGCGGCGCTGGTTCGTCATCCTGACCGCCGAGCAGACCGCGCCTGAGCCGCTTCCCCGGACCGGTTCCGTGGTCGGCATCGACATGGGGATAGCGAACTTCCTCGCCGATTCGGGCGGCGAGTTCGTGCCCAACCCCCGTCACGGGGCGAAGGCCGCCGCCAGGCTCGAAGCCGCGCAGCAGGCCCTCGCCCGGTGCAAGCGGGGCAGCAGGCGCCGTCGTAAGGCCGTGGAGACGGTGGCGCGGCTGCACCGCAAGGTCCGCCGTCAGCGCCTGGACCACGCGCACAAGACCGCGTTGAACCTGGTGCGTGACCACGATTTCATCGCGCACGAAGCCTTAAGGATCCGCAACATGAGCGAGGCCCCGGCTCCGAAGCCGGACCCCGCCACGCCGGGCGGCTTCCTGCCCAACGGGGCCGCCGCCAAGGCCGGGCTGAACCGTTCGATCGCTGATGCCGGATGGGGGGTGTTCCTGACGATCCTCACCGCCAAGGCAGAATGCGCCGGACGGGAAGTGATGGCCGTGGACCCCCGCAACACCTCCCGGCGGTGCCCTCAGTGCGGGCACACCGCCAAGGAGAACCGGCCCACCCAGGAGAAGTTCCACTGCGTCTCGTGCGGCCACCAGGCACACGCGGACACGGTGGGCGCCCTGAACGTTCTACGGGCCGGGCTGGTCCGTCGCGAAGCCCGACCGGCATAGCGAGAAGCCCCCACCCTTCAGGTGGGGGAGGAGTCACGTGCGTTGGGGATGCGCGAGCAGACGCTCGCGACGCGGCTCAGGTGCGCTGGTCGAGACCGGCGTTGCGCGGCGGCTGCGGGGCGTCGAGCAGAGAGGTGTCGACCTCACCGACGCCCCAGCCGTACGCCAGCTTGTGCACTTCCAGCACGAAGAACGAGTCGGTCGAGACGACTCCGTCGATGTGATGCAGTCTGCGGTTCATCAGGTCGGTGAAGTGGTCGGTGTCCCGGCAGATCACCTCTGCCATCACGTCGTAGGTGCCTGCCGTCATGATGACGTACGAGGTCTCGGGCAGCTCCCGCAGTCGTCGGCAGACCTCCTGGGCGCTGCCCGGCCTGACCCGGATGCCGACCATGGCGAACCGGTCGAAGCCGATGGTGAGCGGGTTTGCGATGCCGACGATCTGGAGGGTGCCGTTGTCCTCCATGCGCTGGACGCGGTATCGCACGGAGGAGGCCGGGATGTTCAGTTCGTCGGCGATCTGGCTGTACGGGCGGCGGCCATCTGCTTGGAGTGCGGCGATGATCTGGCGGTCGGTGTCGTCCAGGGGGCTGCCACCCAGCGTGCTCATGCTGTTGCTCCGGCTCTCATGTACGGCCCGCCACGGTGTGCGGGCCTGGAACTTTGGTCGTACGGGCCTATCCTGTCCGGCTCAGGAGTCGAAGCGGAGGCCGAGTCGGTCCAAGGTGCGCAGCCACAGGTTGCGATGGCCGTGCGCGTCTTCGCGGGCCATGGACCACCGGGTGGCCTCGATGCCGAGATACCGGACCTGCTCCGGGGGGAAGGGCACCGGAGGGCGGCGGTTCATGGCGGGCCGGAGCCGCTCCGTGCTCCGGCCGGAGAGCAGGTCCACCATGACCTGGGCGCCGTAGCGGGTGGCGCCGACGCCGAGTCCGGTGAAGCCGAGGGCGTAGGAGATCCGGCCGTGCGCGGCGGTGCCGGCGAACATGCAGAAGCGAGCGATGGCCGGTGGGGCGCGGAGCTGTGGTGGTCATGTGGCGGGTACCTTGTTGCTGGCTCGGAGAGGCAGGGCGGGCCGGGACCCCGACGCTGGTCAGGGCCCCGGTCGGCGGACGTTCGGGCGAGCCGGGAGCTCAGAGACTGATGACGCCGGTGCGGGTGTCGGTCATGTCCATGAGCGTCCACTTGCCGCCGATGCGGCCCCAGCCGGTGGAGCGGCTGCCGGCTCCACCGAAAGGCATGTTGATGTCCCACCAGTTGTTGCTCTCGTTCACGACGACCTGGCCTACCTCCATCTCCTCGATGAAGCGGAAGGCGGAGGTCATGCTGCGGGTGAAGACGGCACCCTGCAGGCCCAGTTTGTCGTCGTTGGCGATGCGCAGAAGGTCGTCCTCGTCCTGCCCGGTGATGATCGGGACGACCGGGCCGAAGGACTCCTCGCGGGACAGCAGGCTGTCCTCGGGCACCCCGTCCACCACGGTGAACTCATAGTAGAGGTCCGTGGGGTGTCCTGAAGCGCGCTTGCCGCCGAGCAGGATGCGTGCGCCGCGCTCGCGGGCATCTGCCATGTGACGGTCCATCTTGGCCGCGACGTCCTCGTTGTTGAGGGGGCCCAGAACTGTCTTGGGGTCGAACGGGTCGCCGAGGGTGATGCGCTGGGCCTCGCGGAGCACGGCCTCGACGAATTCGTCGTGGATGTCCGCGTGCACGATGACGCGTTCGGTGGCGCAACAGACCTGTCCGGCGCACGGATAGGCACCGTCGACAGCGGCCTTGGCGGCGGCCTCGACATCGGCGTCGGCGAGGACGACGAGCGGCCCGTTGCCCGAGCACTCCATGATGGAGCGCTTGAGTCCGGCGGCGGACTGGATCTTCGCGCCGGTCGCGGTGGAGCCGATGAACCCGATGGCGTGGATGCCCTCGTGGCGTACCAGCGCATCGCCGGTGTCGCCCTCTCCGGGCACGATGTTGACGAGGCCGTCGGGCAGTCCGGCGGCAACGAACGCCTCCATCGCCTTGAGAACGGTGAGCGGGGTGTTGGCCGGCGGCTTGACGACATGGGCGTTGCCGGTGGCGAGACCGGGGGCGACGAACTCCGCGAGCATCAGCAGCGGGAAGTTCCACGGCGTGATGATGCCCCAAGTGCCCACCGGGCGCTGGAAGGTGAACATCCGCTTGGTGTTGTCGGTGGAGGGCAGCGTCTCGCCGTGCAGTCGTACGGCGTCCTCGGCGTGCAGGTGGAAGAGCTTGGCCGCCTCCTCGATGTCGGCGACGGACTCGGCGAGCGGCTTGCCCTGCTCCAGGGACTGGAGGCGGGCGAGTTCGTCCACGCGCTTGCCGAGTTCGGTACCGATGCGGTGGCAGAGCTCGGCACGGGTCCACACATTGGTCGAGGCCCAGGCAGGCTGGGCCTCGTTGGCGGCACGCACCGCGGCGTCTACGTCGGCGGCCGCGGGCAGCGGGAAGGTGCCCACGAGTTCGCCCGTCGCGGGGCTGATGACCTTGTGGGTGGTTCCGGAGGTGCCTTCGGTGTACGCGCCGTTGATGAAGAGCTGGTGCCGGTCGGCGGTCGGGGTGGTCATGCGTTGGCCTCTCTGTCCTGTCCTGACCGGGAAAGGGCGCATCGGCTCCGGGCCGCGTCAGCCAGGGTCCGCTGCGATGACTGGAGACTCACTGAGCAATTAAGGGCTGTCAAGACTGCGGAATAGGCAAAAGCGAAAGTCGATGATTGCTTGTTCATGAGTATTGACAGACATTTTTCGCCTCCCCTATAACCAGGCGTCATCGACTGTCATGTCTGCGCCCACTCTGAGGGGAACGCCATGTCATCCCAGCCACAGATCCCAGCCCCGCCCTCGCCGGACCCTTCGGACTTGTCGGGATCGGCGGGTGCGTCCGCCCCGGCACTGCCGAAGAAGATGAGCTGGTTCGACGGATTCGCGATGTCGCTGACCATGCCGGCGGCGCTCATCGCCTCGCTCGGCGCCTCCATCGGCGGACTCGGCGCCTGGGGTGCGATCGCCCTGTGGGCGGCGTCGATGGTGCTGGCCACCGCGACGAACTGGATCTACACCGAGATGGCCGCCATGTTCCCCGATTCCTCCGGAGGGATCGCGCACTACGCGACCGAGGGATGGAAGAAGCGGGCGCCCGTGGTGGGTCCGATCGCGAGCATCGGCTACTGGTTCCCCTGGACGACGGCCCTCGCCGTCTACGCCGGACTCATCGGCTCCTTCGTTCAGGCACAGTGGTTCCCCGGCCAGGACTGGAGCCTGGAGTTCGGGCCGGCGAAAGTGGACTTCCCCATAGCTGTGGGCCTGCTCGTGATGCTGCTGCTGTTCGGCGCGGCGATGATCGGACTGCACGTCGCCATGTGGGTCGTCTACGTCACCGGCGGTGCGCTGCTCGTGCCGCTCGCCGTATTCATCGTCCTGCCGCTGTTCTCCGGTGACTGGAGCGCGCAGGGCCTGCACTGGAATCTGCACGGCGCCGCGGGACTGCGCGAGGCGCTGGTGTGGCTGTACGTCATGGCGTGGACGTCGTTCGGTGTGGAGGTGTGCGCGACCTTCGCCCCCGAGTACAAGGACACGGTGCGCGACACCTCCCGGGCGCTGCGCGCCGGTGTGCTGTTCTCCCTCGGTGTGTTCATCCTGCTGCCACTGACCCTGTCGGGGTACGTCGGCGAGAAGGCCATCGGCGAGGAGCCCACCACCTTCTTCATCGGAGCCTTCCAGGACCTGGTGGGCGGCGCCTCCGACCTCATGGTGGTCTTCCTCATCGCCTCGCTGCTGCTCATCATGATCACCGGTCTCGCGG
Organism: Streptomyces sp. NPDC056231; assembly: GCF_048270745.1. Classification (NCBI taxonomy): domain Bacteria; kingdom Bacillati; phylum Actinomycetota; class Actinomycetes; order Kitasatosporales; family Streptomycetaceae; genus Streptomyces; species Streptomyces sp. NPDC056231. The sequence continues at coordinate 23,440 of NZ_JBLVKW010000062.1, read as the reverse complement.
ACGGTTCCCGCGTGCTGTACGAGATGGGCAAGGCCGGGCTCACCATCAGGCAGGTGGGAGTGCTGAACAAGCGCGGTGTGCCGGCCCGGGCGCTGCTGGTGGCCCTGGCGCTCAATGTCTTCGTGTTGACGGTGCTTCAGACCCCGCTGGCCATCATCGTCACGGGCAACCTGGGATACATCCTCACCCATGTGCTGGCGGTCTCCGGCTTCGCGCTGCTGCGCAAGGACCGTCCCGACGCCGTTCGTCCCATCCGGCTGCCCCGGTTCTTCGTGCCCCTGGCCTGGACGCTGACCGGGTTCCTCACCGTGGTGCTGGTGGTGGGCGCGACCGGTTTCTCCATCACCGGATACGGCGGTTATACAGAACTGGGAGTGGCACTCGCAGTTCTGGTCGTGGCGGTACTGCTGTGGCTGTACCGGACCAAGGTGCAGGACCGGCACATCACCGACGACCGCCCGGCCTGACCAGGTCGGCGCACAGGCTCCAGAAGCCGCCTGTCAACCGGTCCTGGAACGTGCGGGTCGAGCAGGGGTCCTGGGCGGGTGATGTTCTGGCGGTACGCGCATGAAGGCAGAGCCTCTCGGTAGCTCGGGATGCGAATCGAACCGAGCGATGCCGGGAGGCCCTGCTGTCGTAGTCGGACGCGCCCGCGCCGGTTGACTTCAACCCGCGCGTCCGGTGGGGTGCCGGATTGCTGCAGATACCCAGCACATTGATGCAGAGGGGATGTAAAAGATGCCTGCCTTCGAAGTGACGCGACCCCATCAAGGCTGACTGCCTGCGACGATTGCGCAGGGTGACGCTCCCGGGTGCGCGAGCGGTGGCGCGCTGGTTGGCTGCGATGTGTCCCACCCTCACCTCCCCAGGAGTGATGATGAGCGTTGCAGGCGAGTCCGCCAGTCGTGCGCGGCAGATGCAGGACAAGGTTCGTGAGCTGAACCAGCGTGCCGAGCAGGCGAGCGATCCGCAGGAACGTCGCAGGCTGTACGAGGAGGCCCGGCGCATCAGGGAGCAGTCCATGAAGGACGGCGGACGTGCGGCCGAGGACAGGCCCGGTCGCCGTGCCGACAGTGAGAAGGACGAGTTCTCATCTCGCTGACGCATCGTCGGCATTCAACGGCACGGAGGGCCTCCCACCGCACTGCGGTGGGAGGCCCTCCGTCTGCCGGTCACGGGACAGCCCGTAGACCGACAGGCAATTGGGGGCGGCGTCACGGGGCTGGGGCACGCACCTCGCGGCGTTGTCGTCCATCACCATGGCTCCACCATGGCTCCACCATGGCTCGATCCTCCGCCTTGCGATGCACGCACCCCAGCCCCGCTCCTTCACCCACTCCCCAATTGCCGGTCGGTCTTATGTACAGGACGGGCACAGCCCGCGGTAGGTGACCTCGGCATCGGACACCGTGAAGCCGAACCGTTCCACCGCCGGGAGGGCGGCCAGCGGATCGCCGGTCGGGTGGACATCGCGAATCGTGCCGCAGCTGGAGCACACCAAGTGCTGGTGCGGGTGGTGTGCGTTGGGGTCGTAGCGCTTGGCGCGGCCGTCGGTGGAGACCTCTATGACCTCACCGAGGGAGACCATCTCGCCCAGGGTGTTGTAGACGGTCGCCCGAGAGATCTCGGGCAGTCGCTGCGCTGCGCGAGCGTGCACCTCGTCGGCCGTGAGATGCACGTGGTCGCCGTCGAGGACCTCCGCAACGACACGCCGCTGGGAGGTCATCCGCCAGCCACGTCCTCGCAGTCGCTCCAGCAGGTCACTCATATCAGTTCACCAATTCAGATTCGGTGGGGATACCCGAATTTACCAGTGGAGTTCGAAGTCCTGATCGAATATAGGTTTGGCGCGCTTCTTGACTGAGACTCTGTCCATCGTAGGATCGGTTTCGGCAATAGCCCAGGGACAGGAAGACTCCAGTACGGCAGGAGACAGAGTGACGGGACCACCGCCGAGGAGCTGTGCGGTGCCGGCCTGGGGGCGGTGACGGCCGCCCGGGGGCGCGCTGCTCGAGACCGTCCGGAACGGTGACCACCTCGGCATCGAGGCGATCGCCTCCCGGGCGCGCGACCGGTGGGCCCCATCTCCCTTGCAATCGTGTGTGAGGCCCTCCACGCGCTCACTACGGCGTGACTCGTACGCCGCGTCGAACCGGTCGGCAGTCCGGCCCGGTTCGAGCGACGCCTCGGGGACAACCAGCACCACATCGTGTACCTGTTGTGGGGTGTCGTCGCCGGTGTCGACCCGCGCGGTCGGTGAGGCGCCCCGCCTGCCCGTCTCCGACGACCACAGCTGCTCGATCAACGGGCCGAGGTCATCGCCGGAGCCTGTGCCCCGACTGTTCCACCGCCCGCAGTTCCTGAACACCGTGATCCGCCCAGTACGGAAGGATTCCCATGTCTGAGAACCACGATGCAATCGTCGTAGACGCGAAAGCGGAGGGCGGAGGTGGTTGCCCGATCGTGCACGGGCGTGCCCCGCACCCGACTCAGGGCGGCGGAAACCGCCAGTGGTGGCCGGAGCGGCTCAACTTGAAGGTCCTCGCCAAGAACCCGGCCGTGGCCAATCCCCTCGGGGAGGAGTTCGACTACGCCGAGGCGTTCAAGAGTCTCGAACTCCCTGCCGTGAAACGGGATATCGCAGAGGTACTGACAAATTCGCAGGACTGGTGGCCGGCCGACTTCGGTCACTACGGCCCGTTCATGATCCGGATGGCGTGGCACAGCGCGGGCACCTACCGGATCAGCGACGGCCGCGGCGGCGCCGGGGCCGGCCAGCAGCGCTTCGCCCCCCTCAACAGCTGGCCGGACAACGGGAACCTCGACAAGGCCCGCCGCCTGCTGTGGCCGGTCAAGAAGAAGTACGGCCAGAGCATCTCGTGGGCCGACCTCATGATCCTCGCCGGCAACGTCGCCCTGGAGTCGATGGGCTTCAAGACCTTCGGCTTCGGCGGCGGTCGTGCGGATGTGTGGGAGCCCGACGAGGACGTCTACTGGGGTCCCGAGACCACGTGGCTCGGCGATGAGCGCTACACCGGCGACCGAGAGCTGGAAAACCCCCTCGGCGCGGTCCAGATGGGCCTCATCTACGTCAACCCGGAGGGCCCGAACGGCAACCCGGACCCGCTTGCCGCGGCCCGCGACATCCGTGAGACGTTCCGCCGGATGGCGATGAACGACGAGGAGACGGTCGCCCTGATCGCGGGCGGTCACACCTTCGGCAAGACGCACGGTGCGGGCCCCGCGGACAACGTCGGCCCCGACCCCGAGGGCGCCTCGCTCGAGGAGCAGGGCCTCGGCTGGAGGAACTCGTATCGCACCGGAAAGGGCGGCGACACGATCACCAGCGGCCTTGAGGGGACGTGGACGAACACCCCGGTGACCTGGGACAACAGCTTCTTCGAGATCCTGTTCGGATACGAGTGGGAGCTGTTCCAGAGCCCCGCCGGTGCGCATCAGTGGAGGCCGAAGGACAGCGCCGGGGCAGGCACCGTCCCCGACGCCCACGACCCGTCGAAGAGCCACGCCCCGACGATGCTGACGACCGACCTCTCGCTCCGGTTCGACCCGGCCTACGAGCAGATCTCGCGACGCTTCCTCCAGAACCCCGACGAGTTCGCAGATGCCTTCGCCCGGGCGTGGTTCAAGCTGACCCACCGCGACATGGGCCCGACCGTGCGCTACCTCGGCCCGGAGGTCCCGGCCGAGACGCTGCTGTGGCAGGACCCTCTCCCCGCGGTGACGCACGAGCTCATCGACGCCGAGGACATCGCCGCCCTCAAGGGCCAGATCCTGGCCTCTGACCTGTCGGTGTCCCAGCTCGTGTCCACCGCGTGGGCGTCGGCCTCGTCCTTCCGTGGCAGCGACAAGCGGGGCGGCGCCAACGGCGCGCGCATCCGCCTCCAGCCGCAGAACGGGTGGGCGGGCAACGACCCCGACCAGCTGGCGGTGGTGCTGCGCACCCTGGAGGGGATCCAGGAGTCCTTCAACGCCGCCCGATCCGGCGGCAAGCAGGTTTCGCTCGCCGATGTGATCGTGCTGGCCGGTGGTGCGGCCGTCGAGCAGGCTGCCAAGGACGCCGGCTTCGACGTCGAGGTCCCCTTCACGCCGGGCCGCGTGGACGCGTCGCAGGAGCAGACCGACGTGGAGTCGTTCGCCGCGCTCGAGCCGACCGCCGACGGATTCCGCAACTACCTCGGCAAGGGCAACCGGCTGCCGGCTGAGTACCTGCTGATCGACCGGGCGAACCTGCTGACTCTGAGCGCCCCCGAGATGACCGTCCTCGTCGGTGGCCTCCGTGTCCTGGGCGCCAACTACCAGCAGTCGCCGCTCGGCGTCTTCACCACGACCCCCGGGTCTCTGACCAACGACTTCTTCGCCAATCTGCTCGACCTGGGCACGACGTGGAAGGCGACGTCCGAGGACGCGAACACATTCGAGGGTCGCGACGCCGCCACGGGCGAGGTCAAGTGGACCGGCAGCCGCGCCGACCTCGTCTTCGGGTCGAACTCCGAGCTGCGCGCGCTCGCGGAGGTCTACGCGGGCGACGACGCGAAGAGGAAGTTCGTGAACGACTTCGTCGCGGCGTGGGACAAGGTGATGAACCTCGACCGGTTCGACCTTGTCTGATCACGACGTCCAGGTGGGCCCGCGCAGGGTAGCCACCGGTACGGCCTCGATTGTCGCCCTGTTGTCCTGGTGCTCGGGCACAACAGCGAGGCGGCAACCGCTGTTGCTGCCATCGGCCGGTCGGTGACCGCAACTGAAGGTGCCCAGGCGGGCAAGTGCTACCGCCGACAGCCGGCGACGGGACGAGCTTCCGCCGGGCCGTGAGACGCCCCGGACCGAAGATCCGGGGCGTCTCACGTGCCCATGTGGAGCGGGCTCGGACAGCGACGGTGCACACGGTGTGGTCGATGTGTTCGGTGAAGGCGACCATCGGCAGCCCAAGGTTCAGTGCCTGCGCGGAGGAACGTTCCATCGAGCCCTCGGGGAGCCCCAGGACCACTCTCCGTGCACGTGGCTGTCTGAAGGCAAGGAACGCCGCGGACAACCTGCTTCAGCTGTCGGCACCCGCGTCGAAGTGCCCCGGATACACGCGCACACGTTCTCCGCGTCGTACACGGCAACAGCGCGGGGACCTGCCGACCAGTTGATCAACGGAGCAGGGGCGCCTACGGCCTTGAGGGTACGGTCGGCGCCGACAGGGCGAGGAATCGCGCCAGGGCGGTTGTGACGGGGTCGGCGTGGTCGGGCAGGTGCTGAGACACCCAGTCGGGCGCCACTGGAAGGAAGTTGGCCAGATCCTACTCGGCACCGTCGAGGAGATGACGCAGCTCGGTGCCCGCACCAGCCTGAACAGGGTGGCAGCAGCGTCCCGGAATGGTGAGGCACCAGGCCCTTCCCCGGTGCTTCTCACAGAGTGCGGTGCATGATGTGCAGCCCGACGTAGCCCTTCTTCGGGTGGCGGAAGCCCTCCGGCAGTGTGCCCAGTACCTCGAAGCCGAGTGCCCGGTACAGGTTCACCGCATGGGCGTTGGTCTCCACCACCGCGTTGAACTGCATCGCTTGGTAGCCCGCAGCACGCGCCCACTGCATCGTGTATTCGCACAGTGCGCGCCCCACGCCCTGCCCCGAGTGCGCCGGGTCAACCATGTAGCTGGCGCTCGCGATGTGCGATCCGTTGCCCATGTGGTTGCGGTTCATCTTTGCCGTGCCCAGGACCGTACCCGAGTCGTCCACCGCGACGACGGTCCGGTTGGGGGCTGGCAGGATCCACCAGTCACGGCCTTGGTCCTGGCCGAGATCCGTCGGATAGGTGAAGGTTTCACCTGCGGCGACGATGGTGTGGAAGAAGGGCCAGATGGCAGGCCAGTCCTCGGGCTTGGCTTCCCTGATCAACATGCAGTCAGGATGCCTGAACGGGAACGCGACCTCCAGCACTTTTCGTCCTGCAGATCAGGTACCGCCGTTGTGCGCCTCGTCGCCATTCAGCGATGAAACATGTGGAGGAACAATCCATCCCTGATCTTGCGTGGGTATCCCCGGCTTCAGCCGGGGAGTGAAACGCATCCTTGGTCCGGAGGCGCGAAGCGCCAAAGTTCGCTGCGCGTGGGGGATGGTCAGGCAGGTCGTTTCTGTTCTTCGATGTACTGGCGGATCATGGTCAGTGGTGCTCCGCCGCAGGATCCCGCGAAGTAGGAGCGGGACCAGAAGACCGGTCCCGTGCCGATGCGGTTGATTCGCCCGGTGTACTCCGCTCGCAGGTACCTGGAGCTGACGCCCTTGAGGCTGTTGATCGGCTTCGACAGGGCGACCTTCGGCGGGTAGTGCACCAGCAGGTGGACGTGGTCGGCTTCGCCGTTGAACTCCCGCAGCTGCGCCTCGAACGTGCCGCAGACCTCGCGCATGATCTCTTCGCACCGCTTCAGCATGTCGTCATCGAACCTGTCGCGCCGGTACTTGGTGACGAACACCAAGTGAGCATGAAGGTGGTTAGGTGACGTGGCGATTTGTGTGAATATCGGAGTTTTGTTCCCAGTTTCGTGACATATGCCAAGTGGATTATGATCTCCGCAGCGGGCCAGGGAGGGGGTGGGCCGGATGATTCGTGCGTACAAGTTCCTCATGCGGCCCACTGCGGGCCAGGCGATCGCGCTCGCCGAGATGCTGCGTGACCACTGCTCGCTCTACAACGGAGCGTTGCAGGAGCGCCGGGACGCCTACCGGCACGGCTCGAGGACGACGGTTCGGTACGGGCAGCAGTCCGCGCAGCTCAAGGAGATCCGGGCGTTCGACCTGGAGCGTCAGGGCCGTTGGTTGTTCTCTTCTCAGCAGGCGACGTTGCGGCGGCTGGACAAGGCGTTCGCGGCGTTCTTCCGGCGGGTGAAGGCCGGGGAGGCGCCGGGGTATCCACGTTTTCGTTCGGGCAAGCGGTTCGACACCGTGGACTTCCCGAAGGACGGCGACGGCTGCCGCTGGGACTCGACTCCGCATGATCCCGTCACCCGCGTCCGCATCCAGGGCGTCGGGCACGTCAAGGTGCCGGCACCGGCCGGTGGTCGGCAAGGTCAAGACGGTCAGCGTCAAGCGTGAAGGGCGGCGCTGGTTCGTCATCCTGACCGCCGAGCAGACCGCGCCTGAGCCGCTTCCCCGGACCGGTTCCGTGGTCGGCATCGACATGGGGATAACGAACTTCCTCGCCGATTCGGGCGGCGAGTTCGTGCCCAACCCCCGTCACGGGGCGAAGGCCGCCGCCAGGCTCGAAGCCGCGCAGCAGGCCCTCGCCCGGTGCAAGCGGGGCAGCAGGCGCCGTCGTAAGGCCGTGGAGACGGTGGCGCGGCTGCACCGCAAGGTCCGCCGTCAGCGCCTGGACCACGCGCACAAGAGCGCGTTGAACCTGGTGCGTGACCACGATTTCATCGCGCACGAAGCCTTAAGGATCCGCAACATGAGCGAGGCCCCGGCTCCGAAGCCGGACCCCGCCACGCCGGGCGGCTTCCTGCCCAACGGGGCCGCCGCGAAGGCCGGGCTGAACCGTTCGGTCGCTGATGCCGGATGGGGGGTGTTCCTGACGATCCTCACCGCCAAGGCAGAATGCGCCGGACGGGAAGTGATGGCCGTGGACCCCCGCAACACCTCCCGGCGGTGCCCTCGGTGCGGGCACACCGCCAAGGAGAACCGGCCCACCCAGGAGAAGTTCCACTGCGTCTCGTGCGGCCACCAGGCACACGCGGACACGGTGGGCGCCCTGAACGTTCTACGGGCCGGGCTGGTCCGTCGCGAAGCCCGACCGGCATAGCGAGAAGCCCCCACCATCAGGTGGGGGAGGAGTCACAAGACGCTCGAACTGCCGAAGCACGACCAGGCTATGACGTGCTCCCTCAACTCACAGCTTGCTCAACGTCGTTCCTCCGTCGGCTCGGGCGGATCCGGGATCTCCACAGGCCCCGCGGACTCATGGGCCTTCGCGGCAGCGACCAGGGGCGTGGTGGCGGGCGGTGCGGCAGGTCCGATCTCGCACCACACCGCCTTCCCCTCGCCGCGCGGCTCGACGCCCCAGCGAACGGCGACGGCGTCGAGGAGCAGCAGACCGCGTCCCGATGTCGCTGTCTCGCCGGGAGTCCGGCGCCTCGGCCAGGCACTGGAGCGGTCCTGCACCGAAAGCCGCACCCGGTGGACAGGTTCGGGAAGGACCTCCAACGTGAGCACAGCCCCGCCTTCGGTGTGCAGAAGCACATTCACCAGCAGCTCGCCGGTGACCAGTTCGGCATCGTCGGCGAGATCGGCCATGTTCCAGTCCTGCAGTGCCTGACGCACGATGGATCGGGCATCGGAGAGGCCCTCGGGATCCGCCTGGTGGATGTACTGGTGCAGGCGCGGCGCCCGCCGCGAACCCGGGTCCGGACTGCGCCGGAGGATCAGCAATGCCACATCGTCCTCCGCGTCCCAGTGCTCCCAGAGCCGGTCGGACAAATGGTCGGCCAGTGCCTGCGCACTCGCGGGCCCCGTGCTCACCTCGTGGATCAGTGCACGGACACCCGATTCGATATCGGCGCCCGGTTTCTCCACCAGACCATCGGTGTAAAGGACAAGGGTCTCGCCGGGCACCAGGTCGAGACGCGTCTCCGGGTACTCCTCGTTCCCGAAGTCCGTGGAGAGCCCGAGGGGCAGACCGCCCCGAATCTGCGGAGTGCCGACCCGGCCGTCCATGTGCCGGATCAGCGGACAGAAGTGCCCGGCGCGGACCACACGTACGGCACCCGAGGGGAGGTCGACCTGGGCGTATGTGCAGGTGGCGAAGCGGTCCGTGTCCAGTTCGGAGAGAAAGCGCGAGGCCCGGGCCAGCACCGTCTCCGGCGGGTGTCCCTCGCCCGCGTACGCGCGCAGGGCGATGCGCAGCTGGCCCATGATGGCGGCCGCATGGGTGTCATGTCCTTCCACGTCGCCCACGACGATGCCGAAGCGGTTCTTGGGCAGGGCGATCACGTCGTACCAGTCGCCGCCGACCTGCCGCCCGCTGCGTGCCGCGTGGTAGCGCACGGCGATCTCGCCGCCCTCGATCTCCTGGATCCGCCGGGGAAGCATCGCCGACTGCAGCCCGGTGGCGAACTCCCGCTCCTCGTCGAAGAGGGTCGCCCGCTGCAGTGACTGGGCCACGATCGCCGCGAGCCCCAGACACAGGTTGCGTTCGTCGGCGTTGAAGGCCGTCCGCTCGCAGTAGAAGAGCGCGAGACCGCCCAGTGATCGCGCCTGCGCGACCAGCGGAAGATAGGCGGCGGCGCGGAAGTTCAGCTGGTCCGTGTACGGCTCCAGGGCCGGATACCGCCGCAGGGGGCCGGCGATTGAAGTCATGAAACGGGGTCGACCGCTGAGGACCGTATCGGCCAGGGGGAACCGCGGGTCGAGGCTTCCGGACCCGATCTCGATGATGCTCTCCGGCGCGACCCCGCTCACCGCGATGACATTCATGGAGGTGTTCTCCACCAGACCGAGGGCGAGTCCGTCCGTGCCGAGCATGGCCAGACTGCTGGGGCCGGCGAGTGTGGCGGTCACGTCGTTCACGCTCACCGCACGCGACATCGCACTTGTTGTGCGCTCAACGATGCTGGTCTGCCGTTGGCGGCGTTTCTCCAGGTCCAGCACGAAGGCCGAATGGGTGACCTCCGCCGTCGCATCCCGCACGACCCCGATGACCCGGTGCGCCCGCCCGTCGTCCCTCCGCAGAATCCGCGCCTGGACATGTGTCCACTGGTGGGTGCCGTTCTCACGCGGAACCTGGAAATGGACGCTGTATGAACTGTGGCCACCCGTGATGGCCTCGTCGATCGCAAGTTCCAGCCGGGCCCGTTCCGCCGGGTCGAGCCGTGAAACCAGAATTTCCGGGTCGGGGGTGAACTCCTCCGGGTCCAGTCCGAAGACGAGCAGACCTGCCGCGTCGATGTCCAGTGACCGCGCATCCAGGTCCCACTCGAAGCTGCCCGTGCGATTCAGGGCAAGCCGCTCTTCCGTCCCGGTCTCGCCAATGTACGGCTGGTCGATCTGCGGGCGGGGCGTATCGTCGGAGTCCGGCTCCTGGTCGTGGTCGGTCATTCCTGCTCCGGAGGTCGTCCGGCGGGATTGGCGGACAGTACGGCCTGCAGGTGTGTCTGGTACGTGTCTCAATTGTCGAACCCGCCCCGGAGTGCTGCCACAGCGGACCCCGCTCCCAGCGGTCCGCCGAACTCGTTCCTGCGGGTCCTCGGTACCCCTGCTGCCTCGATCTGCGGACCGCCATCGCAGAATGAGCATCGGAAGATCGTCCGTGACCGGTGGACGATACAACCCAGGGCCTGACCGGAGCGCACTGATGAACAACGAAGATCCCGTCCTGCTGCACACCGAGGGCCGCACCCGGCACATCAGGCTCAACCGTCCACGCGCACTGAACGCGCTGACTCACACCATGGTGCTCCGCGTCGACGAAGCCCTCACCGGGGCAGAACACGACGACTCGGTGACCGCGGTGCTGATCAGTGGGGCGGGGGGGCGCGGCCTCTGCGCAGGCGGCGACATCCGCGCCGTCTATGAGGACGCCCGCGCGGGCGGCTCCGCATCGCTGGACTTCTGGCGTGACGAGTACCGGCTCAACGCCCGTATCGCCCGCTTCCCCAAGCCGTACGTCGCGCTCATGGACGGCATCGTGATGGGTGGCGGGGTGGGCATCTCGGCCCATGGAAGCGTCCGTGTCGTCACGGAACGCTCCCGCGTCGCCATGCCGGAGACCGGTATCGGCTTCGTACCCGACGTGGGCGGGACCCATCTTCTCGCCTCCGCACCCGGTGAACTCGGTACCCACCTGGCGCTCACCGGGGTCGCCGTCGGAGCGGCCGACGCCTTGCTGTGCGGGCTCGCGGACCATTTCGTATCGTCGCGGCACCTGCCGGAACTGACCCGGGAGCTGGCCGGGGCCGCCACGCCCGCCGACGTCACGGAGGTGGTGCGGCAGTACGTCACAGAGGCCCCGGTCGCCGAACTGGCCGCGCATCGGGACTGGATCGACGCCTGCTATGCGGCGGACTCGGTCGAGGAGATCGTCGAGCGGCTCCAGAACTGCGGAGTATCCGCCGCGAAGGAGACCGCCGAGACGATTCTGACCAAGTCGCCCACCGCACTCAAGGCAACCCTTGCCTCGGTGCGCAGCGCCCGGCTCCTCAACAGCTTGGAGGAGGTGCTCGATCAGGAGTTCCGCGTCTCCTGCACCGCCTTCACCCGGCCCGATCTGGTGGAAGGTGTGCGCGCCCAGATCATCGACAAGGACCGCACCCCGCAGTGGAGTCCGGCCCGGCTGAACCAGGTCACGACGGCTGACGTGGCAGCGTTCTTCACGCCCTTGGGTGGCCGCGAACTCGGACTCGCCTGTGAGGCCTCGGCCGCCGGCTGAGGCACGCGGTGACCCGGGCGCCGGCGATGACGGGCAGCCCGGTCGCATCCGCTGTCGATTGGCACAGCAGCTCTTTGCGGGAGCCGCCGCCGACCAGATGGATCCGGGTCGGTTCGCGGCCCGCCGGCTCTGCGGCACGCCGCAGCGTACGGCGATACGCCGGTGCCAGACTCCTTAAGGGCGTGAAACAATTCATCACGTGTGAGGGAGCTCGGGCGACCCCGCGTTCCGGCGAGCGGCCACCGCATCGAAGAGCTCCCAGCCGTCGAGTTGCTCGGTCGAGGAGGTGTCCGGGTGCCACCCGCCGGACACCGCCTCGTCGAGCAGGGCTCTGACGGTTCCGGGCTTGTGCAGGTTCAGCCAGCCGCCCTGCGTGGTGCCGACGGCTCCCGAGGGGAGAAAGCCGTCGGGGACCAGTCGGCCGGTGCCCTCCTGGAACACGATCAGGAGCCGCCCGCGTGCACGGTAGTGGCGGATCGTGAGGATCTCGCGGCAGTTGCGGTACGTGCCCTCCTCGACATCGTGGTCATGACCGACCGACCAGAGGAACGTCTCGTCGTTCACCACGAGACGCCGGGCGTTCCTGCTGCTTCGAACCATCGGCGGACCGCCGTCCTTGTCGTCGTGCCTGCGGTCAGAAGAACAGTCTGACCCTTGTCTCGCTCAGCAGGGGCTCACCGGTCCTGCGCCACGCGGCGCAGCGCCCTCCGCACCGCGAGGGGACCTCGCGGTGAACGCCTGCTCGCGGGTATCGGTCCAGGGCCACGAGAGGGTGCCCACCGCGACCCGGGCACCGACGAGATCACCACAGGGCGGGCGAGTGCGAGCGTCCGTGGAGCTGCAGTCATGACAGCCACCGTAGGGGCGGTGGCACCGCTGTGTCACCGGGATGCCCGCCGCGCTGCCCTGGCTTGTGCGAGGGCACCGACCGAGGCGGCCGCTTCCTTTCCCTCGGGAACGAACCGGCCGCCGCGGGCATCGCAGCCCAGGCTGCCATGCTGCGATATGCAGTGTTTGGTGCTGTTCAGCGACTGCTGCCGGACATGCTCGGCTGCAGGGTCCGCACGAGGTCGAAGAACCGGGCCTCATTTCCGCAGAGCCCTGCACGTTGCAGTGCACCGTCGGCCTCCGCCATCGGCGAGGCGAGCAGGGGCAGGTACAACGGCGCCTCGTCCGGGTCCGCGAGGGCGGCCCGAGTGGCCTCCAGCAGCCGGACGTACGCCTGGGCCGCGACGAGTTCGTCATTGCGCATCTCAGCATCTCCTGGTCAGAGGTGTCGGACCATCAAGCATCTCTCATGGGTCTGACATTGATACTCGTAGCCGGGTTCCGGTGGCCGTGGCACTGGGGCTGACTGACGTCCTGCTGGGCTGTCCTGCGATTGGCTCGTCCGGCTGCCGTGGACTCCCACGGGCGCGCAATCCACGTCGGTGGGACGTTCAGGGGCGTCGATTGCTGCCCGGTGGCTCCGCATGGAGATGGCTCGGCCGCACCGGGCGCAGCACCATGAACGCGACCGCGAATGCGGCGACCAGGAGGCCCGCGCCTACGGCGAAGGCCAGGTGGTAGCCGCCCGTCAGTGCCCTGGCCCGGTTCTCTCCGTTTGTGAGCAGTCCCTGGGTGCGGGAGGCCGCCAGCGTGGACAGCAGGGCGACGCCCACTGCCATACCGATCTGCTGGGTGGTGTTGAACAGCCCGGACGCGAGCCCGGCGTCATCGGCCTTCGCATCGGACATGCCGAGTGTGGTCAGCGCCGGGAGGGCGAGGCCGAAACCGGCCCCGAGCAGCATCACTGGGAGCAGATCGGTGAGGTAATGCGCGTGCACAGGCACGCGAGCGAGCAGTCCGAGGACCCCGACCAGCATGACGAGCCCGCTCAGCAGGACGCGGCGTTCACCGAAGCGCGCATTGAGGCGGGCCGAGACCCCCAGGGACACGGCGCCGATCGCCACGGCTGCCGGAAGCATCGCGAGTCCGGTCCGTGCGGAGCCGTAACCGAGGACCTTCTGCAGGTACAGGGCGACCAGGATCTGGAATGAGAACAGCGCCGCGACCATGAGCAGTTGGACCAGGTTGGCCCCCGCGACGGTACGCGATCGCAGGATGCGCAGCGGCATGAGCGGGGTTCCAGCGGTGGCCTGGCGGGCGACGAATGCGCCGAGCAGGACGGCGGCGAGGGCGCCCAGCCCGAGCGTGCGCGCGGAGGTCCAGCCGTACTCCTCGACCTTGACGACTGTGTAGATGCCCGTCATCAGCCCTGTGGTGACCAGGAGCGCGCCGGTGACGTCTGCGCCGGCCCGGAGTCCGAGACCGCGGTCGGCGGGCAGGACTGGCATGGCGACCGCGAGCGCCGCGAGGCCGATCGGCAGGTTGATGAAGAAGATCCAGTGCCAACTGAGCGCATCGGTGAGGACGCCGCCGAGCACCTGGCCGATCGACGCCCCGGCCGCACCGGTGAAGCTGAACACGGCTATCGCCCGGGCGCGTTCGCGGGGCTCGGTGAAGAGCGTCACGAGGATGCCCAGGCCGACTGCGGACGCCATGGCGCTGCCGACGCCCTGCAGGAACCGGGCGGCGATCAGTGTCGCGGGCGTGGTGGCCACGCCCGCCAGCAGCGACGCGGCGGTGAACAGCGCGGTGCCGGCAAGGAACATGCTCTTGCGGCCGAGCAGGTCGCCGAGCCTGCCTGCGAGAAGCAGCAGGCTGCCGAATGCGATCAGATAGGCGTTGACGACCCAGCTCAACCCGGCGGGTGTGAACCCCAGGTCGTTCTGGATGGTCGGCATGGCCACGGTCACGATGGAGCCGTCGAGGACGATCATCAGCATGCCGGTGGCGATCACTCCGAGGGCCAGCCGACGGGAGCGGGCCGTGGGAGCGGGGGTCGCGGACGGCGCCGGCCGGTCAGCGGCTGCGGGAGAAGCAGAAGGAGCGGACATGCGTTCTCTCCTGTCGAATGAGGTGACAGGAGAGACATTAGCGGATGGTTTTGTTGCAGACTATTTCTTTCAGTTCTATCTCTGTGGTCCGTTACCCACGCTGGCGTGCACGCCGGACCGTCTGTGGACTCTCGGACGGGGTCGCCAGGTGACCATCGACCAGGTGTTTCAGTGCGCGCAGCAGCACGTCACGCTCGTCCTGGGGGAGGGCGGTGAGTGCCCGCTCGTGCACACCGTCGACGATCTGCTGGCTCTGCTCGGCGACCTTGGCGCCCTTCTCGGTCACGGCGATGATCCGGGCCCGACGGTCCTTGCTGGAGGGGCGGCGCTCGGCGAGACCGGCCTCCTCCAGGGCGTCGACCGTCACGACCATCGTGGTCTTGTCCATGTCGCCGATCTCGGCGAGCTGGATCTGGGTCCGCTCCTCCTCCAGCGCGTGGACCAGCACGCAGTGCATGCGCGCCGTGAGTCCGATCTCGGCAAGCGCTGCCGACATCTGAGTCCGCAGGACATGACTGGTGTGGTCCAACAGGAAGGAGAGGTCCGGTTCGGTGCGGGTGGGTGCCATGGCAGTCATGTCTGTCAGGGTAACCGTGATTCGATCCGTGGCGGATTATCCGGAAGTCGACCTATATGGCGTCGCCCGGGTGGCGGTGAACAGAGGAGAGCCGGTACCCGAACAGCGACAGGCGCGGGTGACATTTCAGGGCTCGACCTCCAGGAACCGCCGGCGTCGCGGCCCGCGGTACAGCAGCGCCGTCCAGCCCAGTTGCCCCAGCGATGTCGCGCACCGGGTCAGTTCCGCCTCCTCCTCGTGCGCAGCCCCGCTGCCGGGCGGACCGAGCCACTCCACCCGTACGGTGCCGGGTGTCTCGCCCTCCTGTACGCGGTACCCGGAAGCGACCCGCTGCCCGGACGCATCAACGGCCGACGCGGGCACGCCGGCCGCCTCCAGCGCCAGCGCGACCGCCCGCACCATCCGACGGAGCTCCCACTGAGCCGGTACGCCCTCCGGGTCCGCCCGCCCGGTGTTTGTCAGCCGCCGGATCTGCAGCAGCCCCTCCCACGCCGTCCGCACCGACACGGCACGCTTCTCCGTCGGCCCCGGGGCCAAAGGGCCGTCCCCAGTGGCCGGTTCGAAACCGGTGTCGTGCTCGCTGCCCATCCGCTCCCCTTTGCCCGTCTCGCACTTCTGCCAGTGTGCCGCGCCCCACTGACAGGGGCCCCGAACCACCCTTCCGACCGGCGACGACCCCCAGGAGCGACACCGAAACGCCCGGCCGGGCGCCGAGAACTTTTCCGGGATTCAGGATCCCCCGCGGAGCCGGCGCCGCCTCCACCGCATGGTGCATGCCGAGCACCGTGGGTCCCAGCTCCTTGTTCATGCCGCGCATCTGCAGCAGTCCCACCCCGTGCTCGAAGGGATGGGGACGGGCGTCGCGAACGGATCACGTCCGTGGTTCGTTGCAAGGTGTGGCGTACCCGGAAGAACATTCGACGACCGGACCGAGGAGTCCCGTACATGCCCAGCCGTACCGACACCGGCCACAGCGACCCCAGCCGTACCCACCTGATCGAGCGGCTCATGGAACGGTTCCCGCACGTGCCGCGGGAAGCCGTCATCAAGGAGGACCTGCTCCGCGGCGGCGTGGCGTTCGATGAGTCCGCGCTCAGTGACAACGAGGACGGTGACGTCAAGCCGAAGTCGTACTTCATCTTCTCCTTCGACCACGGCACCCTGCCGGAACTGGGTGCGGCAGCCCTGCGACGCCCGCCGGAGGAGATCGTGCTCACCGGAGGCCCGTACGAGCTGCGCCGCACGGTAGTTTCGGTCCGGGTGAACCCGGCGTCGCCCTACCGCGTCGCGGCCGACGAGGACGGCGTCCTGGGGCTGTACCTGGACGGCAGGCGGATCTCGGACGTGGGCCTGCCGCCGATGCCGGATTATTACCGCCACACGCTTGCCAACGGCAAGTCGGTGATGGAGGTCGCGCCCACCATCCAGTGGGGCTACCTCGTCTATCTGACGGTCTTCCGCGTCTGCCAGTACTTCGGTGCCAAGGAGGAGTGCCAGTACTGCGACATCAACCACAACTGGCGCCAGCACAAGGCGGCGGGACGTCCCTACACCGGGGTCAAGCCGGTCGAGGAGGTGCTGGAAGCACTTGCCATCATCGACCGCTACGACACCGCGAAGACCTCAACCGCCTACACCCTGACCGGCGGCGCCATCACCTCCCACATCGGGGGGCGCGACGAAGCCGACTTCTACGGGCAGTACGCCAAGGCGATCGAGGACGCCTTTCCCGGCCGTTGGATCGGCAAGGTCGTCGCGCAGGCACTGCCGAAAGCCGATGTCCAGCGCTTCCACGACTACGGCGTCCAGATCTACCACCCCAACTACGAAGTGTGGGACCGGCGGCTGTTCGAGCTGTACTGCCCCGGCAAGGAGCGCTACGTGGGCCGCGACGAGTGGCACCGCCGGATCCTGGACTCCGCTGAGGTCTTCGGCGCCCGCAACGTCATTCCCAACTTCGTGGCGGGCGTGGAGATGGCCGAGCCATTCGGCTTCACGACCGTTGACGAGGCCATCGACTCGACCACCGAGGGCCTGCGGTTCTTCATGTCGCACGGCATCACCCCGCGCTTCACGACATGGTGCCCGGAGCCCACCACGCCGCTGGGAAAGACCAACCCGGACGGCGCGCCACTGGATTACCACATCCGGCTGCTGGACGCGTACCGCTCGACGATGGAGGAGTACGGGCTCAGCTCGCCGCCCGGTTACGGTCCGCCCGGACCCGGTCGCGCCGTGTTCTCCGTCAGCTCGTTCATGGACAGCCTCCCGGCCGCACCGGACGACGCGCGGTAGTGAGCCGTCGGACAACGCCCGTGCGTCGGCCGTGAGTTCACTTACAACCTCGGCGAAGCCCCGCACCAGGGCGTTGTCCGTCAGGCGCGCCACTCCGCCGTACGCTCCGGGGACGCCTCGGCCAGCGCCTTCGCGATGGTCTCGGCATCGCCCTGGTTGCCGTAGACGGGCGTGCCGGGCTGCTGGCGCCACGACTCGTCCAGGCTGCCCGCGTCCACCGTGTCGAAGCCCAGCTCGTCGATGAGGTCCCGCACGGTCTGTTTGGCGGCCGCGTCGTCACCGGCGACCGGCAGGGCCTGACGGCCGGGGCTGCCCTTCGGGAGCGGCTTGGAGAGGATGTCCTCCGCGTACGTCCCGTTGAATGCCTTGATGACCGGGTGACCGATCTGCTCCTCGGTCCACCTGCTCTCCGGCAGGCCGTTCTCGATGGCGGCGATACGGCCATCGCGCTGCTGCGGGTAATAGTTGCCGGTGTCGATGACGACCACACCCTCCGCCGCCCCGTCGAGGAACCCCGCGGGCAGGCCGGGGACGGCCTTGACCGGGATGGTGACGACGACGACGCGCGCCCCTTGCGCCGCCTCTGCCACGGTGACCGGGGTGGCTCCGGTCTCCTCGGCGAGCGCCGTGAGCGTCTGAGGGCCACGGGAATTGGCGACGGACACCTCGTGACCGAGCGCGGTGAGACGCCGGGTCAGGTTGCCGCCGATGTTGCCTGCTCCGATGATGCCGATCTTCATTGATCCGACCTTCCGATGGTGCCTGCGAAGTGCCATGCCGTCTTGTCGTTTCACCAACTCGCTGATGCGGAGACCTATTCCGGGTGGCCGGAAGAACGTTCCCCTGGGGAGGGACGGATGGGAACCGGTGGCTGCGGGCACGTACAGAGAGAAACGGAACCACGGAGCCCACTTGAAGGCGGTGCCCATGCTGCACGGCGTCGATGTCAGCTCGTATCAGCCGTCCTTCGACACGGACGGAATCGACTTCGTTTTCATCAAGGCCACCGAGGGCCGTTCGTACGTCAATCCACACCTGTCCGCACAGGTCAAGCGAGCCAGGGACGCAGAATGCGTGGTCGGCTTCTATCACTTCCTGTGGCCGGGAAACCTCACCGCGCAGGCAGAGTACTTCGTGAGCAAGGCCTCGGAGAAGGCAGGCGATCTGCTCGCCGTGGACTGGGAAGTGACCGGTGACGGAACGCGGGCGAGCGATGCCGAGAAGGACCGCTTCATCCGCGAGGTCAAGCGCCTGAGGCCGCACCACCGGGTCCTGCTCTACTGCAACCGGCACTTCTGGCTGAACTACGACACCACGTCGTATGCCGGTGACGGTCTGTGGATCGCAGACTTCGTGACCGCCGGACATCCCCGTATCGAGGCGCCCTGGCGCATCCATCAGTACGCCGACCACCCGCTCGACAAGGACCTGGCCGCCTTCGCCTCACGCAGCGCTATGCGCACCTGGGCGCGACCATGACCGCTGGCTGTCTGGTCGGCGGTGCAGCTGGAAGACCTGTCGAGGCGCGTCTACGTACACATCAACCATCAAGAGGACGGACAACGGCTAAGTCGCTGACCGAATCCAGGGTTCGGGTGCGGCAGACTTCTCCGGTGACCTCAGCAGCTCAACCACCCCGCGACCGTGCGCTCGGGCGCGGCACCATCCTCATTCCGCAGGCTTCGACGGCGACCCCGGCGGAGCAGGCGGCCGCGGTACTGGCCGGAATGCGGAGCGTTCCGGTGCGCATCGGGGTCCTCCAGGCGGCCGTTGTGCTCCTGGAGGAGCGTGTGCGTGCGACAGAGGACGACACGGAGCGTCGGGCGGCGGCGACGACCGTGGCCATGCTCCGCGGTGCGATCGCCCAAGCGGGCTGAACGGCCGCCGCGGCCAGTCCGGTGCCGATCGGATGCGCCCGCTCACTCCGGCCATGGGGAGTCGAGGATCGTACGGACGAAATCCCCGCGCTCGAAACCGGGCACATAGTGCTGCAGCACATCGGCCTTCACATTGCCGAAGGTCGTCTCCGGTTTTGGCCGGATCCCGTCGGTGAATGCAGCGAGAATGCGCCGCTTGAATTCCGGCCGGGGATGCAGGGCGACAATCTCTGCCCGGTTGGCCTCCGAGATCTCCTCGTAGCCGATACCGAGGACGTCGCATTCGACCCCGGCCGTTACCAGAGCTACTTCCGGCTCCATGAACTGCGGGATACCAGGCGTCGTATGCAGCGCAATGGCGGTCCACACGCGCCGGATGCTGTCCTCCGGCACATGGTGCGACTGGAGGAATCGCCGGGCCTCGTCCGCGCTGTCCACCTCGAACCGCCGGCCGCTCCCGTGGAAGCGCTCGCCGAGCCCGAGGTCGTGGAAGAGAGCGCCGATGTAGAGGAGTTCGGGATCGAAGCTCAGACCGCGACGGCGTCCCTGCAGGGCACCGAACCAGAACACGCGCCGTGAGTGGTGGTAGATGAGCTCGCTCGTGGTGTCCCGGACCAACTGGTCCGCTTCCCGCGCGATTCCGGTGTCGGGCGCACGGATACCGGCCACGGAGGACGGCGCGATGGTCACTGTCATTCACCTGCGCTTTCTTGTGAGTGGACAGCCGTTGGCTTCACCTTCCGTGTTCGCCGGTGGAGCGGCAACCCGGGCAGCGTGGCGTGACCACGCCGAGGACCTGGGGGAGACCCCTGATGCCAGGGCGTTGGCATGGACTTGGTAGGAGTCGACCTCGCTGCGGCCTCCGCCGCCGACAGGATGGTTTTCGGACGTCCGTCCTGGAGGGCCCGATGAATCCGGACCCTGGCGACTGCTGCGCCACTGCCAGTGCGGTGCCACCTTCGTCTCCGGTCCGCCCCTGAGCAGTACGGACCTGTGCTGATAAGGAGACCCCTGCGCAGGGCACTGCGTCACGTGTCCTGCACGTGCCATCGACAGTTGGCGTATTAGCGTGGCAGTGATGGGGGCGGTCCGTTCGACCAGGGAGATGCACGGATGGCCACGCTCGTCGCGGTGAATGTCGGGATGCCCCGGGATGTTCCCTGGAAGGGCCGAGAGACGCATACGGGTGTATGGAAGCACCCGGTCACGGGCCCGCGGATGGTCAGGAAGCTGAACATCGACGGAGACGGCCAGGGCGACCTCACCGGTCACGGCGGGCCGTACCGGGCGGTGCTGGTGTACCAGGTGGACTCCTATCGGTACTGGCAGGAGCACCTGCACCGCAACGATTTCACTCACGGCCAGTTCGGTGAGAACTTCACCGTGGACGGACTGCCCGACGACGAGGTGTGCATCGGCGACCGGTACCGCATCGGCGAGGCGTTGTTCGAAGTCACGCAGCCCCGGGTGACGTGCTATCGCGTGGGTCTTCGCATGGACGAACCGCAGATGCCCGCCCTGCTGGTCGCCCATGGACGCCCCGGCTTCTATCTGAAGGTGCTGGCCGAGGGGGTCGTCCAGGCCGGAGACGAGATCGTCAAAGTCTCCACGGGGCCGGAAGCCATGACCGTCGCGGAGGTCGACGCCGTCCTCTACAGACCCGGGCGTTCGCGCTACCAGGTGGAGCGGGCGCTCCGCATTCCCGCTCTCAGCCCTGGCTGGAAGACGTCCATGCAGTCGCTCCTGGACGACTACGACTCGAAGGGCTGGTCAACAGGCAGTACGGGAGGCAATACGGGCCTGACTGCCGCCGCGAGCAGCCCGCCGCCGGCCTGGCCGGGCTTCCGCCCCCTGGCGGTCACGCGCATCGCCCCCGAAAGCAGGAGTATCTTTTCCCTCACCCTCTCCGCCACCGACGGCAGTCGGCTTCCACCAGCGCTGCCAGGCCAGTTCGTCACCGTCAGGATGCGTCCCGACCCGCAGGGCGCACCGGTTATTCGCAGCTACTCCCTGTCCGGGCGCCCGGGGGGCGCTGACTACCGGATCAGCGTCAAGCAAGAACCCCATGGCGTGGGCAGCAGCTACTTGCATCAACACGTCGTGGTCGACGACGTCCTCGAGGTGGCTGCTCCGCGAGGCACCTTCACCCTCGACAACAACGAGGCACCCATCGTGCTGATCTCCGCCGGCGTCGGTGCCACCCCGGTGCTCGCCATGCTCCATGCACTGGCCGACAACCGTGATCCCCGCGCGGTGTGGTGGGTGCACGGAGCCCGGGACGGCGCCGAGCACCCTTTCGCCGACGAGGTGCGCACCCTGATGTCACGCCTGCCGTCCGGCCGACGGCATGTCTCGTACAGCCGCCCACGCGACGACGACCGTCTCAGCGACGACTACTCCTCCACCGGTCGGCTCACCGCCCAGATTCTGGAGAGCCTTGGAATCCCGGAGGACGCCAACGCCTACATCTGCGGTCCGGCGGCATTCATGGACGACATGACACAAGCACTGGTGAGCTGCGGCCTGGCCCCTGGGCGGATCCACACAGAGACCTTTGGATCCGTGACCGCGATGACGCCCGGAGTGGTTCCGACCGATGCACCGGCTCCCCATCTGCCCACCCATCCGCCTGGACCGGGTACCGGCCCCTCAGTCACTTTCGCCCGCAGCAGCCTGACCGTTCCCTGGGACCCCGGCTACGGCACACTCCTGGAACTCGCCGAGGCATGCGATGTCCCAGTGCGGTGGTCGTGCCGTACCGGTGTCTGTCACACCTGCGAGACGGCAGTCGTCTCCGGCGGTGTCGACTACTCTCCTGATCCCATCGACCTGCCGGCCGAGGGCAACGCGCTCATCTGCTGCTCACAACCACCCGCGGATCTCATCCTCGATCTGTGACTGCCTCCGCGCCGAACAGCAGATGATCAGCTGACCAACGGCTCTCTGAACACGAGACAGGTCGGCATGTCAGTGATTCGCTTGCCGGGAGAGGCACTGGGTGGTGCCGCGATGCGCCAACGATCGATGCTGCATTTCAGCTACGAAGCCAGGCGTCCGGTGCGGGCCTGATGAGGAGCGAGCTGCCGTCCAAGGAGTGATCGGGCCGGTATGACCGACTGAGGTCGGTCCGATCACGGGAGTGATCTCCTCATGACCAGTACGATGCACGCCGTCCGGGCCCACCGGCGGGGCGGCCCGGAACAATTCGTCTACGAGTCGGCCCCATGCCCCGAACCGGCCACCGGCGAAGTGCTCGTCGCGGTGCACGCCGCCTCCATCACCGCCGGCGAACTCGAATGGGACGCCAGCTGGACCGACAGCATTGACGGGACGGGGCGCGACCGAACGCCGACCATTCCCTCGCACGAGGTCTCCGGCGTTGTGGCCGAAGTCGGCGCCGGGGTGACCGATCTCGCTGTCGGCGACGAGGTCTACGGGCTGATCCCGTTCACCCGCGACGGTGCGGCAGCCGAGTACGTTGCCGTTCCCGCAAGCGTGCTCGCCGCGAAGCCGTCCCAGGTGGACCACGACCACACGGCCGCTGTACCGCTCGCAGCCCTCACCGCATGGCAGGCATTGGTCGACCATGCCGAGCTGCAACCGGGACAGCACGTCCTGGTTCACGGCGGCGCCGGCGGCGTGGGCACCTTCGCCGTGCAGATCGCTACGGCGCTGGGCGGGCGCGTGACGGCCACCGTTTCCTCGCGTGACATTGACTTCGTCACCGCGCTCGGCGCGCAGCGGGTCATCGACTACCGGGCTGAACGGTTCGAGGGCCTGGTACGGGACGCGGACGTGGTGCTCGACCTGGTGGGCGGAGAGACGCAGGACCGCTCCTGGGCGACGCTGCGGCCCGGCGGAACCCTCATCAGCGTCGTGCGGCCCCCGGACCCCGAGAAGGCCGCCGTCCATGAAGTCCGAGCCCTGTTCTTCATCGTCGAACCCGACCGGGCCGGTCTGGTGGCCATCGCAGAACTGATTGACGAGGGCCGTCTGACGCCGGTGGTGGACCGCGTGATGCCACTCACCGAGACCAGCGCGGCCTACGAGGTACTTGTGACCGAGCATCCGCGCGGCAAGGTCGTCCTCCATGTGGACGGTAACCGGAGCCCCTAAGGGCTGTCGTCGAACTGCCGTCTGCCGCATGGCGTCTGGCACGCACGTCGGCAGCGTGTGATC
This sequence comes from Streptomyces sp. NPDC056231, assembly GCF_048270745.1. NCBI lineage: Bacteria > Bacillati > Actinomycetota > Actinomycetes > Kitasatosporales > Streptomycetaceae > Streptomyces > Streptomyces sp. NPDC056231. Next base: position 151 of record NZ_JBLVKW010000062.1, on the reverse strand, counting down.
GCACACCGGATACGGCGTGGCCGCCCTTCGAGCGACGACGGCCGTTCGACGACACGCCCTAGAAGATTCATGAAGATCTTGGGGTTCTGGCCCCGCCGCGTGAGCGGCGGGGCCAGACTCGTTTTCGTGGTGATGGGGGAATGGGTCGGGG
>NZ_JBLVKW010000061.1:0-50795 GCF_048270745.1 Streptomyces sp. NPDC056231 | reverse complement strand
AAGTTCCACTGCGTCTCGTGCGGCCACCAGGCACACGCGGACACGGTGGGCGCCCTGAACGTTCTACGGGCCGGGCTGGTCCGTCGCGAAGCCCAGCCGGCATAGCGAGAAGCCCCCACCCTCAGGTGGGGGAGGAGTCACGAACCCACCGAGGAGGAGACGGATCAGCTGCTCTCGGTCCGCACCCTGCTGGAGGCCGAGGCCGCCCGGCTGGCGGCGGCAAACTCCGGCAGGGCCGGCATCGCCGCCCTCGAAGAGCTCTGCGCCAAGGGCGAGCAGGCTGTCGCCGACGACGATGTGGATCTCGCCGTCGCCACCAACGCCGCCTTCCACGCCAAGGTCATGGAGCTGGCGGGCAATGTGGTGCTCGCCGAGCTCGCCGGAAAGGTCGGCCGCCGCGTCCGCTGGTACTGCACACCGGTGGTCCGCAGGCCCGGCAACCGGTCCTGGGCCGAACACCGCTCGCTGATCGCGGCGATCTCCTCGCGGGACGAACAGCGGGCCACGGAGATCATGCGGGCGCACACGGAGCACACGCGTAAGACGTATCACTAGGTCCTGTGCTGCCGATCTTCGCTCAGGAGCCGGATCCCTTGGGGGAGATGCTCATCAGCCTGCATCGACTGCGATCTCAATTGGCTCGGCCCGAAGGCGGATCCGAGTGCCGGGCAGGCCCTTGGCGCCCTGGTGGGGCCGACGCGGGTGATCCTCCTCTCTGCGGTGGCCGATGGTGCGACGACGGGCGAGCTCGCCCGCAGAGCTGGTACCACCGCGCCGAACGCCGGCCGCCACATCACCGCCCTGTGTGACGCCTCCCTGGTGACCAGTCAGCGACACCGCAACACCACCGTGCACACCGTCAACCAGCTCGGCCACGCCCTCCTGCGCGGCCGCGACCAACTCATCCCGGCCTGACCGCCGCCGCTCCCCTTCACTCACGCCTTTGTCCTCGGTGTGGAGAAAGTTGTAGTGGATTCCTGCGCAACTTCTTCCCACTTCCGGCAGCCGCTGCTACGTTCCACTCGAAAGCCCAACGGATAGGCCGATGTGGCGGGGAGGGGCGCGTGAGACGTATGACGGCACGACCCGCGAATACGCATCAGGCGCGACTGCTCCGGCTGTTGCGCGACGGAGGTCCCAACTCCCGGGCACAGCTGGGGGATCAGATCGATCTCTCCCGCTCCAAGCTCGCCGTCGAGGTGGACCGGCTGCTGGAGACCGGACTCGTCGTGGCCGACGGACTCGCCGCCTCCCGCGGCGGGCGTCGCTCGCACAACATCCGGCTCGCTCCCGCACTGCGCTTCCTCGGCGTCGACATCGGTGCCACATCGATCGATGTGGCGGTCACCAACGCGGAGTTGGAGGTCCTGGGCCATCTCAACCACCCCATGGATGTACGCGAAGGACCTGTCGCGATCTTCGAACAGGTGCTGTCCATGGCGGCCAAGCTCCGGGCCTCCGGACTCGCCGAAGGCTTCGACGGCGCGGGCATCGGCGTACCCGGACCGGTCCGCTTCCCCGAAGGCGTACCGGTCGCACCCCCGATCATGCCCGGCTGGGACGGCTTCCCGGTCCGCGAGGCACTCAGCCAGGAGCTGGGCTGCCCCGTCATGGTCGACAACGACGTGAATCTGATGGCGATGGGGGAACAGCATGCGGGCGTCGCACGCTCCGTGGGCGACTTCCTCTGCGTCAAGATCGGTACCGGTATCGGCTGCGGCATTGTCGTCGGAGGCGACGTCTACCGTGGTACGACGGGCAGCGCCGGCGACATCGGCCACATCCAGGTCGAACCCGAAGGCCGCGCCTGCGCCTGCGGCAACCGGGGCTGCCTGGAAGCCCACTTCAGCGGCGCCGCGCTGTCCCGCGATGCCGAGGAAGCGGCTCGCACGGGACAGTCGCAGGAGCTCGCCGACCGGCTGGCGGCGGCCGGGAAACTTACTGCCGCCGATGTGGCCGCTGCCGCGGCCGCCGGTGACGCCACGTCGCTCGACCTGATCCGCGAGGGCGGAAACCGGGTCGGCCAGGTCATCGCCGGACTTGTCAGCTTCTTCAACCCCGGATTAGTGGTGATCGGCGGCGGTGTGACCGGCCTCGGCCACACGCTCCTCGCCAGCGTCCGGACCCAGGTCTACCGGCAGTCCCTTCCGTTGGCCACCGGCAATCTCCCCATCGTGCTGGGTGAGTTGGGGCCGGCCGCCGGAGTGATCGGCGCCGCCCGGCTCATCAGCGACCACCTTTTCTCACCGGCCTGATACTCGGCCGGTACGCACCACCGAACCGCCTCCTGCCCTTTTGGCCGGGGGCCGGGGGGTGACCCCCGGAACAGTACTGCGCCCTGCCCGCTCACCGGCCCCGCACCCGCCGAGGGGATTTGTCATGGCATCAGAACCACCCTTGCTCACCATGTCCGGCATCACCAAGTCGTTCCCCGGTGTACGCGCCCTCGACGGCGTGGACCTGGAGGTCCAGGCCGGCGAAGTCCACTGTCTGCTCGGGCAGAACGGCGCCGGCAAGTCCACCCTCATCAAGGTGCTCGCCGGGGCCCACCAGCCCGACGGCGGCGAGATCACCTGGCGTGGCGCACCCGTCTCGCTCAAGTCGCCGATCGCCGCCATGCGTCTCGGCATCGCCACCATCTACCAGGAACTCGACCTGGTCGAAGGCCTCTCGGTCGCCGAGAACATCTTCCTCGGCCACGAACCCACCGCCGCCCGCTTCGTCGTCCGCACCCGCGAAGGACGCGCCGCCGCCGCCGCACTGCTGAAGCGCCTCGGCCACCCCGAGATCGATCCCGCCCGTCCCGTCGGTGCGCTCTCCGCCGCCCAGCAGCAGATCGTCTCCATGGCCCGGGCGCTCTCCCACGACGTACGGCTCATCGTCATGGACGAGCCGTCCGCCGCCCTCGACCCCGACGAGGTCGCCAACCTCTTCCGTATCGTCGCCGGGCTCACCGCCGACGGGGTCGCCGTCGTCTACATCTCCCACCGCCTGGAGGAGATCCGCCGGATCGGCGACCGGGTGACCGTGCTCAAGGACGGGCGGGCCGTCGCCGTCGGTCTGCCCGCCGAGTCCACCCCTACGCGCGACATCGTTGCCATGATGACCGGCCGTCATGTCGAATACGTCTTCCCGCAGCGCCCCGCGGCTCCGGCGGAGAACACCCGGCCGGACCCCGTGCTCACCGTCGAAGGACTCGCCAGGGAAGGCGAGTTCGCCCCCGTCGACCTGCAACTGCGGCCCGGCGAGATCGTCGGGCTCGCCGGACTCGTCGGATCCGGGCGCTCCGAGATCCTGGAGACGATCTACGGAGCCCGCAGGCCGAGCGCGGGCCGGGTCCTCGTCGGCGGGCGGCCGCTGCGCCCCGGCAGCGTCCGCGCCGCCGTCGCCGCAGGCATCGGACTCGCCCCCGAGGAACGCAAGGCGCAGGCCCTGCTGATGCTCGAATCCGTCACCCGTAACGTGTCGGTTTCCTCCATGTCCCGCTTCTCCCGGGCCGGTTGGCTCGACAGCGGAGCCGAGCGCCGGGCGGCCCGCGCCGCCACCCGCGAGCTCTCGCTGCGCCCCGACAAGCCGGACACCCCCGTCCGCACCCTCTCCGGCGGCAATCAGCAGAAGGCCGTCCTGGCCCGCTGGCTGCTGCGCGGCTGCCGGGTGCTGCTGCTCGACGAACCGACCCGCGGTGTCGACGTCGGCGCCCGCGCCGAGCTCTATGCCGTGATCCGCCGGCTGGCCGACGAAGGCCTCGCCGTTCTGCTGGTCTCCAGCGAAGTGCCCGAAGTACTGGGCCTCGCCGACCGGGTGCTGGTGCTCCGCGAGGGCCGCGTCGTGCATACGGCGGACGCCCGGGAGCTCGACGAGCACCGCGTACTCGACCTCGTGATGGAAGGAAGCCCGACGTCATGACTCAGCCCGTCTCCTCGGCGCAGCACGGTGGGCCGGACAAGGCGGCCCCGCCCGCCCCCGCCGCGCTGCCGCCCTCGAAGGGCGGCGGACTGCGCGCCCTCGGGGTGCGCGCGGACGTCCGCAACCTGTCGTTGCTCGGCGTCCTCGCCGTACTGATCGCCGTCGGCGGGTTCACCGAGCCCGACGCCTTCCTGGACACCGGGAACCTGCAGCTGATCCTGACCCAGTCGTCCGTCATCGGCGTCGTCACCGTCGGCATGACGTTCGTCATCACCAGCGGCGGCATCGATCTGTCGGTCGGCGCGATGGTCGCGCTCGCCTCGGTCTGGGCGACCACGCTCGCCACCCAGGAGTACGGCTTCGCGGGGATCCTCTTCACCGCCGTGCTCGTCGGCCTCGGCGCCGGACTCGTCAATGGGCTGCTGGTCGCTTACGGGAGGTTGGTGCCGTTCATCGCGACGCTGGCCATGCTCGCCTCGGCCCGCGGTCTCGCCCTGCAGATCACCGACGGCAAGACACAGATCGTCACTGTCCAGTCGGTCCTCGACCTGGGGCTGCCCGACTCGTACGTCCTTGGTATCCCGCCGCTGGTCATGGTCTTCGCCGCGGTCACCGTCATCGGCTGGCTGGTGCTGAACCGGACGACGTTCGGACGCCGCACGGTCGCGGTCGGCGGCAACGCGGAAGCGGCCCGTCTCGCCGGCATCGATGTACGGCGGCAGCGGCTCTACCTGTATCTGCTCTCCGGGCTCTGCTGCGGCATCGCCGCCTTCATGCTGATCATCCTGTCCGGATCGGGACAGAACACCAACGGCAACCTGTACGAGCTCGACGCCATCGCCGCCGCGATCATCGGCGGCACCCTGCTCAGCGGCGGACGCGGCACGATCGTCGGCTCCGTCCTCGGTGTCCTCATCTTCACCACCATCACCAATATCTTCGCGCTCAACAATCTGCAGACCGATGTCCAGCAGATCGCCAAGGGCGCGATCATCGTCGCCGCCGTACTGGTCCAGCGCCGAACCCCGGCCCACGGGGAGGCCTAGGGGGTGTCCGCCGGACACCCCCAGCCCCCGGGCTCTCCCCACTCCACCTCACCCCATCTCACCCGCAGTTCCGCATGCCACCTACGCACCGGATGAAGGGTTCGACAGCCATGCCAGAAACCAGCCGCAGAGGACTGCTCTTCGGCACCGCAGCCGTCTCCGCGGGCGCTCTCCTCACCGCTTGCACCAGCAATGAGCCCAAGAAGTCGCAGACCGCGCAGAGCAATCAGCCGGCCGCCGACGACAAGCCGGGCAAGCCCGTCACCATCGGCTTCGCCGGACCGCAGGCCGACCATGGATGGCTCAACGCCATCAACGAGAACGCGAAGTCGCGGGCGGAGAAGTACTCCGAGGTGACCCTGGAGATCACTGAGGGCTCCAACGACACCGCCGCCCAGATCGGCCAGGTCAAGACCCTCATCAACAAGAAGGTCGACGTCCTCGTCATCCTCCCCGCCGACGGCAAGGCGCTCACTCAGGTCGGTCTGGAGGCGATGAAGGCGGGCATCCCCGTCGTCAACCTGGACCGCATCTTCGCCTCACCGCAGGCCTACCGCTGCTGGGTCGGCGGCGACAACTACGGCATGGGTCTCAATGCCGGCACGTACATCGGCGAACAGCTCAAGGACAAGCCGAACGCCAAGGTGGTCGAGCTCGCGGGCATCGACAACCTGGAGCTCACCAAGCAGCGCAGCCAGGGCTTCGCCGACGCCCTCAAGAATTACTCCAACATCAAGCTGGTGGCCCGTCAGGCCGCCGACTTCACTGTCGAGTCCGGTCAGGCGAAGATGGCTCAACTCCTGCAGGCGCAGAAGAAGTTCGACGCCCTGTGGAACCACGACGACGACCAGGGAGTCGGCGCGCTGCGCGCCATCCAGCAGGCCGGCCGGGACGAGTTCCTGATGGTCGGAGGCGCAGGCGCGAAGTCCGCGATGGACGCCATCAAGGCCGACAACAGCGTCCTGAAGGCCACGGTTCTCTACCCGCCGACGATGGCCGCGTCCGCCATCGACCTGGCGCGTGCCCTGGGGCAGGGCAAGGGCATCGACGGGCTCTCCGAACTGGAGATCCCGACCAGCCTCACCCTCTACTCGGCCGTCGTCACCAAGGACAACATCGACCAGTACCTGCCGACGGGCTTCAGCTGATCCGCCGACCAGGAGGGTGCTGACCCTCCTGCAGTGCGCCCACCGAACGACCGACGAGGAGGAAGCCCGTATGGCCCGTAGGGAAGAGACGGAGCAGGAGGCCGCAGCGCCGCCGACGACTGTGCCGAAGGCGACGCTCGGGGTCGGCATGGTCGGATACGCGTTCATGGGCGCCGCCCACTCACAGGGGTGGCGCACCGCTGGACACGCCTTCGACCTGCCGATGCAGCCGGCTCTCGCCGCGATCTGCGGACGCGACCGTACGGCGGTCGCCGCCGCCGCCGAACGACACGGCTGGGCGGCGGCGGAGACCGACTGGCGCGCCCTGATCGCCCGGGACGACGTCCAGCTCGTCGACATCTGCACGCCCGGCGACAGCCATGCGGAGATTGCCATCGCCGCCCTGGAGGCCGGCAAGCACGTGCTGTGCGAGAAGCCGCTCGCCAACACGGTCGCCGAGGCGGAAGCCATGACGGAGGCCGCGGGACGGGCCAGGGCCCGCGGCCAGGTGGCGATGGTCGGCTTCAACTACCGCAGGGTGCCGGCGATCGCGTACGCACGGACGCTGATCGCCGACGGCAGGCTCGGTGCCCTGCGGCACGTACGGGCCACCTATCTCCAGGACTGGCTCGTCGACCCCGAGTCGCCGCTCACCTGGCGGCTCAAGCGCGAGCACGCGGGATCCGGTGCGCTCGGCGACCTCGGGGCGCACATCGTCGACCTCGCCCAGTATCTGGCGGGGGAGCTCCTGGTGGGGGTGTCGGCGGTCGCCGAGACCTTCGTACGGGAACGACCGCTGCTCGTCGGAGCGTCGGCCGGGCTCTCGGGCACCGCGGACGGCGGAGCACGCGGGGCGGTCACAGTCGACGACGCCGCCCTGTTCACCGGAAGGCTCGCATCCGGAGCACTGGCCTCGTTCGAGGCGACCCGGATGGCGGCGGGCCGCAAGAACGCGTTGCGGCTGGAGATCAATGGCGAGCTCGGCTCGCTCGCCTTCGATCTGGAACGCCTCAACGAACTGTCCTTCCACGACCACACCGAGCAGGACACCACCGCCGGGTTCCGCCGCATCCTCGTCACCGAGCCCGCGCACCCGTACCTGGAGGCGTGGTGGCCGCCGGGCCACGCACTCGGCTACGAGCACACCTTCATCCACCAGGCCCGCGACCTGGTCCTGACGATCGCTGAAGGCGGGGACCCGGTTCCGTCGTTCGCCGACGGACTTCAGGTGCAGCGGGTGCTGGCGGCGGTGGAGGAAAGCGCCGAGAAGAGTTCCGTACACACCCCCGTAGCGTCCTAGGAGGTTCCGCGCATGCCCCGTCCCTTCACGCTCTTCACCGGTCAGTGGGCCGACCTGCCGCTGGAGGAGGTCTGCCGGCTTGCCCGGGACTTCGGTTACGACGGGCTCGAACTCGCCTGCTGGGGCGATCACTTCGAGGTCGACAAGGCTCTCGCCGACCCCGGTTATCTCGACGGGCGGCGGCAGCTGCTCGACAAGTACGGTCTGAAGTGCTGGGCGATCTCCAACCACCTCGTCGGCCAGGCGGTCTGCGACAACCCGATCGACGAACGGCACCAGGGCATCCTGCCCGCCCGGATCTGGGGCGACGGCGAGCCCGAAGGGGTACGGCAGCGGGCTGCCGAGGAGATCAAGAACACCGCCCGCGCGGCCGCCGCCTTCGGGGTCCGTACCGTCATCGGCTTCACCGGCTCGTCGATCTGGCACCTGGTGGCGATGTTCCCGCCGGTGCCGCCGCAGATGATCGAGCGCGGTTACGAGGACTTCGCCGAGCGCTGGAACCCGATCCTCGACGTGTTCGACGCGGAGGGCGTGCGGTTCGCCCACGAGGTGCACCCCAGCGAGATCGCGTACGACTACTGGACCACGCACCGGGCCCTGGAGGCCGTCGGCCACCGGGCCGCGTTCGGGCTGAACTTCGACCCGAGCCATTTCGTCTGGCAGGACCTCGATCCGGTCGGCTTTCTCTACGACTTCCGGGACCGGATCTACCACGTGGACTGCAAGGAGGCTCGCAAGCGTCTCGACGGGCGCAACGGCCGTCTCGGCTCGCACCTGCCCTGGGGCGATCCGCGGCGCGGCTGGGACTTCGTCTCCGCCGGGCACGGTGACGTGCCGTGGGAGGACGTGTTCCGGATGCTCCGCTCGATCGACTACGAAGGCCCGGTCTCGGTGGAGTGGGAGGACGCCGGCATGGACCGGCTGGCGGGCGCACCGGAAGCGCTTGCCACGCTGAAGCGGTACGACTTCGACCCGCCGGCTGCGTCGTTCGACGCGGCATTCGGGGGCGGCGACTGACAGTTCCTCCCGGGGGCTCCACCCCCGGACCTCGGCTCCTCAATCGCCTCATGTGAGCAGGTCCGGCGTCTGAGGGCCAGGGTCCGGGGCCGGAGCCCCGGCGGGGCGGGGCGGATGGCGGACAGGTCTGCGCAGCCCGGCGGCACACGCGCCGCCGGGACGTCCCTCGCTGCCCAAAACACCCTTTGTCCTGACCCAGGAAAAAGTTCAACTTATCTCCTGCGCAAGGCCTTTCCACACGGGACGAACCCGTCTACCGTCCCCTTGGTGTACACGACATGACTCGCGTCACCGGAGCCCCACCGGGCGCTCGGTGACCTGCGCGGCAGTCCCCGCGCGGAACGGCACGGCAGCACTCGCCCGTACAACCGGCACTCTCCGGAGGACACTCGTGCACAGAACCAGAACCCGGCCCCGACTCCGTACATCCCTCGCCCTGCTCACCGGCGGCATGCTCACCGCAGCCACCCTCGCCCTGGGCGCCCCGCCAGGTGCGGCCGCATCGGGCCCGACCTCGCCGGCCGCGTCCGACGCGGCGGCGACCGAGGACTTCCAGCAGGTCACTCTCGCCAAGGGCGCCGCCGAAACCGGCGAACCCATGTCCCTGGCCGTGCTCCCCGACCGCAGCGTCCTGCACACCTCGCGCAACGGCGAGCTGCGGATCACCGACAGCGCAGGCAACACCAAGGTCTCCGGCGTCATCCCCGTCTACTCGCACGACGAGGAAGGCCTTCAGGGCGTCGGCATCGACCCGAAGTTCAGTGAGAACCGGGCGATCTACCTCTACTACGCGCCGCCGCTGGACACCCCGTCCGGCGACGCCCCGGAGACCGGCACCGCCGCCGACTTCGCCAAGTTCGACGGCGTCAACCGGCTCTCCCGCTTCGTCCTCAAGGCGGACGGCACCCTCGACCTGAGCAGCGAGAAGAAGGTTCTCGACGTCAAGGCGTCCCGCGGCATCTGCTGCCACGTCGGCGGCGACATCGACTTCGACGCGCAGGGCAACCTGTATCTGTCGACCGGCGACGACTCCAACCCGTTCGCCTCCGACGGCTACACGCCCATCGACGAACGCCCGAACCGCAACCCGGCGTTCGACGCCCGGCGTACCTCGGGCAACACCAACGACCTGCGCGGCAAGATCCTCCGGATCAAGGTCGCCGACGACGGCTCGTACACCATTCCGGACGGCAACCTCTTCGCGCCGGGCACGGACAAGACACGCCCCGAGATCTACGCGATGGGCTTCCGCAACCCGTTCCGCTTCAGCGTCGACAAGGCCACCGGCGTTGTCTACGTCGGCGACTACGGGCCCGACGCGGGCGCTGCCGACCCCAAGCGCGGACCGGCCGGAACGGTCGAGTTCGCCCGGGTGACCGAGCCGGGTAACTTCGGCTGGCCGTTCTGCACCGGGAAGAACGACGCGTTCGTCGACTACGACTTCGCGACGAAGACGTCCGGCGCCGCCTTCGACTGCAACGCCCCGAAGAACACCTCGCCGCACAACACCGGCCTGGTCGACCTGCCGCCGGCGCAGCCCGCCTGGATCCCGTACGACGGCGGTTCCGTGCCCGAGTTCGGCAACGGCTCCGAGTCGCCGATGGGCGGCCCCGTCTACCACTACGACCCGAACCTCGACTCACCCGTGAAGTTCCCCGAGTCGTACGACGGTGACTTCTTCGCCGGTGAGTTCGGCCGGCGCTGGATCAAGCGCATCAAGCACGACGCCGACGGCACCGTCCAGTCCATCAACAACGTCCCGTGGTCCGGGACCCAGGTGATGGACATGGCCTTCGGCCCGGACGGGGCGCTGTACGTACTGGACTACGGCCTCTCCTGGTTCGGCGGCGACGAGAACTCCGCGCTCTACCGCATCGAGAACGCGACCGGCGGTCACTCGCCCGTAGCCCAAGCCGCCTCCAGCAAGACGTCCGGCGCCGCACCGCTGAAGGTGCAGTTCTCCTCGGCCGGCACCACGGACTCCGACGGCGACGCACTCACGTACTCCTGGGACTTCGGTGACGGCGGCACGTCGACCGCCGCGAACCCCACGTACACATACCGGAAGAATGGCACCTACACCGCGACCGTCACCGCCAAGGACCCCACCGGACGCACCGGATCGGCGAGCGTCCATGTGACCGTCGGCAACACGGCACCCACGGTGAAGCTGGAACTCCCCGGTGACGGACAGTTGTTCAGCTTCGGGGACAAGGTCCCGTTCAAGGTGACCGTCACCGACCCCGAGGACGGCACGATCGACTGCTCGAAGGTCGAGGTCCGCTTCGTACTCGGTCATGACAGCCACGGCCACCCGATCACCACGACCAACGGCTGCACCGGAACCATCAGCACCCAGGTCGACGGCGGACACGACCCGAACGCCAACATCTTCGGAGTCATCGACGCCTCGTACACCGACGGCGGGGGCGGCGGCCAGGCCGCGCTCTCCGGCCACGCCCAGTCGCAGCTTCAGCCCCGTCACCGCCAGGCCGAGCACTTCACCGCGTCGTCCGGAATCAGGACGTACGACAAGGCGGCCGCGCACGGCGGCAAGACGGTCGGCGACATCGACAACGGCGACTGGATCTCATTCAAGCCGTACATCCTCGGTGACTCCACCAAGCTCACCGCCCGGATCTCGTCCGGCGGCGCGGGAGGCTTCCTCGAAGTACGGTCCGGTTCCGCGACCGGCAAGATCCTCGGCTCCGCACCGGTCCCGGTGACCGGCGGCTGGGAGAACTTCCAGGACATCGACGTACCGCTGCGCGGCGTCCCGGGGAAGGCCACCGAACTCTTCCTGGTCTTCAAGGGCGGCGCCGGGGCGCTCTTCGACGTCGACGACTTCGAGCTCTCCAACAGCGCCCCCGACCGGACCGCCAAGCGGGTCCTGGTCTTCTCGAAGACGGCCGGCTTCCGTCACGACGCGATCCCCGAGGGCATCGCGGCGCTGAAGGAACTCGGCGCGACCAGCAACATCACCGTCGACTCCACCGAGGCGGCAGGCCAGTTCACCGCCAGCAACCTCGCCCGTTACGACGCCGTCGTCTTCCTCTCCACAACCGGTGACGTGCTCAACGCCGACCAGCAGAAGGCGTTCGAGAACTACATCGCCACCGGCGGCGGCTACATGGGCGTGCACGCCGCCGCGGACACCGAGTACGACTGGTCGTTCTACGGCGGACTCGTCGGCGCGTACTTCGCCGGACACCCCGCGATCCAGCCCGTCACCGTCCGCGTCGAGGACCACAAGCACCCGGCGACCGCCCACCTCGACGACGCCTGGAACCGAACCGACGAGCTGTACAACTACCGCACCAACCCGCGTGACAAGGTGAAGGTCCTCGCCACGCTCGACGAGACGACCTACACCGGCGGCACCATGAAGGGCGACCACCCGATCACCTGGTGCCAGACCTACCAGGGCGGCCGCTCCTTCTACACCGGCCTCGGCCACACCAAGGCGTCGTACGCCGAACCTGACTTCCGCCAGCTGCTCCTCGGCGGCGTCCGCTACGCGGCCGGACAGGTGAAGGCCGACTGCAAGCCGAACTCCGGCTACCGGTCGATCTTCAACGGCAAGACGCTCGAGGGCTGGAAGCAGGCGGGCCCCGGGAAGTTCAACGTCGTCGACGGTGAGCTCCGCTCCGAGGGCGGCATGGGCCTGCTCACCTACCAGGCCAAGGAGCTGGGGTCGTACTCGCTGAAGCTCGACTGGAAGCTGGAGGGCGACGACAACTCCGGTGTCTTCGTCGGGTTCCCGGAGTCCGACGACCCCTGGTCCGCGGTGAACAACGGCTACGAGGTCCAGATCGACGCCACCGACGCCCCCGACCGCACCACGGGCGCCATCTACGGCTTCAAGGCAGCGGACATCAAGGCCCGTGACCAGGTCCTGCGGCCGCCCGGCCAGTGGAACAGCTACGAGATCAAGGTCCAGGGCGAACGGCTCCAGGTCTTCCTCAACGGAGTCAAGATCAACGACTTCACGAACACCGATCCCGTCCGCAGCCTGAAGAGCGGCTACATCGGCCTCCAGAACCACGGAGCCGACGACCATGTGTCCTTCCGCAACATCGAGTTGAAGGAGCTGCCCGCCGCATAGGCGGCAGCCGCAGTCCGACGGCGGGCGGGGCAAAGGCCCTACCTCGCCCGCCGTCACCCTCCACCCTTGTCCGCCTCGATTCGATCAGCGCCCCGCTCCTTGCACCGCCCAGCCAGGATCCCAGCCAGGGAGGCAGCCCGTGTCAGCAACCGCCGTTCGTACCGGAGTCTGGTTCATCGGAGCACGTGGCTCCGTCGCCACCACCGCCATGGCGGGCTGCGCGGCCGTCGTGGCTGGGTTCCACCCGGCGGCAGGCATGGTCACCGAGACCGCGCCGTTCGCCGGCAGCGGGCTGCCGGCGCTGAGCTCCCTGGTCTTCGGCGGACACGACACCGTCGGCTGTCCGCTGCCCAAACGGGCGGAGGCACTGGCCGCCGGGGGAGTGCTCCCGCACGGGCTGCCCTCCGCCGTACGGACCGAACTCGCGGCCGCCGACGCCGAGATACGCCCGGGTGGCCCGCTGCCCGGCGACACCCGCACCGACGAGGAACTCATCGCCGCGTTCGCCGCGGACCTCACCGACTTCGGCCGCCGGGGCGACCTGGCCCGCACGGTCGTCGTCAACGTCGCGTCGACGGAAGCCGTCCCGGAACCCGGCGAGAAGCGGCTGCCCACCAGCTCGCTCTACGCAGCGGCCGCGCTCCGGGCCGGCTGCCCCTACATCAACTTCACCCCCTCCACCGGAGTGCGCGCCCCCGCGCTCCAGGACACCGTCGCGGACTGCGGCCTTCCTCACGCAGGCCGCGACGGCAAGACGGGCCAGACGCTGCTCCGCTCCGTGCTCGCCCCGATGTTCGTGCAACGCGCCCTGCCCGTACGGGCCTGGTCCGGCACGAACCTGCTGGGCGGCGGGGACGGAGCGGCGCTGGCCGACCCCGGCGCGGCAGCGGCCAAGAATGCGGGCAAGGAGCGCGTCCTCGCAGACACTCTCGGCGCCGCACCCGAGGGGGAGGTGCACATCGACGACGTTCCCGCGCTCGGCGACTGGAAGACGGCCTGGGACCACATCGCGTTCGACGGATTCCTCGGCGCCCGCATGGTCCTCCAGACGACCTGGCAGGGCTGCGACTCGGCGCTGGCCGCCCCCCTTGTCCTCGACCTGGCGCGGCTGCTCGCCCGCGCCCAGGAGGTGGGCCTGACCGGCCCGCGTCCGGAACTCGGCTTCTACTTCAAGGACCCGGACGGCGGCCCCGCCGCACTGTCCGAGCAGTACATCGCGCTGCTGGCCTTCGCCGAACGGCTGCGGGGGGAGAAGTGACAGCTACCGTACGTGCCTGGGCCGAGCTGCTGCGGATCTCGGCGCTGTTCACCGTCCCCGGGGACGCACTCGCCGGGGCGGCAGCCATCGGACGGCGTCCCGGCCGCGGCACCGTGCTGGCCGTCGGCGCGTCCCTCTGCCTCTACGAGGCGGGCATGGCCCTCAACGACTGGGCCGACCGCGACGAGGACGCCGTCGACCGTCCGCACCGCCCGATCCCCTCGGGCCGGATCACCCCGGGCGCGGCCCTCACAGCAGCAGGCGCGTTGACGGCCGCGGGCCTGTCCCTCGCCGCCCGCGCCGGCCGCCCGGCCCTGACGGTGGCCACCGGCCTGGCCGCCACGGTCTGGGCCTACGACCTCCACCTGAAACACACCCAGGCGGGCCCGGCCGCGATGGCCACGGCGCGCGCCCTCGACCTGCTGCTGGGCGCCACCGCGACATGGGGGGCAGGCGCGAAGCCGGAGCACTCCGACACGCGCACGGTCACCGTGCCCGGCCCGACCACAGGCCTCGTCCGGGCAACCGCACCCACCCCGGGACCCGCCGGGAAGCCGCGCCGCGGACCGATCGCCCGGCTCGGCGGCAGGGGCGGCCGCGCCCTGGCGAAAGCAGCCAGGGATGCCCAGCCGCGCCATGGCGAGCCGTCCCGGCAAGCGGCCCTCCCGTTGCGCGCCGCACTCTCCGCCGCCGGCCTGCTCGGAGCGCACACCTACGCCGTCACCGCCGTCTCGCGCCACGAGGCCCACGGCGGTTCCACCGTCGCGCCCCTCTCCGCGCTCGCGGCGGTCATCGCGCTCGGCGCGACCGCGGTACGCGAGCAGCGGGGGCACGGGGACGTGCCCCCGGCCCCGGGAAGCGGCGCGGCGGGGGAAAACCACCGCCTCGTACCCGGAGCGCCCGCACCCCCGGACACCCGTACCGGCACCTCGCCCCGCCTCCTCGTCACCGCACTCACCGGCGCCTATCTCCGGACCGCCGCCGAGCCGCTCCTCCACGCCACCCTGAACCCGTCCCCGCCGCTGACCCAGCGCGCTGTGGGCAGCGGCATCCGGGCGATGATCCCGCTCCAGGCCGCGCTCGCCGCCCGTGCCGGAGCGGCCGGCACCGGGCTCGCCGTCATGGGGCTCGTCCCTCTCGCCCGCACACTCGCCCGGAAGGTGAGCCCCACATGACCATCCGCCTCGGCTATGGAACCAACGGGCTCACCGACCTCCGCCTCGACGACGCCCTCGCGCTCCTCGCGGGCCTCGGGTACGAGGGCGTCGGCCTCACTCTCGACCACATGCACCTCGACCCCCTCGCCCCGGACCTCGCCACCCGCACCCGCCGCGTGGCGCACAGACTCGAACAGCTCGGGCTGGGTGTCACCGTCGAGACCGGTGCCCGCTATGTCCTCGACCCGCGCCGCAAGCACGGCCCGTCCCTCCTCGACGCAGACCCGGAGGCCCGCGCCGCCCGCACCCGGCTCCTGGTCCGGGCCGTCGAAGTCGCCGCCGACCTGGGCGCCCACGCCGTGCACTGCTTCAGCGGCATCACCCCACCCCACACCACGCCCGATACGGCCTGGCAGCGGCTGACCAGCGCCCTGGCCCCGGTGCTCGTAGCCGCCGAGCGCACGGGCATCCCGCTCGCCATCGAGCCCGAACCCGGACATCTCCTCGCCAATCTCTCCGACTTCCACCACCTGCGCATCCTCAGCGGCGACCCCGAACCACTCGGGCTCACCCTCGACATCGGCCACTGCCAGTGCCTGGAGCCGTCCTCACCCGCAGACTGCGTCCGGGACGCCGCACCCTGGATCCGCCACGTCCAGATCGAGGACATGCGCCGGGGCATCCATGAGCATCTGCCGTTCGGCGACGGCGAGATCGACTTCCCGCCCGTGCTCGCAGCGCTCGACACGCTCGGCGACACCGGATACCGCGGCCTCACCGTGGTCGAACTGCCCCGCCACTCCCACGCCGGCCCCGAACTCGCCCGCACCTCCATCGACTTCCTGCGCTCCCGCATCCCGTCGACAGTCCCGAAGGGAGCAACCTCATGCCGATGACCCCATCGCAGACGCCCTCGCTGCTGACCCGCGGGCAACTCGACGACCGGCTGGGCGGCGCCGCACGCGCCTGGCTCGACGAGGCCCTCGCCGAGGCCGCGCACGCCGCCGCCCACGAGGACGCCGCGCCCGCCGGCCCGTACGCCGTGCCGCCGTGGGAGCTGCGGTTCGCCGCCGCAGGCCGGCACTGCGGGCTGGAGCACGCCGACTCCGTACGCGCCCTGCTGCTCCTCGAAGCCCGAGCCGCCCTCCCCGCCGTGACCAGGCTCTACGAACAGGGCACCGCCGCCGAGCGGCGCGCCGTTCTCCTCACCCTGCATCGGCTGGACCTCGGCCCCACCGCCCGCCACCTTGTCGAGGACGCCCTGCGCACCAACGACACCCGGCTGGTCGCCGCCGCCGTCGGTCCGTACGCCGCCGCCCATCTCGACACGCACCAGTGGCGCCACGCCGTCCTCAAGTGCCTCTTCACCGGAGTCCCTGTCGAGGCCGTCGACGCACTGGCCCACCGCGCCCGCGGTGACGCCGAACTCGCCCGCATGCTGGGCGACTTCGCAGCCGAACGCACCGCCGCCGGACGCAGCGTCCCCGCCGATCTCACCCGGGTTCTCGATCTCACCACCCCCGGCCCTGCCGTCCCCACGGAGGAGTCCTGATGCGCATCTTCGACCCCCACATCCACATGACCTCCCGCACCACGGACGACTACCAGGCGATGTACGACGCAGGTGTCCGTGCCCTCGTCGAACCCTCCTTCTGGCTCGGCCAGCCCCGCACCTCGCCCGCGAGCTTCTTCGACTACTTCGACGCCCTGCTCGGCTGGGAACCCTTCCGCGCCGCCCAGTACGGCATCGCCCACCACTGCACGCTCGCCCTCAACCCCAAAGAGGCGAACGACCCCCGCTGCACCCCCGTCCTGGACGCCCTGCCCCGCTACCTCGTGAAGGACACCGTCGTCGCCGTCGGCGAGATCGGCTACGACTCCATGACTCCGGCCGAGGACACCGCCCTCGCCGCCCAGTTGCAGCTCGCCGCCGACCACGGGCTGCCCGCCCTCGTCCATACCCCGCACCGGGACAAGCTCACCGGTCTGCACCGCACCATCGACGTGATCCGCGAATCCCACCTCCCCCCGGAGCGGGTCCTGCTCGATCACCTCAACGAGACGACCGTGCAGGACGCCGTGGACAGCGGCTGCTGGGCGGGCTTCTCCGTCTACCCCGACACCAAGATGGACGAGGACCGCATGATCGCGATCCTCAAGACCCACGGCACCGAGAAGATCCTGGTCAACTCGGCCGCCGACTGGGGCAGGAGCGACCCCCTCAAGACCCGGAAGGTCGGCGACGCCATGCTCGCCGCAGGGTTCAGCGACGACGACGTCGACCAGGTGCTCTGGCGCAACCCCGTCGCCTTCTACGGCCAGAGCGGCCGCCTGCAACTCGATCTCGCCACCCCCGATCCACTCCACGAGGGGAACTCCATCCTTCGTGGCGGGGAGTGACCCGATGCGCTTCCGCCACCCCGACGGATCCACCGTCCACCTCGCCTACTGCACCAACGTCCACCCTGCCGAGACCCTCGACGGTGTTCGCGCCCAACTGCGCGACCACTGCGAACCCGTCCGAAAGCGCCTCGGCCGCGACCGCCTCGGTATCGGCCTCTGGCTCGCCAAGAACGCCGCGAACACCCTGATCAACGACCCCGCCCAGCAGCGCTCCCTGCTCGCCGAACTCGACCGCCGCGGCCTCGAAGTCGTCACCCTGAACGGCTTCCCGTACGAAGGATTCGGCGCCGAAGAGGTCAAGTACCGCGTGTACAAGCCGGACTGGACGGACCCCGAACGCCTCGCCCACACCACCGATCTCGCCCGGCTGCTCGCCACCCTGCTTCCCGACGACGTCACCGAAGGCACCATCTCCACCCTCCCGATCGCCTGGCGCACCCCGTACACCGGCGACCCGGAGGCCGCCCGCACCGCACACACCGCCCTCAGCACCCTCGCCGAACGGCTCGACGCCCTCGCCGAGCTGACCGGCAAGTCCATCCGGATCGGTCTCGAACCCGAACCGGGCTGCACGGTCGAGACAACCGCCGACGCCGTCGCACCGCTCACCGCCGTCGGACACGACCGCATCGGCATCTGCATCGACACCTGCCATCTCGCCACCTCCTTCGAAGACCCGGCCACCGCCCTCGACGCACTCTCCGCAGCCGGCATCCAGGTCACCAAGTGCCAGCTCTCTGCCGCACTCCACGCCGAACACCCGCACCTCCCGGAGGTGCGCACCGCGCTCGCCGCCTTCGCCGAACCCCGCTTCCTCCACCAGACCCGCACCCGGACCACGCACGGACTGCGCGGCACCGACGACCTCGACGAGGCGGTCACCGGCCAGGCACTGCCCGACGGCACACCGTGGCGCGCCCACTTCCACGTCCCGCTTCACGCACCCCCCGCCCCACCGCTCACCTCGACCGTCCCGGTGCTCCAGTCCACGCTGGCCCGACTGGTCGGCGGAGCCCGGCCGCTGACCCGGCACCTGGAGGTCGAGACGTACACCTGGCAGGCGCTCCCCGCCGAGCTGCGCCCCCGCAGCCGGCCTCAGCTCGCGGACGGCATCGCCGCCGAACTCACCCTTGCCCGCGACCTCCTGGTCGACCTCGGCCTCAAGGAGCTCCCATGACAGCGGTCGAAACGGGCACGTCCCCCACCGGCGCCCCCACCCCTCTCCTCGTCCTCGACGTCGTCGGCCTCACCCCTCAGCTCCTCGACCACATGCCGCACCTCGCATCCCTCGCCCGGTCCGGCACTCACGCTCCCCTCGGCACCGTGCTGCCTGCCGTCACCTGCGCCGCCCAGTCCACCTTCCTCACCGGCACCACCCCCGCCGAACACGGCATCGTCGCCAACGGCTGGTACTTCCGCGAGCTCGGCGACGTTCTCCTCTGGCGCCAGCACAACGGCCTCGTCGCCGGGGACAAGCTCTGGGACGCCGCCCGCCGCTCCCACCCCGGCTACACCGTCGCCAACATCTGCTGGTGGTACGCGATGGGCGCCGACACCGACATCACCGTCACCCCGCGTCCCGTCTACTACGCCGACGGCCGCAAGGAACCCGACTGCTACACCCGGCCGCCCGCCCTCCACGACGAGCTCACCGAAAAGCTCGGCACCTTCCCCCTCTTCCACTTCTGGGGACCCGGCGCCGACCTCGTCTCCTCGCAGTGGATCATCGACGCGACCCGGCACATTCTGGATACCCGCCACCCCGACCTGGCCCTGTGCTACCTGCCGCACCTCGACTACGACCTGCAGCGTTACGGGCCCGACGACCCCCGCGCGTACCGGGCGGCGGCCGAGCTCGACCGGGCCGTGGCCCCGCTGCTCGACGACGCCCGCCGCGAGGGGCGCACCGTCGTCGCGCTCTCCGAGTACGGCATCACCCGTGTCGACCGCCCGGTCGACATCAACCGGGCACTGCGCCGCGCCGGGCTGCTGGAGGTCCACACCCAGGACGGCATGGAGTACCTGGATCCGATGGCCTCCCGCGCCTTCGCCGTCGCCGACCACCAGCTCGCCCACGTCTACGTACGCCGTCCCGAGGATCTCGATGCGACCCGTGAAGCTCTCCAGGACATCCAAGGCATCGAACAGCTCCTCGACGACGAGGGCAAGAAGGCTCACGGCCTCGACCACCCGCGCTCCGGCGAGCTCGTCGCCGTTGCCGACCCGGATGCCTGGTTCACGTACTACTACTGGCTCGACGACGCGCGCGCCCCCGACTTCGCGCAGCTCGTCGAGATCCATCGCAAACCCGGTTACGACCCGGTCGAACTCTTCCTGGACCCCCAGGACCCGTACGTCCGGGTCAAGGCGGCCACCGCCGTGGCCCGCAAGAAGCTCGGCATGCGCTACCGCATGGCGGTCGTGCCCCTCGACCCGTCACCCATTCGCGGCAGCCACGGCCGTCTCCCCATGAGCGACGAAGAAGGTCCGCTCATCCTCTGCTCCACCCCCCACGCGTTCACCGGCCCCGTCCGGGCCACCGAAGTGAAGTCCCTGCTCCTCAAGCTTGCCGGCCTCGCATGAGATCGGTCTGTGCACAGCGTTTCGAGCATCTTCGAGAAAGAGAGAGACCGTGACCGCGTACAACGACGAATCCGGAACCGACGGCGCCCTGCGCCGCAGCCTCGGCGTCAGCCGCCGCCGCTTCCTGAGCACCTGCACGGCCGCTGCGGCAGCGGCGATCGCCGCGCCCGCCTTCGGCGCGTCGCCGGCCCTTGCCCAGCCCGCCCCCGACCAGGGGCAGGGCGTCGGCCTGCATCTGGTTCCGGCGGACAAGCGAGGAATCATCCTGTACACCGTGCGCGACGCCACGGGCCGGGATCCGCTCACCACCGACCTTCCCTCGGGCTTCCGTGAGGTCTTCGGGGAGCTGGCCCGCTACGGCTACCAGCAGGTCGAGTTCGCAGGGTACGGCCAGCACGCCAACGCACCCGGCGGAAACAACCTCGAAACGGTGGAAGGCGCGAAGCTGCTGCGCTCGTGGCTGGACGAGTACGGTCTGCGCGCCCAGGGCAACCACGGCTTCATCCCGTCGTCCTGGCCGCTGAACCAGGGCGACCTGGACAAGTTCAAGCAGCACCTCGAGATAGCGAACATCCTCGGCATGGAACACATGGGCACCGGTGGCGACCCCACCGGCAGCGCCTACCGTGCCGACTGGGACGTGGCCGCCGACAAGTGGAACACGCTCGGACAGATCGCTCAGGGTGCCGGTATCAAGCTGTACACCCACAACCACGACGCGGCCTACGGCTTCCTGCTCGACGGCGGTCCGCTGGACGCACAGGGACGCCCCACCCGCAGCTCCGGCATCCGCAAGCTCGAGTACTTCCTTCAGGTCACCGACCCGAAGTCCGTGTGGCTGGAGATGGACATCTTCTGGGCGCATGTCGCCCAGTACAAGTTCCACACCTACACCGCGCACGACGGATCGCAGCAGGAGAACATCTTCGACCCGGCGGCACTGGTCCGCGGCAACACCAAGCGCTACCCGCTGTTCCACGCCAAGGACGGCATCGTCAACACGAACAGTGGCAACGGCTACGACATGGTCCCCTTCGGTACCGGGGTCATCGACTACCGGACGTTCTTCCGCCGCGTCGGGGCGAAGAACTACCACAACCCGATGGTCGAGCAGGACAACGCACCGAGCTCGACCGTCCCCGCGCAGTCCCTGAACCATGCGCGGATCGGTTACGACAACTTGGCGGCGCTGCGGAAGTAGGACCATCGGCGGTACCGGACGGGCGGTCCGCGCCTCACCTCGAATTCCTGACATCGGGGAACAGCGCACACTCCCGCCCGATGACGTCAGGCACCGTACGCTCCACGGCCGTCACCAGGAGCGTACGGTGCCCGACCAGCGCGGTTGCTGCTGTACGTGCACGAGCCACGACAGACCGTACGCACGGCGGGCCTGTCGCTTCCGCGTGCCCGCCATCCCCCCACTGACCATCGAATATGCAGGTGAGAGGCACCCCAAACCCCTGGTATTGTTTTCTTTGTCGCCGCGGGAGACCGGGGTCGATCACCTGGTCCGGGTGGCGGAATGGCAGACGCGCTAGCTTGAGGTGCTAGTGCCCTTTATCGGGCGTGGGGGTTCAAGTCCCCCCTCGGACACAATGATTGACGATACGAAGACGAGGGCCTCGACCTAACGGTCGCGGTCCTCGTTGCGTGTTCGTAGCCGGCAGTGATGCCCAGGGCTCCGCGCAGTAGGCCTTTCTTGTCAGCGTCGGCGGCTTGAATGCGCTGCGCAGCGTCTCCAAGACTCTCAGTGATCTCTCGGATCTGTTGCGTGTCGAGTGGGGGTTCCTTCTAGGACAATCACATGGACCGGACTGTGGCCAGCCCCTGAGCGCTCACTCATATCCTCACTCCGCGTCCGTGCCGGGATCTGCGGCAGCCCTCCGGGCTCCGCCTGCACTGATTCTCGGCCGGGACCGGACGCCTTGGCCCTCACCTGAATATGTGACCCGCCCTCGAACGACCCTCACCCACCCTCGCCGCTACTACGGCGTCGAGGCAGGTGCCCCCGCGAACGCGGAACTCGCGGCCTTCACCGTCTTCGCCTTCCGCTAGAAGTGGCCGGCCGCCCCGACCGACGCCCCCGAACACGTCCCCTCACACATTCGTGTGAGGGATCGGAAGCGCCACCCGTGGAAGGGTGTCACGGTGGGTCGTGTGCCGGCGTGGTAGATGCTCTGTCGGAAGAATCAGTACTGACGGCAGTTCGGACTGCAGAGGAGGCAGCTATGGCCGAGTTCGCACCTGTACCCGATTTCGCCCTGGGCCCGGAGATCCCCGAGTCCGGTTACCACGTCACGGAGCTGGGTGGCGGCGCCTACGGAATCACCAGCGGGATGGTCAACACCATGTTCCTGGTGACCAGGAATGGCGTCGTGGTGGTGGACGCCCCGCCGGACCTGGGCGAAGCGCTGCTGGTGGGCATCGGGGAGGTGACCCCGAAGCCGATCACCCACCTCGTCTACAGCCACGCGCACGCCGACCACATCGGCTCCGCCCATCTGATGGCCCGGGGCGGCCTGAAGATCGTCTCCCATGAGTTCACCGCCCGGTTCATCCAGAAGTCACGCGACGACAGGCGTCCGCTGCCCAATGAGACCTTCACCGGGCGCAGGAGCGAACTGAGCGTCGATGGACAGCGGATCGTCCTGGAGTACACGGGGGACTGGCACCAGCCGGGCAATCTGTTCATCCATCTGCCGGAGCAGAAGGTGCTGACGGCGATCGACAGCTTCACCGTCAGGAACGCGCCATTCTTCCGGCTGCTCTTCACCCCCCACGTGCCCGCCTACTTCGACGCCATGGACCAGATGCTGGAGTACGACTTCGAGACCGTCGTCTCCGGACACATGGCCCTGTTCGGCACTCCCGAGGACGTGCAGACCAACCGCGAGTACCTCCGCGACCTGCGCACCGCCGCCACCGAGGCGCTGCGCGAGGTGGACCCGAGGCAGGCCGCCGCCGCTGCCGGCGTACCGGACAACAACAAGCAGGCGCGGCTCAAGGTCTGGATCGACGCGGTCGTCGCCCGCGCGACGGAACTCATGCCCACATCCTGGGACAAGCGCCTCGGCGGGCACGACATCTTCCTCGCCGACAACCTCAACACCGTCGCCTGGAGCGTCTTCATGGACTAGGGCCTGTCCGGCGGACCATGCCGGGCGGCCCACCGGCGCTGAACGGCTGTAGCGACCCACCGGACAATGAGCTGAGTGGAGCAGGTTGGGCCCGTCGTTAAATGCCTCGACATCGGTCGCGGTGATCGGGGACGCTTCGCGCGATGACAAGAATCGACGACACACCGCCCGCATGGGACGAGCGCACCCAGCTCGCCACGTTTCTCGACTACGCACGGGACACCGCCCGCGCCAAGTGCGATGGCGTCTCTGCGGAGAACGCCTGCAAGGCGCTCCTGCCGGGCTCACCGCTGATGACCATGAGCGGAGTGATCAACCACCTCCGCTGGGTCGAGTACTACTGGTTCCAAGTGGTCTTCCTCGGCGAGGAAGACCGGGCCCCCATGACGGATGAGGACCCGGACCGCGAGATGCGTATCGCCGTCGAGTTCCCGCTCACGCAGTTGCTCGACGAATACGCCGAACAGAGCGCCCGCTACCGAGAACTGGTCGCCGGGAACGACCTGGACAAGCAGGCCGAGGGAACCATCCGCAACGGCCTCCACGTCGACCTGCGCTGGATCCTCCTCCACCTCACCGAGGAGACAGCCCGCCACAACGGCCATCTGGACATCCTGCGCGAGATGCTCGACGGCACGACCGGCGGCTAGGTCCGGCGGAGATCACGGGTGGAGCCAGAGTCGGACCGAGGCGACGGTGACGGTGCCGTGGAAGATGTAGCCGCGCTTGTCGAAGCCTGCGGGCCGGCCGCCCTTGCTGCCTCTTCGTTGACGGTTGGCCCGCTGGTTCCTCGATTCGGGGATGGTGTGCTTGATCTGGCGTCGTCGCAGGTAGCGGCGGTTGTGGCGGGAGGAATACGCCTAATGGGAAGCGAACGTCGGCGGTAGCTGCCGTTCTGGGGGCGCGAGCCGAGCCTTTGAATACGCCCGGGCCTGAGAGCCCTGTTGACAAGACGAGGTTGGCTCGCGCCCAGCAGTCAGGGCATGAGTGCTCGGAACCAGGTGCGGTTCTGCCTGTTTGGGCCTCGAAGTGGTCCTGTTGCTGCGGGCCGGTTCATCTGCGCGTTCGCCCAGCGCGTTCAGCTCGGTCGGGTACGCGCGCACGTACTGCGCACACTCGGCGAAGCGGTCATCCTCGCAGGCGCTCAGTGGATTACTGGCCGGCGGGAGAGGCCCGACCAGATCGATGCCCTGGGCGCGAGCGGTGAGGATGATCTCGGCGGACGTGTAGCCACCGTCGACCAGGTGCTCGCCCGGCTTCGCATCCCGGCGCTCGAGGTTGTCGTGGACTGTCTCGACCAGGCGGGAGTCGTCCACCGCGGCGTGGGTGGTAGCCACGTTCACCACCAGGTGGGGCAGATCGTCCTCGCAGGTCTAGGGAGCCCTCGGCTGCTCCCATGTTTCCGGTCACCGCGGCGGCAGGGAGGGTGAAGGGGTGCGTTGGCGCGAGGGCAAGGACCTCCCGCTGTGCCACGCTTGACCGCGCAGCGCGCGTCCGGAAGGGCAGCTCCCGGGCTCCGTCGCTTTACGCGCTCCCGCGAGCCGCCGTGACCAGTCCCGGTCGGGACATCTGCGGCCACACCAGCAACACGCGGCTCGCACTGCCCTGTTGACGCGTGCCAGTGATCACCATAGGCTCCGTCGCCGTCGGCTCCGGCGCGCACCCGGAATCCAGAATCCGTCCGTCTGCGCGCGGCCGCCCCTCGTCGCCCCGTCGACGGCGGGTCAGGGGCCGCTGCCCGACAGCACCACCTGCACCGCCCCGTACCGACAACCCTGGGAGGAGCAAGTGAGAGGACGTCGCGCGGCCGCCTGGGCCGCCTCAGCCGTCATCACCACCTTCGCATTGACCGGCACGCTCGCCGGATCTGCCGCCGCAGCGCCCGGCACGACATCCGGGTCCGCCACCGCAGCGCAGGCCCGGTCGGAGGTGGTGGCCACCGCGACCGACCCCGTCACGCACGAGGAGAACGACCGCGTCCCTGAGGGCTCGCTCTGGACGCAGCACTACTTCCCTTCCTCGGACGGCAGCGGGGTGGAGCTGCACGCCGACGTGCTGCGCCCGGCAGACCTGCCGGCGGATGCGAAGACGCCGGTGATCCTGTCGGTGGGCCCGTACTTCTCCCACGCGGGGGAGTCTTCTCCCGCGGGGTGGGACCGGGTCGGGCCATCGGCGCGATTTCAGGATTTCATCGACGGCGCGCGGCTCATGGAGCGTGGATACACCTTCGTGATGGTGGACCTGCGCGGCTTCGGCGGCAGCACCGGGTGCCTGGACTTCCTCGGCCCGGGAGAGCAGGCTGACATCAAGGCGGCCGTCGAGTGGGCAGCGAGCCAGCCGTGGTCGACTGGCAAGGTCGGCATGTACGGCAAGTCGTACGACGCCAACACCGGGCTGGCGGCCAATACCCTCAAGCTCAAGCCACTGCGGGCGATCGTTGCTCAAGAACCGACGTGGAACAGGTACAACTACCTGTACAGCAACGGGGTGCCGCGTTCCAACGTGACCAGCACGCCACGGGGTTACTACTCGATCGCGACGATGGCGCAGCTGTCCGATGACAGTGACCACTACAAGGCGAACGCGGGGTACGAGAAGAACCACCCCGAGTGCGAGAGTGACAACCTCACCAACACCCAGAACCCCGACCCGAAGGCGCCGTTCTGGCGTGCCCGCGATTTCGCTTCCCGCGCGGCCGGATCCCAGACGCCGCTGTTCGTCACATCGGGCTTCATCGAGGACAACACCAAGCCCGAGCAGATGCAGAAGTACCTGGCCAACCATCAGGGCCCGCAACGCGGTTGGATCGGCCAGTGGGAACACGTGCGCGGTAACGACACCAATGCCAAGGGCCAGCTCAAGATGGGACGGGCGGGCTGGTTCGACGAGGTGATGCGGTTCTACGACCAGTACCTCCGCGGCATCGAACCGTCGGTGGCCGACCCGGCGTTCTCCCTCGAGGACAGCCTCGGCCACTGGCGCGCCCAGCCGACCTGGCCGGAGACCAACGACTCGTACAAGGTGCGGCTGGCGCCCGGCCAGTACGTCGACGACGGCGGCAAGGCGCAGAAGGTGGCCCCGTCGCTGACGGCGCCGGATTCTCAGGGCTGGGACATCGAGTACGCGTCGGAGGCCGGTTCGCTGACGACTGACCAGACGAGTGCGCTCAACGCCGACGCACCCGCCAACAGTTATTGGAACTGGTCCACGCCCGCCGCTGAGCAGGTGCGGATCACGGGCAGCCCGGAGATCACGCTCAAGACCAGGGGTCAGGGCAACGTCTGGGCACGGATGTGGGACGTCGCTCCGGACGGCAAGGCGACGATGTTCAACGAGAACGTCGCACTGCTGGACAGCAGTGGATCAACCTCCTTCGCCCTGAAGGCGACGGACTGGACCTTCGAGCAAGGGCACCGGCTGGGGGTCCAGATCGGAACCATCACCTCGAACGGCTGGCGGAGCGTTCCCTCGGGCGAGACGATCACGGTCTCCGACGCGCGGCTCGCCCTCGAGGTGCAGGACCCGCGGTTCGACTCGCCGACCCAGGGTGACCGCTCGCCGTATCTGGACACGTACGTGAAGGCGAACACCACCACGCTGAAAAACGTCGGCACCCCCACCTTCCCGCTGAGCATCTCAAAGAACGGATGACCTGGCGGCTGTCCGGCACCCGCTTATGCGGGGGCCGGACAGCTTGGCGTATCGCGTGGCGACGGATCGGCATCACTCGTCGACACCTTCCCGGACGGGGTTTGCAGGCTGCCGACCCTGCGCCTGCGGAAATCCTCATCCACCCAGTCAGACGGCGTGTTGGTGCAGCGTCCACGTGACCGGGGAGGCGTATCCGACCATACGTGCCCCACGATGCCGGATGTCCCGGGCAAACATTGGGAGGCTGTGCAACACAGCGACCAGGCACTGGCGCATTCGCGGGCCGGCATGGTGATGGTCGTGCCGAACGCCTTCCGGATCGTGGCCTGAGCAGACCGGGCCGCTGGTCGTCTCCCGCACAACGACCGGCAGCTATCCCGGAGTTGGTGCCTGTGCGGGGCGATGCGAGTCGGCGTTCCGTTCACTGTCGATCGAGGTCTTGTCAGTGGGCCGAGTGGCGGATAAGACTGACGATGTGAGTGATCACCGGAGGTCTGTGTCTCCTGCTGTGGCGGTTGCTTCGTATGTGGTTGCTGCCGTTGTGGTGGTCGGGCCGCGGTCCACCGGTGCAACTGCCTGTTGTGGAGGGGCTGCGCTGCAGTGATATGACGCGTTTGCGCGTCGACGGCCGAAGGCGTAGTGGACCCCGCGCGTGGCCGCCCTCCTCCCGAGCGTGTGAACTGCACGATCCTTTGATTTCCGGATGGAAGGTGGAGCAGCTCGTGAGTCATGTGCGCAAGACGGGAGTAAGTCGGCGGCGTGTGCTGGGCACGGCAGCCGGACTGGCCGCGGCCGCGGCGGGAGTGCCGTCCGCAGCCGCGTTGGCGGCATCGCCGCAGACGCTGCCCGAGAAGGCCCGTTGGAACAGACACGCCGCCCATGTGACGATCACGCGGGACGACTGGGGCGTTCCGCACATCGTGGGCGAGACCGATGCCGACGCGGTGTTCGGAATGATGTACGCGCAGGCGGAGGACGACTTCGACCGGATCGAACGGAACTACCTCGTCGCCCTGGGCCGTCTGGCCGAGGCCGAGGGAAAGAGCGCCATCTGGCAGGACCTGCGGCAGCGGCTGTTCCTCGACCCGGAGGCGCTGAAGAAGGACTATGCGAAGTCTCCCGCGTGGCTGCGCACGTTGATGCAGGCCTGGGCGGATGGGCTCAACTACTACCTCGCGACACACCCCGAGGTGCGTCCGCGCGTGCTCGACCGGTTCGAGCCGTGGATGCCGCTGAGCTTCTCGGAGGGCAGCATCGGCGGCGACATCGAGTCGGTGCTGCTCACCCAGCTCGAAGCCTTCTACGACAAGCGGGACGTGCCGATGACCGACGAGGAACGCGGGCTGGTGCTGCGCGAACCCACGGGGTCGAACGGCTTCGCGGTCGCGCCGAGCCACACGCGTGACGGCCACGCGTTGCTGCTGATCAACCCGCACACCAGCTTCTTCTTCCGCTCGGAACAGCATGTGACCAGCAGCGAGGGGCTCAACGTCTACGGTGCCGCCACCTGGGGCCAGTTCTTCATCTACCAGGGCTTCAACGCGCACACGGGCTGGATGCACACGACGAGCGGCGTCGACAACATCGACGAGTTCACCGAGACGATCGTCACCGGGGCCGACGGAATCCGCTACTACCGCTACGGCGACGAACTGCGCCCCGTCACAACGACGACGATCACCTTGTCCTTCCGTACCGAGGAGGGCGGACAGGACAAACGCAGCTTCACCACGTTCGCCACCCATCACGGCCCCATCGTGCGCGAGGCGAACGGCAAGTGGATCGCGTGTGCGCTGATGAACAAGCCCGTCGAGGCGCTCAAGCAGAGCTTCCTGCGCACCACGACGGGGAACTACGCGGACTATCTCCGGGTGGCGGGCCTGAAGGCGAACAGCTCGAACAACACGCTCTTCGCGGACTCGAAGGGTGAGATCGCCTTCCTGATGCCGCAGTTCATGCCGGTGAGAGACGATCGCTTCGATTATCGCAGGCCCGTCGACGGCAGTGATCCGGCGACCGACTGGCACGGACTGCACAGCCTGGACAGCATGCCGCACGTCGTGAATCCGAAGAACGGCTGGGCGTTCAACACGAACAACTCGCCGTGGACCGCCGCCGGTGCGGACAGTCCCAACGCGGCAGACTACCCACGGTACTTCGACAGGGTCGGCGAGAACCCGCGCGGGCCACAGGCCGAGCGGGTGCTGTCCGCGCGTGACGACTTCACCCCGAAGACATTGATCGAGGCCGCGTTCGATCCCTACCTGACGGCTTTCGCGCGGCTGCTTCCCGGTCTCGTCACAGCGTGGAACCAACTGCCCGAGGGCAACGGACAGAAGGCGACGCTGGCCGGCCCTGTCGGCCTGCTGCGTGACTGGGACCACCGGTGGGCCGCGGAGTCGACCGCGACGTCGGTGGCCGTGTTCTGGGGTGAAGACCTGTGGGCGCTCACGTCCCAGGCGGCGGCGAACGCAGGAATGTCGGTGTGGGACTACATGGCCGACCGCGCCAGTGACGCGCAGCGACTCGACGCGCTCGACACAGCGACACGACGACTGGCACGGGACTTCGGCAGCTGGAAGGTGCCCTGGGGCGACATCAACCGCTACCAGCGCAACGACGGAGCGATCGTCCAGCAGTTCAACGACGCCAAGCCGAGCATCCCGGTGCCCTTCGCCTCATCGCGCTGGGGCTCCCTCGCGTCGTTCGGAGCGAAGGCCTACCCGGGAACGAAGCGCTACTACGGCACCAGCGGCAACAGCTTCGTGGCGGTGGTGGAGTTCGGGCCGCGACTGCGCGCCTGGGCGGTGACGGCGGGCGGCACGAGCGGACATCCCGATTCACCGCACTTCGACGACCAGGCTGAACGGTACGCCAAGGGTGACCTGCGGCCGGTCTACTTCTATGCGGATGACCTCAAGGGTCACATCGAGCGGAGGTACCGTCCAGGCAGATGAGGCCGGCCCTTGCGCCGACGAGGGACCGTTCTGATGCTCACAATCCGCCCCTACGGCTCCGTGCGTCGGCCTCAGCGACTCTGCTGCTCAGTCCTTCTGTCGGCCTGTGCGGTGGGGCCTTGTAGTCAGGCAATTTCCGTCTCCCGCACTCGCACCGAGGCCCGCGCAAGTGGAGACGACTCCAGCGGAGTGGTCTCCGCGCGGGGGCCGCGCTGTGAGGAGCGGTGGCTCGGAGCACGGCCCGGGAACATTCCGGCGGGCAGGCTCGTTGACCCGGGGTTACTGCTCCGATCATGAAACGAGGGAGTAACTTGCCCGTGCCAGAAACCGTTTCCGGTGACGCTGTGACTCCGCTTCCGCCGCTCGCCGTCCAGGCCGAGCGCCTGATCGAACTCGGGGTGCCCGAGCTCGCCGGGATATCCGCCGCCGAGCTGCGGGCCTTCGCCGAGGGCGCCGAGGTCAGGGACGGCGGCGCCCTGCTCGCCGTCCACCCGGACCGGGCCCCCGCCTCCGCCCTCGCACCGCTGCTCCGCCGCGAGGGCAAGCCCGGCTTCGTCGTCCTCGACATGTCCGACGTCGACCAGTTCGTGCCCCACCACGCCGAGTTGCCCGACGTGCCCCTCTACCTCGTCACCGGCCTCGACCGCGGCGACCACATGGCCAACTGGAGCCCGGACGAGGCCCTGCCCGCCCTCACCAAGGAGGACCGCACCCCGCTCGTGCTCACCGAGGGCATCCACTGGCTGCTGCAGCAGCCCGAGGTGCTGGAGCGCAACCACTGCTTCATGACCATCGGTTCGCGGCTGCGCAAGGCCAACGGCACTCTGGACGCCCGCGCCCCGGCGATCTGGATCAGCAACGGCACCGGGCGGGACGGCCGCGAGCGGCGCGACGCCCCCAAGGTGGGCTGGTGCTGGTGGAACAACCGGCACACCTGGCTGGGCTTCGGCTCGGCCGCCGGCCGCCGCCCCTAGGGCGTCTCTATCGTCGGATTCCACAGCGACATCGCGGTGTTCGAGGCCGACACCCCGTCGTCTTCGACATAGCCCCATCCCCTCCCCGCCTGCGGAGCCGACCCGTCAGCGAGCACACAAGATCGTGGTGGCACCGGACCCTCGGCCGATGGGCCCTGCCCGGCCCAAGGGCGATGACGCCCCGCCGGTGGGCCGCAGATGCGCCTGTCACGGTGAGAACTCGCCTCCCGTCACCAGCCACGTCGACAGCAAACTCATGAACAGGGCCAGTTATAGGCTTCTGGCCGGCCGGTGCTGGACCGGCCGGCCCTGGATCGGGACGACGGGAGTTGGCATGTCTCGGGAATCAGTGTCGTCGGTGCGTGTCCCTCGACCCGGTCTGCCCGCGGACCAGGGGCTCTTGGACCTGGATGACGATGCGCGAGCACTCTATGTGCGGCTTGCCACCGCTGGTCGGCTGCCGCTGGCCGAGGTGGACGATCGCGTCCTCGGGCCGTTGCTGCGCTCGGGCCTCGTCGCGCGAGCCGAGGGGATGGTCGAAGCGCGGGCGCCGCGTGGCCCGCTCGAGGCAGCCGCGCAGTCGTACACGCAGCTGGCAGCGCGCATCCGGGAGATCGGCGAGGAGCTGACGGATGTGTGGAACGCGTCTCAGCGGGCAGACGTGGGCGTCGACATCTCGACCGGCGCGATCGCGCTGCAGGAGTACGCGGACCTCGTCAGCTCCGCGGCAACCCGGATAGACGCGCTGACGATGGCTCCGCGCAACAATCGGCCGATCGCGACGGCGGACGCTGTCTTCGAGGTGCTGGCGCGCGGGGTCGAGGTCAGGGTCGTGTACGACAGTCGACTGCTCGAGTCTCCCGAGGCGATCGAGGTGGCGGAGACGTGCATGGCGGCCGGCGAACAGGTGAGGATATTTCCCGGCGTTCCGATCAATCTCGTCATCGTCGACGACGCGGTCTCCGCCAACGTCACCTCGGACGGCGATGAGGAGGTGCACGTCGCCAACATTCGGAATCCTCGGCTCGTCGCGGGGCTGCGAAGCGTGTTCGAGTCCTACTGGCAGCTGTCGATGCCGCTCGCCGACGAGAGCCTTGTACTGGATGGCTCGAAGGACTTCCGGCATCTCGTGCGCTTGCTGAGCATCGGGCTGACCGAC
Organism: Streptomyces sp. NPDC056231; assembly: GCF_048270745.1. Lineage (NCBI taxonomy): Bacteria > Bacillati > Actinomycetota > Actinomycetes > Kitasatosporales > Streptomycetaceae > Streptomyces > Streptomyces sp. NPDC056231. Next base: position 18,991 of record NZ_JBLVKW010000061.1, on the reverse strand, counting down.
CGGTCGATCGCGCGGGAGCTCGGAGTGTCCGAACGCACCGTGGGCCGCCGGGTCACTCGACTGCAGGAGCTGCTCGGAGCGGATACTCGCTTCCAGCTGGGACTGCAGATCGCCAGACGTGGCTGGGTGTGACCCGACGGCCGACGCACCGTGTCAGAGGTTTCGCACAGTCCCTCAGCGCGCGTCGGGGGCGACGATCTCGGGCAGCACCTTCTCGAAGGAGTCGGCGACCGTCAGGCTCGGCAGGATGTGTCCTTGGTCGTCGGCACTCTTGACGAGGTTGGCAGCCCAAGCGGAGATGCGGTAGCGCTGGTTGGGCGTGCCGTGGTGCCCGGGGTTGGAGAAGCTGCAGTCGCCGACGTTGTAGAACGTCTGGAGATCCTGCAGGGTGTACGCCTTGTTGAGCGACTCGCCGCGCTTGTGGACCGTGAAGTACGTGCCGAGGGCATCGGCCATCAGCTCCGTACGGCGGGTGGCCTCAGCCTCGTCGGTGATGTCGGTCTCGAAGAGATTGTCCGAGTACTGGACCTGATGTCCGAACTCGTGGGCCATCACCGCACGTCCGCCGACCCGGCCGAGGCCGAGCTCGTTCCACATCTGGAGGATGCCCTGTCCCATCGCCACACGCCGGGTGATGCCGAGCGTCTCGAGCATCTCCTGCGAGTCACCGGCATGGGCGGGGTCGATCGCGAACGCGTTGAGCGAGAACATCGGGTTGTCGACGCCGCCCGGGAACCCGCCCAGCCGGCCCTGACTGAGACCGCCCTCGACGCCCCACTGGAGGAAGAGCGCGCCGAGCGGGCTGACCTTGCCGAGGCCGTTGTACACGTACTGACGGTCGGCCGAGGCGTCGGGGCCGAGGACCTTGCCGTCGAGTGAGACGAGCCCGACGTTGCTGGTGTCGACGTCCCAGAACCGCTGGAGGTTCGTGAACGTGCGAGCGAGCTCGTCGGTGTTCGCTCCGTTGGGTCCGAGAGCGGTGTTTTTGGGGTTGGTGGGCGTCTTCATCAGGGTCCAGTACTGGACCAGAAGGTCGGGCGACAGACCCAGGAAGCCGTTCTGGTACCAGTACCACGAATCAGGGTCGATCTGTGCGATCTGACCGCGGGCCCACTCGCGGAAGTCCGTGGTCGAGCACTTGTAGTCGTTGGGGTTGATGGCCCCGGAGGTCCACTCGTTGTCGACGCCGGCATCGGTGAGCGCTGCCTGGATCTGGGTCCGGGACTTCGCAGCGGCCGCGACGAGTGCGTCGTCGGACGATCCTGCCTCCTCGGCGGCTGCTCGAGTGGCGGCATCGAGATCGAGTCCGGCGATGTAGTCGTTGAACTCCTGGCGCAGTTGCGAGATGTCTGCGGACTGGGCTGCCGCGTTGGGCGCGGCAACGGCAACGGTGGCCGCGGCGGGGGAGATCGCGTTGGCTGCTGTCGCGCCGGTGAGAGACATGGTTGCAAGCGACGCGGCGGCCAGGGTCGCCAGGATGGAGCGCTTCATCCGTACTGACTCCTCAATATCGCCAGGCTCTGTGTGCCTGGGCATGATCGGCATTCAAACGTCGCTGAGCAGGTCAGTGGAAGGCTTGAGGAGTGGCAGGCACCGGACATGTCCGGTCCCGGACAGGCCATGTGGTGGTTCGCGCGATCTGTCGGGCCCTGACGCCGCTCGATGTGGAACGCGGAAACTGAGCGGCCGACCGACGAACGATCGGTGCCGCGATCCCGGACAGCTCCTGGCGCGCGGCCGCCGCGCGAGTTGCTGTCCGGGAACGCGTGCGGCGAGCGGCCCGGTGGGCGCCGCTCTTGCCGCCGGCGTGACGTCAGGTCAGGGGCGTGAGCGCGGGCCTGCCGTTCGGGGCGATGGTGATGCGGTGGGCGGCCCAGGTGCCGTCCGTCGACTGGCCGACGGTGACGGCGCCACCGGACGGGATTTGCGCGATCTCTGGTTCCGCGACGGGAAGCAGGGTGCGCGGCTTGCCGCCATTGAGCGGGGTGGCCTGGAGCGGGCCGCCGGGGCCCGCGGGTGTGCCGTACGGCGGCCGGTAGCTGGTGAGCAGCCACTCGCCGACCAGACCGACGAAGGCGGTGCCGCTCGCGTACTGCGGTACGGGGACCACGGTCTGTGCGCCTGCCGGGTCGTCGCGGCGTACGACACGGGCCTGGCTCGCGCCCTCGTGGTACACGGCGATGTGCGTCGGGGAGAGCGCCGCCTGGAGGTAGAGGGGGTCGTCGTCGGTGGCGTGCGTGCTGATGGTAGTGATCGTGCCGGTGGTGAGGTCGAGTAGGCCGATGTCGGTCGCGTGGCGGAGCCGGATGAGCGCGGACCTGCCGTCGCCGGCCAGCACGGTCTGGTTTCTGTGGAAGAACTGGTCCGCCGGCGGGTCGACCGGAACGTCACTCTGGATCGCCCCGTTTTCCGCCACGTGCAGGACGTGCAGGCGTCCGACCTGCCATACCTCGTTGAGCTCCTGAGTGATCAGAGTGGAGCCGAAGACGGCCGCGACGTACTGCCCGGCGGGGAGGGTGACGTCGATGGTCGTGCCTGCGGCCATGTCCTGCATCTGGATCTGCCCGCTGGAGTAGAGCGGAGAGGTGAGGACTGTGTCGCTTCCGGAGGCGTAGTACCCGTACTGTCCCGGCAGAGCTCCGCCAGAGGTGTCCAGTGACCGCTCGCTGCCGTCATAGCCGCGCCAGGTGTAGGCGCCTGCCGACCCGTCGGCATTCGCGCGGCGGTGCAGGTAGCCGGTGTCTCCGGCGGCGTAGAGGGAGTCCTGTACGTACTGGACCGGATCGGTGCTGTCGGTTGCGGTTGCTGAGGGGGTGACGTTTCGGGTGGCGATGGCGACACCAGACGTGCTGACGGCGCGCGCGTTGGGCGCGGCCGCGGCAATCGTTCCGGCGGCGAGCGTGAGCGCTGCCAGTGCGGCAAGCGTCACGGTGCCGCGGCGCAGGGCGAGGCGGTTGGGGGCGGCGGGAGGGAGCGGGTGCTTTCGCGGCATTCTCAGGCCTCCAAATGTGGTGCGTTGAAACAGCGTTGGACTGGGCAGCAGCCGATGGCAGGCGGCTGTCCCTAGCGCGCGGGAAGCTAACACACCATGTAATCGCACGTCTATTCGAAGCGCATTTCCCCAGAAAGTGGACTTACACAGCCTTGCTGCTGCATGGGAGGCCGACGGGTAGAGCCCTCCCCGCGAGGTCTGCCGCCGGCTCCGGCACGCCCAGCGGCAGAGCGCACGCCGGCAGCCACGTACGCAAAAGCGGCGGCGCGACAGGACCCGGTCCAACGGGTCGGGTGACCAGTGGACTTCCCCGGAGGCGGCGATCGACCCGGTCACTGCGGAGCCGCTGCCGTCCGGCGACCGCGACTGCGGCCGCTGCCCGGCCACCCTGGGGTGAATGGCGCCGGCCGTCGGCGACACGCTGCTGCGTAACGCGCTGATCCCCCTGTTCGAGACATCACTCGCCCAGGCGCCGGCACCGACAGGGCGCCTGCGCTCTTCGTGGCGTACCGGGACGTCAGGCCGGCCGGATCGGGAGAGTTGATCCGGCCGGCCTCGGCCCGCGACACCGCCGCCGGTGCCGTCAGTCGCTGTAGACGCCGACCTCTCGGAGTGAGTAGCCCCACTTGGTGCCGCGCTCCACGCCTTGGATTCGTACGTAGCGCGCCGGAGTCCGGGCGAACCACGCTGTGTCCAGGCCGCCGTCACCAGCGGCCGTCGACCATGCCGTCTGCCAGTTCTCGCGGTCCTGCGACAGCTCGATGCGGTACGACTTCGCGTATGCCGCCTCCCAGTCGAGGGTGACGCGCTTGACCGGCTTCACGGATCCGAGGTCGATCCGCAGCCACTGGTCGTTGTTCCACTCGCTGGCCCAGCGGGTGTCTTTGTCTCCGTCCACGGCCTTGTGGGGAGCGAAGCTGACGAACGGGTTCCACCACTCCGACGTGGACGCGAAGGCTGCCGCACCCGAGGCCAGGTTCTCCCCCAACTCGTGCTTCTCGGTGCTCCGCCAGGTGCGGAGGTAGGACTCGGCACCTGAGAAGAGGTCGTCCACGACCTTCTGTCCACCGACGTTGCGGATGTCCTCGATCCAGTCCGGGACCATGCCGTAGTGCGCCGCGCCATCGGTGTTGAAGTCCCATGTGCGTTCGCCGGTGGTCTGCTTGTCGATCACCGAGCCGCCGTCCGTACTGCGGAAGGGGTACTTGACCGGGTTCGGGGCGTCCGCGCCCCGCGGGGCCGGCCAGCCGCCGACGCCGTTCATGTCGGTGCCGTAGCCGTAGCCGACCTCGTACTTTTCGCGCAGCGCCTCCTTGGCCTTGGCCTCCGCGCTGAACGGCCCGGCGACGCTCATGTACTGAGCGGCGAACCCGCCGAGCTTGTAGAGCCGCTCGGTCCACCCCGAGTCCATCCAGCTGTGCGAGGAGATGGCGCCCGGGTACGACTCGGACTCGAGGATGTCGAAGGCCTGACCCGCGGCCTTCACGCTCATGTGGTCGAGCTCCAGCATCATGTGGCGCTTCATCATGCCGCGCACCGCGTACTCACCCAGGCTGGTCAGCCCGCGGGTGTTGCACTGCGCGTCCGAGGTGTACGTGGGGACGGCCACTCCCTCCGGGAGTTGCTTCTCCGCCTGCGCCGCCACCGCGTTGCCGACGGGGTTGTCGTGCTGCGGGCCGCGGCAGGTCTCCGTCTTCCAGAAGGTGCCGGTCGACAGGAACTGGCCCACGTTGATCGCCGTACCGAGGGCGCCGGAGTCGAAGCGCACCCCGCACAGGGCGTTGTCGAACTTGTGGCACAGGAACATGCTGCTCACGCCCAGTTCGCGCAGCTCGTCCAGGCCGCGGTCGATGTCGGCCTTGCTGCACTGCGCGATGTCCAGGATCTGCTTGCAGCCGAACGGCTCGGAGGTCTCGACCCCCAGGACGACGGCCAGCTTGCCCTGCTCGATGACCTCGCGGGCCTGCTTGCTGCTGGTGACGATCCGGAACCAGCCCTTGCCCGGGCCGCCGTACATCTTGTCGACGTAGGCCTGCATGTCGTACGACTTCTTCGCCTCAAGACGGATGGCGGTCATCTCGTCGCAGGTGCGGTCCTTGAAGAAGTAGACCGAGCAGATCACGCCGTTGGTGACCAGGTCGTTGACCAGCACCCGCTGGCCGCCGCGCCATGCCCGCTCGATGCCGGCGTAGTAGTTCTGCTGGTGGGTCAGCGAGTCGTGGGCGGGCCAGTCCTTGAAGGTGGGCCACCCATTGGGGTCGTGCTTGCCGTCGCCCTTGGTGATGAAGTCGAAGATGGCGAGCGAGCCGTCGGGGTAGTGCTCGGGGCAGTCCTTGAGCGCATCGGCGACGCCCTGCTCCGAGAACGGCTTGCCGCAGATCAGCCGGCCGCCGAAGCCCTCGTTGGACATGATGTGGTCGTGGGCGTCCACGAAGCCTCGTACGCGGCCCTGGGCGTCGGTGCCCTTGAACGGCTCGCCCGTGACGCCGATCTGCCAGTCGGGCGCGGGCCGCTCGGTCGGGGTCCACCAGCCGGGGGCGGGCTCCGCCGCGGAGCTGGGCATCGGGCCGAGGACCAGGGCCATCACGGTGAGGAGCAGTGACACCACCGTGAGGGATCTGATTCTGCGGCGCGGAGGTTGAACCATGGTCATCACACACCTTGATTGACATGTGCACTCAAGTTACTGACGGGTTTTTGAGAATCGCGACCACCGTCGGCGGAGTCAATGGTCCGGACAGAGAAACATGAGAATTTCTCATCTTTGGTGAACCCGTGCTCGGTCGCGGTCGGTTGCGGGTTGATGGGGTGCCGGGAGTCGACTGGCCCGGACGGACGGGCCCGCCCGTCCGTGTGTCGTCAGGTCACGCTGCGGATGCGGTTGACGAGGAGGCCGCCGATGAGGGTGACCAGGGCCGTGGCCGCGTAGAGGCCGGTGTAGCCGTCCAGGTGGGCGATGATCGGCGCGGCGAGGGCGGGCGGCGAGGACTTGCGGACCGGAGTTGGCGATGTTGATGACGCCGAGGTCCTTGGCGCGGTCGGCGGCCTCGGGCAGGACTTGGGTGACGAGGGCCTGGTCGACGACGAGGTAGACGCCGTGACCCGCGCCGAGGACGGCCGCGGCAGCGAGGGCGGACGGCCAGGTGTGGAACAGGGCGAGCAGCACTGCCGCTGCGGCCATGGCCGGCGAACAGAGCACGACGAAGACCTTGCGGCGTCCGACGCGGCCGGACAGGACGCCGGCGGGAATGGCCGTGAGAGCGGCGCGGAGGGTGTGGACCACCGTGAGGATCAGTACGCCGGCACCGGGGTCGTCGTAGTGGACGGCGTCGGCGAGGAAGTAGAAGAGGTAGAGGGTGCCGAGGGCGTTGCCGAGGTTGATCAGGGATCGGGTGCGCGCTCCCCTTCGTGCTGCGCCACTCCGAGCCGTCCCTGTCCCGAGAGCTGCGCCCCACCTTCAAGGCCGTGCCTTCGCCCGCTCGCTCTGGGCGAGTCCCCGGCAGCACCCCGACTTCGGCTGGGCCTGGCGTCGTGGCCGTGAGCGGTGAGGTACCCGGTGCGGCGTACACGCTGCGGTACCGGGGCGACACCGACGACGATGTCCGCTTGCTGTCCGAGACCCTGGTGGCCGAGCTCCTCGCCTCTCAGCTCTGGCTCGATGCGACGGCCGAAAGCGGGCGGCGCGTCACGTCCGGCGTCGGCAGCGCCAGTAATGCACGGTGACTGCCAGGAGCAGGGGCCCCCAGAGGATGATGGGCGCGTAGCAGAGGTTCAGGACCACGACGGAGATGCCGTGGGGAGCGTCGGGGTCCGGATTGACGAACATGTTGTGGATCAGGCCCACGGAGTACACCATGACCAGGCAGGCTCCGACCAGGGCGGGGATCACTGCGGCCGGGACCGACACCGGGCGGCCGCGCAGGCCCGGCACCCAGCGCGGCCAGACCTCACCCCAGGACTGCACCAGGCCGAGCGTCAGGAAGGCGAAGACCTCCGAGAACACCGTCAGGCCCACGATGTAGAGCGACCCCCAACCGGGCACGTGGAGCGTCCTCTTGGCCTCCGGCCCGAAGCCCATCATCCAGCCCCAGGCCATCGGGAGCCGCCATAGGCTGGACGGAAGCGGCGTCAGGACCGCCAGGCGCGCTGCGTTGCGCGCCCAGCGCGGGACATCGGGCAGGGTCTGAAGGGCGGAGAACATCGGCATGGCGACAATCCTGGCCGCGGTGCCGGCCTCGCCGCGTCGGCCCCCGGTCGGAGATGGATCCCGCCCCAGCGGGAGCTCCTCTCCGCCTCTGGTCGCACGCGCACAGTCCGCGGCCTTTCCCGGGCGCCTGGGCCGCGAGCGCGCAGCGTGCCGGCGTGCGATCGGATCGCGGTGCCGGCGCGGCACCGTGTCCGGACGCACCACCAGCCGTAGGAGACGCTGCTTGGCGGGGGAGGATCGGGGTCGTGGCCGTGACGTGGAGGCAGACGCACGGGGTCTTGGACTGTGAACAAGAAGTGCGCCCCCGCGCGGCCTTGTCCCATCCTGCCTTCACGTATGGTCCGCGCCCATGGTGGTCCCCCGGGACGCCGCGGGCCGGTGACGACGCCCTTTCCGCAACGGGAAGGGGCGACGCCGCCGGCGCCCTGACGGCGCGGCGCTGCATCAGACGTTCAGCATCCCGGACGTGTCGATGACCTGACGGATCGCCCGGCCCGAGGCCAGCTCCTCCATCGCTGTGCTGATGTCGGTCAAAGGCAGGGTGCCGGTGTGCATCCGCTCCACCGGCATCAGGCCCGCCCGCCACAGGTCCAGGGAGCGGGGTATGTCGCGACGCGGAACCGCGTCGCCCATGTACGAGCCCAACAGGGACTTGCCCTCGCCCGCGAACGCCAGCGCCGGGACCTCCAGCACCCGGTCGGGCGCGGGCAGGCCCACTGAGACGACCGTGCCGCCCCGGGCCACGGCCGTCAGGCACTCGGCCATCACCTTCGGGCTTCCCACTGCCTCGACCGTCAACTCGACTACACCGGAGGTGAGTTCACGAATCGTCTCGACCGCCTCGCCAGGTGCGTACGCGTGGGTCGCGCCCAGTTGGAGGGCCAGCCCACGCTTCTCCGGCACCGGGTCGACCGCGATGATCCCTGCGTTCCCCCCACGGTCACCTGGCGGCCGGTGTCCGCAGCGGCGAAGGCCGCGCCGAGGAGGCGGCCCTTGACGCGATGCGTAGCGTTCGGCCGTATGGAACCCATGGATTACATCCAGTCAGCACAGGGCGCCCGGTCCCGGGCTCGTGACCTCGGTATCCTCATCGGAGGGTTCGCTACCGGGCCCCTCGACTCGATCACCGATGTGCCGGGCGTCCGTGTCGGGCACGCCACCGTCCGCCGGCACCCCGATGTGCACAGCGGAGTGACCGCCGTCGTGCCTGACGTCGTAGGCCCCCACGCACCGCTGCCCGCCGGGATGTTCACCGGCAACGGCTACGGCAAGCTCATCGGCGTGACCCAGCTCACCGAGCTCGGCACGCTGGAGACGCCGGTGCTGTTGACCTCGACGCTGTCGGCGTTTCGGGTCGCCGACGCACTGGTCGGATGGATGCTCGAACAGCCCGGATGCGGCAAGGTGCAGAGCCTCAACCCGGTCGTCGGTGAGTGCAACGACGGCTTCCTGTCCGACATCCGCGCACGGCCGGTTCACGAGGTGCACGTCCGGGCCGCACTCGACGGAGCGTCCGGTGGACCGGTGGCCGAGGGCTGTGTCGGCGCGGGAACCGGCACAGGCGCCCTGGGATTCAAGGCCGGCATCGGAACCGCCTCGCGCACACCGGACCTGAGAGGCCGGCGGTACACGGTCGGCGTCCTCGTGCAGGCGAACTTCGGCGGCACGCTGCGGGTGCTCGGCCGCAGTGTCACCCCACAGTCCCTTGGCCTGGCCGCTGACCCCGCGCCGGTCGGGGAGGCGGGCTCCTGCATGATCGTGGTCGCCACGGACGCCCCGCTCGACGCCCGGCAACTCACTCGCGTCGCGCGGCGCGCCGTGTTCGCGCTGGCCCGCACGGGCGCTGCCTACAGCCACGGCAGCGGCGACTACGCCATCGCCTTCGGTACGCGGCCCCAGACCGGTGCCCCTCTGGAGGACGCCGAGCTGGGGCCGCTGTTCGAAGCAGTCCTCGACGCGGTCGAGGAGGCGGTGCTCAACTCCCTGCTCGCCGCGACGACGACCACAGGCTTCGGCGGCCGCACCCTGCCGGCCCTGTCGGCGGACCGGCTGCTCGAAGTCCTTTCGGGTCCTGCGACACCACTGGTGCCGGACGGCGAGGGCCCCGCGCGCTGACTCCTCGGCACGGACAGGTTTCCTGCTGCGAGGCGCACAGACCCGCCTGCGTCGCCTCGCTCGCCGTCAGAGTCTCCAGGCGCTCCTGAAGACCCAGGCGGACAACCCGGGCTGCCCGAAGGACCTCTACGCCTCCAACGGCGACGGGTCGTGGACGCGACCCGCACGGGCGGCAAGCGCGTGAACGGGCTCTACGGCGTCGGCATCGTCAACGCCCTGCGGACGGTCAAGTAACCCCGTCGATCAACTCGTTGGGCCCTGGCCGCGTCATACCACCCGTACCGCGAACCAACTGGAGGCCTCTATGACAGCGCCCCGCATGCGCTCCCGTCGTCTTGTCGCCCTTCCGCTGGGGATGGTCACGGCGACCGCCTTCGCCTTATTGCCCAACGTCACGGCGTCGGCGGCCGAGGCGGCCCCGCAGACCGCGACCGCCGACGCGACCTCCCTCAGCTACGTCGTCAACATCGCCACCGGACAAGGCCCGACCGCGACGGTGAAGAAGTCCATCGCCGGCGCGGGCGGCACGATCGTCATCGCGTACGACCAGATCGGCGTGATCGTCGTCCACTCCGCGAACCCCGACTTCGCCCGGACCATCCGCAAGGTTCCGGGCGTGCAGTCGGCCGGCGCCACCCGCACCGCGCCCCTTGCCCCGCAGTCGACGACCGAGGCCGGCACGCCGAAGGTGCTGAGCGCCAGGGAGGTCGCGAGTGTCCAGGCGGCCGAAGGCCAGGACCCGCTGGAGCCGTTTCAGTGGGACCTGCCCGCAATCAAGGCGGACAAGGCGCACGAGAAGACGCTCGGCAGCCGCGAGGTCACAGTCGCCGTCATCGACACCGGCGTCGACGACACCCACCCCGACCTCGCCCCGAACTTCAATCGCGAGGCGTCCGTCAACTGCGTGTCGGGCAAGCCGAACACCACCCACGGGGCCTGGCGGCCGGGCACGTCGTCGGGAAGCGCCCACGGCACACACGTCGCGGGTGAGATCGCGGCCGCCAAGAACGGCATCGGCATGACCGGCGTCGCACCCGGCGTGCAGGTCGCCGGCATCAAGGTGGCCGACCCGAAGGACTACGTCTACACCGAGTCCGTGGTCTGCGGCTTCGTCTGGGCGGCCGAGCACCACGTGGACATCACCAACAACAGCTACTACACCGACCCCTGGAACTACAACTGCCTCGACGACGCCGACCAGAAGGCGCTCGTCGACGCCGTCGTCCGGGCCTCGCAGTACGCGGAGCGCAAGGGCACGGTCAACGTCGCGGCCGCGGGCAACGAGAGACATGACCTGGACGCGGACTCCATCGCCGACCCCGCCTCCCCGGACGACGGCACACCGGGCGACCGGGTGATCGACCCGCACAAGTGCTTGGACCTACCGCCCCAGCTGCCCGGTGTGGTGACCGTTTCCGCGACCGGTGCGAAGGGCATCAAGTCGTCGTTCTCCAACTACGGTCACGGCGTCATCGACGTCGCCGCGCCCGGTGGCGACTCCGTCCGCTACCAGCCCCCGGCCTCGCCGGCCGCCAATGGTGGGATCCTCGGCACGATGCCCGGCGGCACGTGGGGCTACGCAGTGGGCACGTCGATGGCGTCCCCGCACGTCGCGGGGGTGGCCGCCCTCATCAAGTCGACGCACCCGCACGCCACCGCCGGCCAGGTGAAGGCCATGCTGTACGCCCAGGCCGACGCCACGCCGTGCACGGACCCGTACGACATCAACTCCGACGGCAAGATCGACGCCGTGTGCAAGGGGTCGAAGAATCACAACGGGTTCTACGGTGTGGGGATCGTGAACGCGTTGAACGCTGTGACGAAGTAGGCGGCTTCCGCGGGCAAGGGGCCGGACCGTCGACTCAGGTTGGTCAATGTCGGCCCCTTTGTGGGCCCCGTCGCCGTCAGGCGGCGGGCCTCAGCGTTTCGAAGCGGGAGCGGCGGGTGCCGATTCGCGGTGTTCCGCTGGTCCAAGCGTCGAGCCGGGCGAGGTTCATCGCCGCAGCGGTGAAAAAGTGCCGGCCGGTTGGGGCCGATGAGGCGCCTGCGCCCTCAGACACGCCGGTGGCCGCCGCTCACCGGTTGCGGGTGGGGCGGTCGGTTCGCAGCGACCGGTAGCCGGGGTGCACGCCTGGGGTGAGTCCCTGCTGTTCGGCCAGGCGCCTGAGCAGTCCGGTCAGCTGCTGGTGCTCGTCGGGCGACAGTGCCTGGCACAGGTGTTGCTCGTGCGCTGCCCCCGCCTCGCGTAGTTGGGCCAGCATCTCGAGCCCGCGTTCGCTCAGGTGCAGTGCGTACAGGCGCCGGTCGTTGGAGTTCCTGCGGCGCTCGATCAGGCCTCGCTCCTCCAGGTCATCGGCGAAGGACACAAAGCGGCTCGGCGGCATGCCGAGGTCGTCGGCGAGTTCGCGCTGGCTTCGGCCGGGGGTCTGGGCGAGCAGGCGCAGGAGCCCGGCCTGTGCGGGAGTCAGGTCGAGGGCGGCGATCCGCTCGGCGAACAGTTGAGCCGCGTGGGCTCCCAGCTGTGCCAGCAGGAAAGCGGCGCCGCCGCGGAGCGCGCGGCTCCCGTCCTCGTGACTGCTGTTCATGACGGCATCGTACATGCTTGACAATCGTTCTGGACTGTAATCATTATCTTGTGTAATCACTGATCCGGGAGAAGTCATGACCGTTGCCCCCGCCCCTCAACGTCCCGTGGCGAGCGCGCGCCGCCCGCAGACCGGGCCGCCGCTGCTGGCCCCCGTCCTGGCGTTCGCCGCGTTGACCGTCGCCTACGTGGTCGTGAACCGCTCCACTCCTCACCCCGACGCCTCCGGCCTTGCGGTCCTGCACTACGCCCGCAGCCACGGCACCGCGATCAAGCTGGGTTCCTTCCTGCTGCTGGCCTCCGCAGTGCCGCTGGCGCTGTGCGCCGCGGTGCTCTACCAGCGGCTGCGGGCCCTGGGCATCACCGCCCCCGGCTCGGCGATCACCCTGGTCGGGGGAGTACTGGCCAGCTGCGCGCTGACCGCAAGCGCGATGTTCGCCTGGAGCGGCGGACGTCTGCCGGTGGACGCCCCTGCTCCCCTCGCCCGCGCGCTCGCGGACCTGTCGTTCCTGTCCGGCGGCCCCGCCTACGCGGTGATGTACGCCCTGTTCACCGCCGGCGTATCGGTGACGGGCCTGTTGGCCGGCCTGCTGCCGCGGGCGGTGACCTGGACCGGACTGCTGCTCGCCGCAGCCGGGATGCTCTCCACGCTGACCCTGCTGGCCTCCGGCTTCGCCTACCTCCTGCCGGTCGTCCGCTTCGGCGGCACCGTATGGCTGGTGTTCGTCGCAGTGCTGCTGCCGCGCACCCGCCGCCGCACGCCACCCGGGCAAGAGCCCGGCCCCGCCTCGTCCTGACAATCCTCACCGACCAAGGAGCCACTACAGATGTCCGGAAACTTCCCCGACCTGAACGGCAAGATCGTCTTCATCACAGGCGGATCGCGCGGCATCGGCGCCCGAACCGCACGAGCCTTCGCAGCCCAGGGTGCCAAGGTCTGCGCCGTTGGGCGGGACCCCCAAGCCCTGGCCGCTGTCGTCGCCGACATCACCGGCGAGGGCGGCACGGCGATCAGCGCGGTCGCCGACGTCACTGACCCCGCCGCAGTGGACGACGCGCGCCGACAAGCCGAGTCCCGGCTCGGCCCGGTCGACGTCCTCGCCGTCTTCGCCGGAGGACAGGGATTCCCCGTCCCGTCCGTGGAACTGACCGAACAACGCTGGCGCGAGGTCATCGACTCCGACCTCACGTCGGTGTTCCTCACCATCCAGGCATTCCTGCCGGGCATGCTCGAACGCGGCAGCGGCTCGATCATCACCATGTCCTCGGCCGCCGGCCGCCAACCCAGCCAGGCCAATCTCGCCTACGGCGTCGCCAACGCCGGGGTGGTGATGCTCACTCGTCACCTGGCCACCGAGGTCGCACCGCGGGGGATCCGCGTCAACTGCATCGCGCCCTCGGCCATCCTTACCGAGACGACAGAGGCCCGCATGCCCGCCGCCGTGCAGGGCAAAGTCGCCGCCATGCACCCGCTGGGCCGCATGGGAACGCCGGACGACGTCGCCCACACCGCCCTGTTCCTCGCTTCCGAGGCCGCCTCCTGGCTCACCGGACTCACGATCGACGTCGCCGGCGGCCGCGTCACCGGCTGAAGAGGACCGCCGGGGCGCGGCCCGTCCCCCGAGCGGCTGCGGGATCCGTTCGAGCCCTTCTCGGCGATGGCCTGCAGCGCCGCGAGTTCAGTCGCTTCTTCGAGTGGCACACGGTCGGCCTATGGTTGGTCTCATGAGCCGTTGGAAAGAGTTGACCGGGGAGAAGTCCGGAGAGGACTACGCTGCACGGTTCGCAGACCTGGCCCGCAGCGGGAGCGATGTGCACGGTGAGGCGCGGTTCTGCGCAGCTCTCGTGCCCGTCGGAGCGCGGGTGCTGGACGCCGGCTGCGGTACCGGACGGGTCATGATCCGGCTCGCGGAGCTCGGATACGACTGTGTCGGGGTGGATCTTGATGCGTCGATGCTGGCAGTGGCGCAGAAGCAGGCGCCGGGGCTGCCGTGGTTCCAGCTCGATTTGGCAGGGTTCGAGCCGGACTTGCTCGGCATTGCAGCGGACTTCGATCTCGTGGTCGCTGCAGGCAACGTCTTCCCGCTGCTCGCTGCCGGCGCCGAGGTCACGGTGGTCAAGCGCCTGGCCACGGCCCTGCGGCCGGGCGGTCTGATGGTCGCCGGCTTCGGCCTCGACGAAGCCCACCTGCCCGTGCCGCCCAGCATCACGCTGGCAGAGTACGACGACTGCTGCGCCGAAGCCGGCCTCACCCTCGTTGACCGCTTCGCCACCTGGGACGCTGACCCTTACGACGGCGGCGGCTATGCCGTCAGCGTCCACCGCCAGTGAGGATATGCGGGTCACGGACACCTCGGACGGTCACACCGTGACCGTCGCCTACGACGCCCTCGGGCGCGAGGTGTCGTGCGACGACGGCGCGCGCAACACGACGACGCGCGAGTACGAAAAGCCGGACCGACCGGTCACATCTCGGAGATATGCAGGGGTTGGGCGGAGGCGGAGTGCTGTTCCTCATCCGTCCTGAGTTCGCGGTCCGGTAGCGGTGGTCGTGAGTTGGTCGCCGAGTGCGCTTCTCCGGTACAGCACATGCCGTCCGTCACGTGTCCGGGTGACCAGTCCTGTGGAGTGCAGGACACGCAGGTGTTGGGAGACAGCGCTCGGGGTGACCCTGAGACGGCGGGCGAGCTCTACGGTGGGCAGCGGCTCTTCCAGGAGGCTGAGCAGTCTCGCCCGGGATGAACCGAGCAGAGACACCAGGGTGGTTGTGTCGACGGTCGGCATCTCCGAGCCCCACAGCGTGGCTACTCCCCGGCTGGGATAGACGAGGCTCGGCGGCTCGTCCGGGCTGACAGGGGGCGCGGGCTTGTGTGCGAACACTGACGGCAGGAGCAACAGCCCCCGGCCGGATGCCGCAACCCGGTGCCTGCTGATCATCTTGCGGATATACAGTTCTCCGCCTTGCCAGCGCAGGTTCGGGTGCATGTCGGCGAACAGCAGTCGGGCGCCTCCCAGAGCGAGCTGGCGGGCGCGGTAGGTCATGTCGGCTTCCAGCACCAGTCGCATCTGCGGCCACATCGGCTCGATGGCCACCTTCCAGTACTGCCGCAGGAGATCGCAGATGACATCGCGGAGTCTGGCGACAGGTGCGTCTTCGGCGGCGGTGGCGTCGCGGAGCGCTTCGGGAACAGGGTCGGGTGCGTGCGCAAGCAGTAGGTCGTGGCGGACACGAGCGCAGGACGCCTGACGGACGACGGAGAGTTCTTCTTCGAAGGCCGGCGCGAAGCTCGTGGGATTCGGGGTCAGGAAGTCGGGGAGGGTGCGCCGCTGGGCGACCAGGGACATCAGCAGACCGGTGTCGAGCGTGCCGAGTCTGCCGAGTACGGACCTGCGCCAGGGCAGGTGCAGCGCGGACAGGCCCGGATCCTGCAGCACCCGCAGGCTGAACAGGGTTTCGTGCAGGGGTGAGAGGGCGAAGCGGGTGTCCGCGAGGTCCTCGACGCCGAGCACAAAGCTGATCATTAAGCCATACGCTACATCGATTGGCGATGCAACGTCGATGCCGTGGACTTCCTCTCATGACACAAACAACTCATGTGCAGCGCACGGTGATTGTCACCGATGCGGCACGTGGCATCGGCGCCGCTGTTGCCGCGGCCACTGCGGCCGTCGCCCGGATCGCCGCCGCGTTCGGGCCGCCGACGGTGCCGGTCAACAATGCCTTCCTCGTAAGTCCCGGGGCGGGGTTCGTCTCAGCTACGTCGCAGGCGGGCCGGTGGACTGAAGGGTGAGCCGCCGGATGATCCTGATCTTGTCTGTCACGTGCGCCGTGGCGGTGGGCAACATCTACTTTCCGCAGGCCATCGGTCCGCTGGTCGCCGCCGGGCTGCATGTGTCGCCCGATTCGGCCGCTGCGGTGGTGACCGCCACACAGACCGGCTACACGGCCGGGATGGTCTTGCTGGTGCCCCTTGGCGACCGGCTCCCGCACCGCTCGTTCCTCGTCGCCCTTCTCGCCCTGACCGGTCTGGCACTGCTCGCAGCGGGTTGCGCACCGGCTCTGCCGGCCCTCATTGCCGCCAGCACCCTTGTCGGCCTGACGACTGTGGGCGCGCAGATCGTCGGCCCCCTGGCGGCTGGTCTCGTGGCCGCCGACCGTCAAGGAGCGGTGATCGGCACCCTGCTGAGCGGATCGACCGGCGGCATGCTGCTGGCCCGGACCTTCAGCGGCACGCTCGGTGAGTGGCTGGGCTGGCGGGCCCCCTACCTGGTCGCCGCGGTCCTGGCTCTGATCCTCGCCACCGTCTTGGTGTTCGCGGTGCCGACCACAACCCCGTCCTCCCGCCAGCGGTACGCAGCGCTCCTGGCCGAGCCGCTGCGCCTGCTGCGCACCGAGCCAGACCTGCGCCGCTCGTGCTTCTACCAGGCAACGGTATTCGCCGGATTCTCTGCGGTCTGGACCTGCCTGGCGCTCCTGCTCGCCGGACCGGCCTACGGGCTGGGTGCCCAGGCGGTAGGAATGATCGCTCTGGTCGGCGCGGCGACCATGGTCTGCACCCCGCTCGCCGGCCGTCTGGTGGACCGCTACGGCCCCGATCCGGTGAACCTCGTCTGCATGCTCGGCGTCCTCGTCTCGGCTGCGATCCTCACCATCGGTGCCCGGGGCGGTGCGCTGGGTCTGGCCGCCCTGACACTTGGCACGCTGCTCCTCGACACCGCGATGCAGTCCGGCATGGTCGCCAATCAAGTCCGTGTCTACGCCCTGCGCACCGACGCCCGCAGCCGGCTCAATACCGCCTACATGACCTGCGCCTACCTGGGCGGCAGCGCAGGTTCCTGGATCGGGATACGCGTCTGGAGCCAGGCTGGCTGGTGGGGCGTGTGCGTGCTCGTCGCGCTGCTTGCCGCACTCGCCCTGGCCCGCCACCTACTGGTGCTGTGCAAGTTCGAGAAAGGCCCGGCCAGGACCCGTGTGGAGAATGCGGATGGCTGCGGCCACCGCCTGAGCACCGGTGGAAGTGATCAGGCCTCGTACGGCACCTCCGTTACCCGCTCTCACCGTCGTTTGCCTCGTCGTGGGCGTGGGGGTCGCGCAACGGGCGCAGGCCAGGCGCCGCGGGCCGGGTGAAGGCGTAGCGGCCGAGGAAGGCGGCGCAAAGCCCGGCTCCGCGCCGCCGACTTGGGCCGCTCGTGCGGTGGACTCACCAGCAGGTGCACCTGTCCGCCCAGGCGCAAGAAGCGTTACCGTCCCAGGCGCTGCGCCCTCGTGACAGGGCGATCGAGATCGTACGGCACCTCGCGCGGTCCGCGGCCCGGTTCCAGGCGGAGTTCGCGGCCCTGCCACCGTCGGCGCAGCCAGCGGTCGTGGCTCGCCACGACAATCGCGCCGGGTCCCTGCCCCAGTGCGGCCTCCAGTTCGTCGCACAGGGCGGGGGAGAGGTGGTTGGTGGGCTCGTCGAGCAGCAGCAGCTGGGGCGGGTGGGCCACCAGGAGCGCCAGCGCCAGGCGCCGGCGCTGGCCCACGGACAGTCGTCCGACCGGCTTGTCCAGGTCCGCCTCGTGCAGGAGGCCGAGCAAGCCCAGCGGCACCTTCTCGGCGCGCGCCGGGCCCAGCGTCACCTCGTAGGTGTCCCGGACCGTGCGGTCGGGCCGCTCGAACACGGTGTCCTGGGTGAGCATCCCCACCGTCAGCCTGCGCCGCCGGTGCACCTCGCCCTCGGCGGGGAGACGTCCGGCGAGCACGGCGAGCAGCGTCGACTTGCCTGCCCCGTTGCCGCCCGTGACCAGCAGCCGGTCCGTCGCCGACACCTCCAGACCGCCCAGTGCGAGCCGGCCGGGCACCCGGACGTCGTGCAGCGACACCAGGGGACGCGGGCCCTCCTCGGTACGCGCGGCCAGTTCCCCGGCCGCGAACCGCAGCGGGCGCGGCGGCTCGGCGACTTGCGAGCGCTCGAGCTCCTCCAGCCGCCGGGTGGCGTTGCGGACCCGGCGGGAGATCTGGTTCTGTACCCGGCCCGCCCGGTGGCCGTAGCCCATCTTCTCGTTGTCGGTGCGGCCCCGGTCCGGCGCGACCCGGTGCGCGGTCACCCCCGACGCGTGCTGCAGCTCCGCCAGTTCCTCCTGTTCCTCGGCGTACTGCCGCTCCCAGCGCTCCCGTTCGGCGCGCTTCTCGGAGAGGTAGGCGCTGTAGTTGCCGCCGTAGCGGACCGGGCCGTCCACCGCCGGGTCGAGGTCGATCAGGTCGGTGCAGACGGCGTCGAGGAGTGCCCGGTCGTGGCTGGCGAGGACCACGGTTCCGGGCAGGCCGCGGATCTGCTCCTCCAGGAAGGCGGCGGCGCCGTCGTCGAGGTGGTTGGTCGGCTCGTCCAGCAGCAGCGCCGACGGCCGTCGGACGAGCAGCGCGGCCAGGGCCAGCCGGCCGCGCTGCCCGCCGGAGAGCGAGCCGAGCGTGCGGTCGTGCCCGACCGCGCCGAGGCCCAGGCCGTCCAGCACCAGGGCCGCGCGGCGGTCGGCGTCCCAGGACTCCCGGTCCTGGGCCTGCTCAAGCCGCCTGCCGTAGGCGTCGAGGACCTCTTGGTGGCCGGGGTCGTCCACCGGGACGCGGGCGAGCGCCTCGCCGAGCCGGTCGAGCTCCGCGAGGTCCTCGCGGGCCTCGCGCAGCGCCTCGTCCAGCACCGCGGCGATGGTCGAGCCGGCGTCGAAGGGCATCTCCTGGTGGAGGAAGCCGAGGTCACCGGGGCGGGTGACGCTTCCGGCGTCGGGTTCGTCCACGCCGGCAAGCACGCGCAGCAGGGTGGATTTGCCGACGCCGTTCTCCCCGATCAGGCCGATGCGGTGGCCGGGGGAGGCGGTCAGGGAGACGCCGTCGAGGACGCGTCGGCCGCCCAGATTGCGGACGAGGTCGTGGGCGAGCAGGGCGGGCTGGGGCATGGGGAACCGTCCAACGTGATCGGTGTTCGGCCCGCGGGGCGTGCTGCCTCGGACGCGGGCCACTTCACACGTCGGCGGGTCACACCGTGGGGGCTCCCGTCTCCTTGAGCGTTCCGTCGGCCAGCCGCAGCCAGCGGTTCACGCCGATCGCGGCGAGGAACCG
>NZ_JBLVKW010000060.1:0-52186 GCF_048270745.1 Streptomyces sp. NPDC056231 | reverse complement strand
GCCTTCTTCGCCCTCGACACCCAGGTGCTCAGGGTGGTCTCGTTGATCCCCAGGTCCTTCGCGACCTGCGCGATCGGCCGACCGGTCTCGGAGACGATCCGCACAGCCCCCTCACGGAACTCCGCGTCGAACTTCCGTCGCTTCTCTCCCATGACCCCCAACTTCCCCTGCAGTCACGGCCTCTACGCTACGAGGGGAAGGTCAGAATCCGCTGTGCTGGTTGTCAGTGCATTCTCGTAGGCGCTCGGCGACCTGATTGAAGGGATTGCCATGGAAGACCCAACAGGCATCACAGCACTGGCCAAGATCCTTCCCCCAGATCTTGGCGCTGACGAGGAGATCGACTGGTCGGCCGCGGAAGCGCGGTGGGGTACGCGGCTCCCGCGGGACTACATGGCCTTCATGTCCGTGTACGGTGCCGGCTCGTTCGCGGACGTATGCATCCTCATGCCCCTGCCGAAGGAGTACATCCAGTGGGATCCCGGGACGTTCGAGGAGGAGACGGAGAACGCCCGCTACACCTGGGAGATGCTGGACGGCCAGGAAGGCCTGGACAGCAACCCGGACCATATCCTCGCCTGGGGCATCACCGCTGGCCCAGACATCCTCTGCTGGCTGACTACCGATCCCGACCCTGACCGGTGGCCTGTCCTGGTCTGCGGCCGCCACACCCGAGACGACTTCACCCTGTTCCCCTGCGGCATGGTCGAATTTCTCCGCAAGCTGCTCGCTGACGAGTTCGACCCTTACCCACTCAGCATCGATCTCCGTGACGCCTCACCGCGCTACGTGCACTGGCTCGAGCGACAACGCCGCTGGAAGGCGGGCTTGGATCGATACCCCGGTGAGCCACAGCCAGCCAGCGAGTAGGGGTTGTCGCGGCCCCACTGGTCGCAGCCATTCGTTGATGGCTGCGACCACCACGGTCGCGTGATAACGGACGGCGAGCCTGTCATACCTCGTGGCGACCGCGCGGTGGCGCTTCAGGCGGTTGATCCCGCACTCGACGGCGTGGCGCTCCTTATAGTCGTCCTTGTCGAACTTCGGCGGGCGGCCGCCCCGAGAACCGAGCTTCTTGCGGTTGCGGACCTGGTCGGTCTTCTCCGGAATGGTGCACCGCACGCCTCGTCTGCGCAGGTAGGCGCGGTTTGCGCGGGAGCCGTATGCCCTGTCCGCGCGGACCTTATCCGGTTCCGTGCGCGGTCGGCCCGGTCCGGTTTGGGGCACACGGATACCGTCCAGGACCGGCTGGAACTGGGGACTGGCGTGTCGCTGGTCGGCGGTGACGAGCAGGGACAGTGGTTTCTGCCCCGGCTCGACCGTCAGGTGCAGCTTGGTGGTTAGGCCGCCACGCGAGCGCCCGAGGCCGTGGTCGTCGGGCTCGCTGTCGATGCCCCCGGGAGGCTCCTTCTGCAGGTCCCCCCTACGCGCTCCGGCAGCGTGCTGATGGGCCCGCGAGATCGTGGAATCCACGCTAACGTCCCATGTGATCGGGCCTTTTGCGTCGGATTCGGCCTGTAGCCGCTCGAAGATCTGATTCCAGGTGCCGTTGCGCTGCCATCGCCGAAACAGGTCGTCGGCCCGGTCCTGCGGCCCGTAGCACTCCGGGAGATCTTGCCGCGGCGCACCGGTCCTGGTGCGCCACCTTATGCCGTCGATCAGCTGCCGATGCGTCCAAGTCCGAGGGTGGCCTGGCTTCTTCCCCGCCGGCAGCAGCGGCTCCAGACGCTCCCACTGGTCGTTTGTCAGATCACCACGTCCCACAGCTGGTGATGATCCCTGACCTTGATCCACTTTCGCAACAGGCCCTGGATCCGTGCCCGGGGGCGGGCGCGGCCGCTGGGGGGACTGCTGGACCCCCGCTCTGCGCCTACCGCTAGAGTGCGATGCTTGTTCGATTCGCCGCGAGGTGGAGGGGGAGGGGTTGTGAGCGCACAACTGAGAGACACGGCCGTGGAGTTGGCGGAGATCTTGTGGCGGGAACACACTGTGTACCGGGAGCGGGCCGGCGGTGTGGTCATCCGGGGTGAGCATGTACGGCGGTGGATCAGCCTCGCTCCGACGGGCGGCCGGGACGAGGTCCTCGTACGCGCGGGGCGCATCCTGGACGGCGGCACCACCGCTCCGGCGCGTTCGGAGGCCGTGGTGCCCCTTTCCGCCGGTACAGGTGTGCTCGCCGCGACCTGTCGTCGCCTGCTCGCCGATGCGGCGGCCGATGCGGCGCTGGTCGTGCCGGGACGGGCAGCGCGCGGGCGGTCCAGTCGCACCGGGAAGGCCGCGCGGGCCAAAGGCAGTGGGAAACACACCAGTTTCGGTTCATGGGTGATCCTCGCCTGCGTCGCCGGTGTGATCGCCCTGTACGTCTACAGCACCGCGATGCACGGCTAGTAGGGCTTTGTTACGTGTCTGGGCAGGCGGGCCACCGGCCGACAGCGGCGACACGGACGAGGCCATCCGTACGAGGGGCGGAGCACCAGGGGAAGCAAGCCGGAGCCCGCCCGCTGGGACGCCAGACGAGCTTGTTGCCCGCCTGCTGGGAGGGCTCAAGGTGCGGCGGATAGTTCAAGCGTCAGAGACCTGAGGCAACCGATCGGTTGTTGGACATCAGTCGAGAGGAGGCTGAAAAAAAATAAGTCACTGATTCCGTCTCACGCGACTCTGTCTCTTTCTCACGGCGTCTGGTCGGATTCGCTACTGGTCTCACTCGGCGGTGTCTGTACGGGCTGACGCGACGCGGCGAGTCTCACTGGATCGTGTTCGTCAGCTCGACTTCTTCGGCATGATGTCCGTCTTCGCCAGCCTGCACCACGAGTTCGTACGCGCGGCCACCAACGACGGCCTGGCCGCTGCCCGCGCCCGCGGCAAGACCGGCGGGCGGCCCCCACGGTTCACCCCGGAACAGATCGAACAGGCGCAACAGCTCTACGACTCCGGCACCCCGGTCCCGAAGATCGCCCGCACTTTCAATGCCGCACCCGCAACCATGCACTGCTACATCACACTCAAAGCGGTGAAGTGACAGCCGGGCTCATCGCAGGATCAACACGGCCAGCGTTCCGATGACTGCGTTGGCGGTCACGTGCACCAAGTAGGTGATCAGGATGCCGCCACTGCGCACGCGCATGACGCCCATGACGAACCCCCAGGCCGCCGCCATCATCATGCCGACGGGTCCGGACGGGAATCCCGCGAAATGCGCGGCTCCGAACAGCACAGCTTGCAGCACTACCGCGGCCCTGACGCCCCAGACCGAGGCCAGTTCGGTCAGCAGCACCCCCCGGAAAAGCATCTCCTCCCACACCGGATTGACCAGGGCGAACGCCACGATGCCCAAGATCGCGAGCCAGAGCGGGAGCCGTTGCAGCTCACTCATGTATTCCGGTGGCTCGGGCCGCACAACGAGTGCCCAGGCCGTGAGCGCCGCCGCACTGAGCACCACAGTTGCCACACCCAGCCACGGGGCCCCGGGCGTCAACGAACCGCGCGCCAGCCACGGAACCACCGGTCTCAACGCAGGACGGCGACCGGCGAACAGCAAGCATGCCAAGGGAAGCGCACATACCAGAACCGTGGTGACCGCGGGCGGCCACCCGCCGAGAATCCCAACCGCGAAAAGGCCGAAGAGCGGACCGATGAACACCGCCGCGCGGATCGCCGCCGCCGATCGCAGGACACAGGCACCGACGATCAGCGCGACCGCGACCAGGCCAACGATCGCCGTCCGAACCGGCACCTCCGGCCGGATCGGCAGGACCGCGCATATGCCCAGAGCGACGATGAACGCGCCTGCAAGCGTTGTCCTGACAGAGGAGGGGGTGCCTCTCCTCGTGGCCGGCTGCGGCGGCGCCGAATCTTCCAGTTCGGAGGTCATCCATGGCTCCGATCAACTTGCTGTCAGCAGTGGGCAGCAGATCATCCTGCTACATCCTGCCGACAACGCCGATCGCAGGTCTCGCAGACACGATGAATTGAGACACAGTCCGCCATCTACGCTCGGCGGACACGGCATTGTGAGACACGGACAACGGCGCATCTCACTGCACACTGCATCACGCCTGGTCAGAGAGACGAACCGGAGCTAGATCAAATGAGACGGGACTGCTCCGCTGTTCCCCCACGCTGGTCTCTGGCCCGCACGGCTGGCTGGCCCGGGAGCCCGCTGTCATCGCAAGTTCTGCGGCCGCGTTCATACGAACTGCCCGTTCAGGTCCGGGTGATCCGGCGCGCGCGGATGCTGGTGTGGAGAGCCCAGGCCGTCAGGAGTACACAGGCGACGACGGCCGCGATCCGTACGACGGTCCAGGTGCCGGTGGCGACGGCTCCGTCGAGTTCGGGGTTTCCGGGCAGGCGCACGTTCATGTCGACGATCGCGATCAACGGAACCATCAGACGGAAAGCGAGTCCGCGCAGATGCGGCTGGCGCGCCAGGGTTCCGGCCCACCCCAGCAGCGGGCCGAAGATACAGGCCGCCACCCACCACACCATCGCGTTCCCGATGAAGCCGGCCCAGTCGATGGGCAACGACTCCACCTGCTGGCTCCCTGCCGCCATGTCGAAGACCCGAAACTCGCCCTGCCCCATCTTCACCAGGTAGTACGCAGCCACCGCCACCACCAGCGAGGCCGGTGCCAACCACACCGCCCGCTTCCATGACCGGCACACCAACCCGATCGCGAACGCGAAAGCCGCCCAGGACCACCCCGCGCTCGCCACCAAGTGCACAACATGCCCCGCCGCTCCGCCGACAGCCTCTCTCCCGCCATCCGACCTCTGCCGCGTCAACACCGGGCCCAAAGCCCCCAGAACAGCCCCCGCCACCAGAACGACGGGAACCACCACACGCACACGTGCCCAAGTCATATCCATAGACGAAGATCATCAGTCAGCCCGCCCCGGACCACCACCCTTTCCCAACAAAGAGTTCCGTAAAGCGGCCGAGGAATTGGGGCTCGTCCAGAAGCCGGACCTCAGCGCGTACTGGAAGAAGAAGTACGGGTTCGCCGGCACGAGGTACGACAAGCTCGCAGTCCGCTACGAGGCCACGGTGCTGGTCGCAGCCATCAATGAGTGGCTGTCGTCACAGTGGCTTGGGAACCCACTTGAGCGCCTCACGCCATCCTTCGCGATCACGCGCCCAATCAACCATCAGCTTCATGGGACCAGCCTCAGCCGAACCCCGACCGATGGCCAGCGTCTCAGCGTTGACCCCCAGATCAGCCGCGACCGACTTGATCGTCGTTCCGGCCGTGAAAGGTACAGCGCGGCGCGACCGCGTCCGCCTTGAACTCCGGCCCTTCACCCCCACAGGGGCTCAGTTCTCCCAGATCCTCAAGATCCAGTGTCCTACGGTGTCCAAAGTCCGAGGTCAGGGCCCCTCTTTAGGATGGAGGCGTGAGGACTGTGTCGATGAGGTACACGGTGGCGTTGGCCGTCCTGACGTCCCCACAGACGATCTTGGCGGTGTCGTTGACCTTGAACGACGTGCCGGATCCGGAGGTCTTGAGCGTGGAGCCCTCCAGCGTCTTGAAGCTTCCGTTGGGAAGCTGGCTGGGATTGATCGTCTTGTCCACGACGTGGTACTTCAGGGCCTTCTTCAGCTGCTCCTTGTTCCTGAGCAGGTCGACCATCTGTGTTCTGGGAATCTTGTTGAAGGCCGCGTTCGTGGGAGCGAAGACCGTGACGTGCTTCGCTTGATTGAGCTTGGTGGTGAGGCCAGCGTCCTTCAACGCAAGTGCCAGTTTTGTCAGTTTCGGGTTGTTGGCCGCCGCTGTGGCCACGCGTTCCTTGGCCATGGCGGCGGTACTGCCCTTGCCGCTGTGCGGCAGGGAGGAGCATCCCGGGCCGAACGGGCTCGGTGTGCTCGATGGTCTGGATGCAGCGCTGTCGGCGAACGCCTGCGGGGCGAACGCTCCGAGTGAAAGTGGGAGAGCCACTACAGCGGTCACCGTTGCGGCGGTGGTGCGGAGGTAGTATGCACTCATATCGATGCCTCTTCCCTCTGGGTGGAGGTCCGTGAGTGGTCATGACAAACCTGGTGTGGCTGACTTGGCAGGGGTGCCGTCTGCACTGTCCTGCGCATGCGTCAACAGGCCACCAGTCCCAGCGTAGACATGACTCAACGGGACGCGCACCCTGAGGACGATTGGGGTGGCACGGCGCCCCCGGTCACAACTGCACTGACTGCTGACTGCGGGCACAGTGCAGCTCCTGACCGACCCCCACATCAAGTACGGCGCGCTCTGTCGGATCGCCACCATGGTGGCCGCCAAGCGCGGCACGGTCCCGCGACATCATGGTCAGAGACTGCCTTGAGCCGGCAGATCTCTTGATCAGCGGGGGACGCCGCTCGGTCGAACCTAGCTTGATCTTTAACGGCCGGCGTCGAATCGTGCGTCGAACTTGATCACTCGGTTGCGGCTGGCCGAACGGTGTGGGCTGTCGGATCTGGTGACGCAGAAGGTGAAGCTGACCGGGACGACGAACGGCGCGGGTGCGTCGGAGGACGCCAAGGTCAGCAGCATCGTGGCCGGCATGGCCGCTGCGGCACTAGTGCGGTGGGCCCCGCGCCGTGGGGCGAGGCCCACCCGCGTCCGGCAGTCGTCAGCTGCCGCCGCACTGCTCCTGCACGGCGAACGGAAGGCTTCCGTAGCCTGAGACGTCGTACGAGCCGAGGGAGCCGTCGGCGGCTGCCGTGAGAACCGCCATCGTGGGGATGGTGAAGAGCCGTTCCAGCTGGCCGTTGCTCTTCTGGCCGACCGAGCGGACCTCGTAGAAGATCGCGCCCTTGGTCGGCGTGTGCAGCACCGGCTGTTCGCCGGCGGGGGCCGTGCCACCCATGAGCATGCGGCTGAAGACGGCATTGGTGATGTCGATGAGCGGGTAGTGGGCGACATTGGCCAGGCCGTAGTGGTCCAGCGCGTCGACGCTGGCCATGGCCATCTGCCGGTTGGTGAGCCACTGTTCGGCTGTCATCCGGGACGGGGCGATGGAACGGGCGCCGATCTGGAACTGGTTGAGGTCGTTCGTTCCCGCGACCACCGGGGCCTGATCCATGTGGTGCAGGTCGAGGCTCAATTGCGGGGCGGTCCGGCGCCACAGCTTCCAGTAGGCGACCGACTCCGGCTGGACGAAGTTCTCCCAGTCACGGTTGAGGTCGGTACGGGTCGGGGTGGTGCTCTGGCGGATGTTGGCCTCAGCGCCGTCCGGGTTGTACATGGGGAGGACGACGACGGTGAGTTTCTCGCGGATGAGGCGGGCGGCCGGGTCGCCGCTCGCCAGGTGCCCGAGGATCTGGAGGACGGCCTCGGTGCTGTGCAGTTCGTTGCCGTGGATACGGGCCTGCAGCCAGAAGACGGTCGGCCCAGTGCCGACGGTGGCGTACAGCAGCTTGCGTCCCTCGCCCGACAGACCGGCCGTTCCGACATTGACGAGTCCGTGCGAGGTCCGGGCGATACGGTCGAGCTGCCGGACCACGTCGTCGTATCCCGCGACGCTGGCCAGGCTGACGTTCTGGTCCGGCTGGATGCAGGGCCCGCCCGGCAGATGCGCCGGGTCCGCCGAGGCGGTGGAGACGCCGGCCAGTCCGGCAGCCAGCACGCCGGCGGCCCCGAGCAGTGTGCGTCGTCCGATCATGGGTGCCTCCCTCACAGGACGTCGCGCGGATTGCCGATGGACGGGCCGGCCGGCGGAATGTCGTAGTAGCGGGCCGGGTCGACGTTCTGGATGTCACCGGTGGCGAGGCTCTCGAGCGTGGTGCTCATCCCGATGAGCGACTGGCGGATCAGCATGCCCATGGACTTCTGGGCCACCGAGCGCGTCTCGTAGAGCATGATTCCGGCGCCGTTGAGTGCGTAGGATCCGAGCGCGGTGCCCGGCAGTTCGACGTCGGGGTAGCGGGTGATGCCTCCGAAGCCCGACTGGCCCAGGGCGCGCAGGGTGTCCCAGACGAGCACATTGACCCGGTAGCCCAGGTCGCGGGCGGCCGGGTCGAGCGGATATCCGGCGGTGCCCTTGGTGACGATGCCGACCAGTTGGAGCGTGGTGAGCTGGTTGTCCGTGTCGGACTGCGTGTTGCTGCCGCGGTGGTGGTGGTCGATGAAGACCTTCGGCCGCATCCGCTGGAAGACCGCCGCGGAGGTGCGCGCCTCGGGCGTTACGAAGAAGCCCGGCAGCTCGGAGCGTCCGGGCAACAGGCCTTCGTCGCCAGGCTTCAGCCGGAACGTCAGATCCGGGTGGAAGTCGCGGTTGATGTCGTAGCCGGAGACCCGGCCGGGCTCCAGCAGCGTACGGGGCAGATACCACGGCGCCGGTGTGCCCGCCGCGAGTCCCCATTCCTGCGGTGTCCAGCGCTGGGTGTTCTGCCGCCGCTGTACGAGGAAGCCGTCGGCGTCCCGGAAGTCGGCACCGTCCATGTTGAGCCGCGGGATGAACCAGACCGCGAGCCGGTCGAGGACCGCCTTGACGGTCGGATGCGAGCTGGTGGCGAGCGTCTGCATCAGATGCAGCGCGACCTCGGTGCCGAGAGGTTCACCGCCGTGGATCTGGGTCTGGATCAGTACGGGGAGCTTGCCGGCGGCGGGCTCGCCGAACCGTATGAGATGGATGGGCCAACCGCCGGCCGAGTGACCGGCCACCTCCACGGCCATCCTGCCCTTCGAACGGGCCGCGATGCTCTGGAGTTTGGGGCCGAGTTCGGAGTTCGCCGTCAACGCGGCCTTCTGGACTGTTTGTTCCGGCTGGATCCACGGCCCGTTGGGCCGCGACTGCGGTTCCGCGTAGGCCGACGGCTGGAGAACCGTCCCCACCCCGAGGCCTGCCATCCCGGCCAGGATCGTGCGTCGACGCATGTGCTCTCGCTTTCCGGTCGATGGGAGGGATCCCCCCGGTCCCCTCCGACAAGAACGATTGCAGCGATCACGGTCTGTCGGCCCAGTCTGATCCCCGGCAGCGTGCATGACAAGACATCAGCATCCTCTGTCTTCACTGCTGTACCGGGGCAGGACCAGGCATCGGCCCGGCCGGTCATCGAGGCGCTGGGGCGCCAATCGGGGCGGGACGGCCCGGGGTGGTCGCTCGGCCGTCGGGCTCGTTGCCGTCGGTGGCGACGGCCGCTGGCACCGCGTCGGCCGATGCCGACGCGACGCCGCATTCACGACGAGCTCCGCCGCCAGGTCCGGGAGCCGGAGGCCGCACCGTCCTTGCCCGCTCGGGCTGCTGATGATCTACCTGGCGCTGCCGATTGACCTCATCCCCGACGTCCTGCCGGTCATCGGCTACGCGGACGACGCCATCATCGTCGCGTTCACCCTGCGCTCCGTCGTGCGGCGGCAGGAATCGACGCCGTGCGCGCTCACTGGCCCGGCA
This sequence comes from Streptomyces sp. NPDC056231, assembly GCF_048270745.1. Taxonomy (NCBI): domain Bacteria; kingdom Bacillati; phylum Actinomycetota; class Actinomycetes; order Kitasatosporales; family Streptomycetaceae; genus Streptomyces; species Streptomyces sp. NPDC056231. The sequence goes on along the minus strand of NZ_JBLVKW010000060.1, from coordinate 42,823 downwards.
CCGATGACGGTTTGCGGCGCTGTCCCGCCTGACCGGCCTGAATCGAGCTGTGGGCGGCACTGACCCCACGCCCTCGGGGCCCCGGCCGTAGATCAGTTCCGCCGCCTCCTCTTCACGACGATCAGCGAGGCACTGCGCCTGAACTGACTGTCCACGAACGCACAGGGGTAGGGGGAGGTCGACGACCGGCCTTCCCCTGCAGTCGTCACAATGTGGCGGGCGGTCTGGCTTCGGGCGAGCGCTTGCCACGGATGTGATGTAGAAATTCCACCTCGCATCTGGACTCGGCTCATGTCTGTCTGATTCAGCCAGAGAGGGAGTTCCTATCGCCAACCGTGAACAACTTCGTTACTCAGCAGGCCAGTTCGGGCTACACCAGATGGTTGAGAGTGGAGCCTGCCTGCGACTGGAGGACTGGTCGAGTGCTGACGATCAACGTGGCGGTACTGCTCGCAGTCATTGTTGTCCTGCGGCTGCGCCGTCGGACACAGGCCAGGAGCCGACTGGACGAGAAGTTCACCGTGGTCATCGTGCTGGCCCTCGGGGTGCTGATTGCCCCGACAGACCTCGGTCAGGGAATTCTGAGCGTCCTGACCCAGCTCGTGCAGGGCATCTCGCAGTCGGGCTGAGAAACCACGACCGGTCGGCGGTACAGCTGGTGAAGGTCGCCCGCCCGCTGGTCGTGGGCGCCGTGGCTTCCGGGAGGGCGGTGACCACAGCGTCGTCCCGGAAGCTTCAGGATGCTGGCGCCTTCAGGGTCGGCCTGGGCGCTGCTGATTCACTCTCCGTGCCGGGTGGGGTGGGGGGCCCGGCGCGCGAGCGGGCGGGTTGTTCGTCACCTGGTTGGCCCGCAGCCGGCTCGTCTGCTGGTCGTACATCTGGTTCATCCTTTTCAGTATGTCGGCAGGTCCCGTACGCCGACTGCGGGCAGCTCCGTCCTGCCCAGGAAGGAAGGGACAAGGTGGCAGGTCCCGCTGTCGTGCGGGGTCCGGCAGCGGCGCTCCCGGCCCCCCTGGGTCTCACGCCGTTGGCGCGTCGCCGAAGTCCGGGATCGCCAGCCGGACGCCGCCCTGCCGCGCGGACTCGTGCGCGATGATGCCCGGCAGGGTGTAGCGGGCCGCGACCCAGGCGTTGACCGACGGCAGGGTCCGGGAGTTGACGGCGGTCACGAAGTCGTCCACCAGGAAGTGGTGGCTGCCCTCGTGGCCGTTGTGCAGCTCGTCGAACTCGCGCGGCAGCCGGGAGCGGTCGTGCACCGGTGCGGAGCCCGAGGTGAACGCGGCCCGCAGGTCCGGCGCGATGTGCTGGAGCGAGGGGTCGTCGGGGGACATGGTGGGCTTGGGCTCCAGCAGCTCGCTGATGTCCTCGATCCCGTTCTTGTCCTGCCAGTGCGCGACGGTGGCGAGCTGCTCCATGCTCGCCTCGGTGCCGAAGAAGCGGAAGCGTGATTCGCGGATGTGCGAGGGGTAGCCCACCCGCCGGAACTCGTTGGTGCGGAACGAGCCGCCGCCCGCCACCTCGAACAGCGCCGTCGCGTTCGACACGTCGTTGTCGAACTGGCTCACCGACCGGTCGAAGACGCCGTCGCCCCGGTCGTCGGTCACGCCGATCGCGGACACGCTCACCGCGTGCGTCTGCCAGGCGCCGAGGACGCCGCCCACCGCGTGCGTCGGGTAGAGCAGCGGCGGATAGCTGGCGGTGGCCTTCCAGTTGTCGCCGCCGCTGTACTGGTAGGCCTCGTAGAAGCCGAGGTCCATGTCGTGGACGTAGTCGCCCTCGGCGTAGAAGATCCGGCCGAACGCGCCCTTGGCGATCTGGTTGCGGGCGTGCACGGTCGCCGGGTTGTACTGGCTGGTCTCGCCCATCATGTACGTCAGACCGGTCGCCTTGACCGCGTCGATGATCGCCGCGATCTCCTCCGTGCTGATCGCCATGGGGACGGCGGAGTAGACGTGCTTGCCGGCGTTCAGGCCCTGCACGACCAGCGGGCCGTGGGTCCAGCGCTGGGTGAAGATCGCGACCGCGTCGACGGCCTCGGACTCCAGCATCGCCTCGTACGACGGGAAGGTCCCGGTGAGGCCTTCGGCGGCGGCCAGTTGCTCGGCCCGCTCGGGGAGCAGATCGGTGACGTACACGTCCCGCACTCCGGGGTGGGCCAGGAACAGCTTGGCGAACTGGCCGGAGAACTGGCCGGCACCGACAATGCCGAGAGAGAACACAGAGAACTCCTCATCGTGGAATCAGAACAACGATCCGGTCCCGCCCCACAGACTTGTGGCCGGTGCCGTGGCAGGCATCAGCCCTGGGCGGCCTTGTGGATCTCTCCGACGATAGGGGCCTACGATTTGCCAAGTCTTCATTGATGAGAGCGAGAACTTCTTGGATTCTCAGATCCTGCCTCACGCCGTACCGCCGAGCCTCACGGGATGGACAGGCCGACCGGAGCTCATGGGCGCCGCGCATCAGCACGACGACCTGGAGATCAACCTGGTGGCCGAGGGCGGCACGATGCTCTACCTGTTCGGCGGCGTGCCCGTCGAGGTCGGCCCGGGAAGCGTGGCTGCCTTCTGGGCTGCGGTGCCGCACCAGCTCGTGGCGAACTCGGCGACCCGCGTCCACTGGGTCTACGTGCCCTTCGCGACGTTCCTGGGCTGGGGGCTGCCCGACTCCCTGGTCAGTCGCCTCCTGTCCGGCATGCCCCTGGTCTCCGCGCCCTCGGCCGCCGTGCAGACCGATCCCGCGAACTTCGCCCAGTGGGCCGCCGACTTCACCAGCGACCAGCCCGAACGCCACCGGATCGCGATGCTCGAAGTCGAAGCCAGGCTCCGCCGACTCGCCCTGGCGACCCTGGGAGAACCGGTGCGCCGGTACACCGGAGGTGACCCGGCGCTGCGTCGGGTCTTCGCCATGGTGCGGTACATCGCCGAACACTTCCGCGAACCCCTCACCGTCGCCGACATCGCCGGCGCCGCGCAGCTGCACCCGAACTACGCGATGACCCAGTTCCGCAAGGTTGTGCGCACGACGGTGAGCGACTACCTGACGCAGTGCCGCCTTGCCGAGGCTCGCCGACTGCTGGTCACCACCGATCTGCCGGTCAATGACGTGGCGTCAGCAGCTGGCTTCGGTTCGGTCAGCCGGTTCTACACGGCGTTCACCTCCGCCTGCGGCACACCCCCGGCCGCCTTCCGACGTGAGCACCGGGGCCATGCAGACGGGGCAAACGCGTCCTGATCCGCTCGGGAGTGCGGTGCGGCGGGCTTCGGCCTGGGAGCGGGCGTGGTGTTCCTGGTCGTAGTGCAGACGGCGGCCTCCCGCGGCGCCGCGAGCGGGTCCTTGCGATCCCGCGCAGCACGGTCCCCCGCGACGGCGCCCGCAGGCCGCGAAGGTGGTGGCGTTGCTGAAGACGCCGGAGGGCAAGAAGGCCGCCCGGCGGGCGGACCCGGCGCTGCCCGCCTTCGGCCCCTCCGTATGCGCCGTCCACGCCCGCCCGTGCAGAAACGCCCTTGTGTGCCGTGCCGAAGCCGGGCGGGGCACGGCGCCGCTCGACGTGGTTGGGGCCGGCGCCGCCATGGGGCCGGGGCAGCAAGCACTGGTAAGGGGGTGTCGTCGGTCAGGTTCGGGCCGGCGACGCCCCCCTTTTTAATCACTGGTCGTCGTCGCGAGGCACGGCTGGTTGCTGGGAGGAACGCTCTCGCCGCCTGGACACGATCTGCCACACCAGCAGGCATACGGCGATGACACTGACGATGGCGGCGGCGACGAACTGGGTCGAGGTCAGCACCTCGATCAGCCCACCGCTGTCCTGATAAGGCTGATGGGGGTCATCGGCGGCGAAGATAAAGCAGTCGGACACGGAAATGGCTCCACGATGGTGCGCACCCGAGCACGGGCGGCGCGCCCGGTCGGGCAATACACCGTCCGCGGTACGAGCGCGTCAGGAAAGGAGAAGGGAAGGCCGGGGTGTGGAGCGGTCGTTCAGGGGGCGCAGGGCTGGCCGAGGTACAGCAGGGCCGTCAGCCGATGGGGGACCGGCAGAAGCGCCTCATGGCGGTGCCGGCGGCCCGTCGGGGCGGGCGCAGTGAATGGGCGGGTTGAGCACAGCAGCAGTGCGACCAGGCCCAGCAGGTGCCGCCACCCGGGGCGCACCAGTGCGCTGAGCGCAGAGCCCAGCCGGGCGGGAACGCGGCCTGCGCCCCGTAGCAGTGCGATCAACACGTGCGCGGCGAGCATGTTCAGCGCGGCCGTCAGCAGCATGTTGTGGTGCCATACCGGCGGCAGCCGCAGATGATCGTCCAAGTGGTCGGCGGGCACCGACGTACCGGTCGCCTCCAGCCATACCGGCAGGGCCCCGCAAGCGGCGGCGAGTACGGCCCGCGCCCCGGCACCCGCCCGGGGGCGAAGCGCCCATGCCGCCGGCAGGGCCACGGCCACCGCTGCGGCCAGTACCGCGGGCATCGAGAAGCCGGGAGTCTGCCGTGGCGTGATGCACGCCTACCGCCAGCGCCACACAGGCCAGGGCATGCACCAGCGCGCGGACGGCTGAAGCGCCCGCGCTGCTCAGAGAAGAGGAGGCGTTGCCCATCCGTGATCTTGCGTGGGTATCCCCGGCTTCAGCCGGGGAGGGAAACGCATCCTCGGCCCGGAGGCGCGAAGCGCCAAAGTTCGCTGCGTTGTCAGTGGCCTGCACTATGTTGATCACGACTGCCGAAGGGGGGTGGGCCGGATGATCCGTGCGTACAAGTTCCTCATGCGGCCCACTGCGGGCCAGGCGATCGCGCTCGCCGAGATGCTGCGTGATCACTGCTCGCTCTACAACGGAGCGTTGCAGGAGCGCCGTGACGCCTATCGGCACGGCTCGAGGACGACGGTTCGGTACGGGCAGCAGTCCGCGCAGCTCAAGGACATCCGGGCGTTCGACCTGGAGCGTCAGGGCCGTTGGTCGTTCTCTTCGCAGCAGGCGACGTTGCGGCGGCTGGACAAGGCGTTCGCGGCGTTCTTCCGCCGGGTGAAGGCCGAACAGGCGCCGGGGTATCCGCGTTTTCGTTCGGGCAAGCGGTTCGACACCGTGGACTTCCCGAAGGACGGCGACGGCTGCCGCTGGGACTCGACTCCGCATGATCCCGTCACCCGCGTCCGCCTCCAGGGCGTGGGGCACGTCAAGGTGCACCGGCACCGGCCGGTGGTCGGCAAGGTCAAGACGGTCAGCGTCAAGCGTGAAGGGCGGCGCTGGTACGTCATCCTCACCGCCGGGCAGACTGCGCCCGACCCGCTTCCCGCGACCGGCAGCGTGGTCGGCATCGACATGGGCATCGCGAACTTCCTCGCCGACTCGGGCGGCGAGTTCGTGCCCAACCCCCGTCACGGGGCGAAGGCCGCCGCCAGGCTCGAAGAGGCCCAGCGGGCCCTCGCCCGGTGCAAGCGCGGCAGCAAGCGTCGCCGCAAGGCCGTGGAGGTGGTGGCGCGGCTGCACCGCAAGGTCCGCCGCCAACGCCTGGACCACGCGCACAAGACCGCGTTGAACCTGGTGCGTGACCACGATTTCATCGCGCACGAAGCCTTAAGGGTCCGCAACATGAGCAAGGCCCCGGCCCCGAAGCCGGATCCCGCGACGCCGGGCGGCTTCCTGCCCAACGGGGCCGCCGTCAAGGCCGGGCTGAACCGTTCGATCGCTGATGCCGGATGGGGGGTGTTCCTGACGATCCTCACCGCCAAGGCAGAATGCGCCGGACGGGAAGTGATGGCCGTGGACCCCCGCAACACCTCCCGGCGGTGCCCTCGGTGCGGGCACACCGTCAAGGAGAACCGGCCCACCCAGGAGAAGTTCCACTGCGTCTCGTGCGGCCACCAGGCACACGCGGACACGGTGGGCGCCCTGAACGTCCTACGGGCCGGGCTGGTCCGTCGCGAAGCCCAACCGGCATAGCGAGAAGCCCCCTCGTTTACGAGGGGGAGGAGTCACGGTCCCCTCATGACGCGGCGCGGCACGGTTCGGGGCTCGGGCGCCGAATACGGGCGAATTCACCCGTTGGCCAGCCCCTGCTCGCCGCCTGCGTAACCGACCAGTCTCACTTGATGCGCTGGGCGGGCCGGGTAGCGATGTGGAGCAGGTACTCCAGGGGGCCACGCCGGAACAGACGGGTCCAGGCGGTCGCCAGAAGTGTGGCGGTCGCGATGAAGCCCAGGAGTACGGGCAGGGCGGACATGGTCTCGTCCTCGATCGCGGCCAGGTGCCAGACGTCGGTGAAGAACCAGAGGGCGACGATGTGCAGGACGTAGACGGTCAGCGCTGTCATGCCGACTGCAGCAACGGGTGTGGCCAGGCGCGTGAGGCGCGGCAGCCGGTCGGCGACGGTCAGGCACGCGGCCACCACCGCGAGGGCGATACCCGTGTTGCCGAAAATGGAGAAGGTTGTCTGGCTATGTGGTGCCGCCACCAGCAGCCAGGCGAGCGGCGTGTGGTGCTCGGGTTCGCCGACTCTGTCGGACCACCACGCAGACGACGCCGAACCGCCATCCGTGGCGACTGCGACGGCGGAAAGAGCGTGGGGCACCAGGCGCAGAGCCACCCAGGAGCCGCCGTAGCCGAGGAGGGCGAGTGCCCCGCCGGTGAGGGCCAGCCAGGACCGGATGCCGGTACGTGTGAGGTCGAGTCGGGCCACCGCCATACCCGCTATCAGGAAGGGCATCCACGTGAGAACCGGATACTCTCCCGTGAACAGCAGCTCAACGATGCCGTCCGTGCCGCTGATCCAGGCCAGCGGGTCCCGTTCAGTGATGGCGTCGGCCCAGTTTCCTTCCTCGATCGATGTCCTTATCACGTACAGGACTAGGGGAAGGATCAGCGCACCCGCGGCGGCGATGAGCGCGAGGGTCCTTGCCTGCAACCGGTACAGCGGGAGGGCGGCCAGGAAGAGCAGCCCGTAGAAGCTGAGGATCACGTCGACCTGGGTGTCCAGGGCGGTCAGGGCGTAGCCGAGGGTTGCCAGGAGGACGGCGCGGATCACGACCCTGACCACCGCCTGGCGGCCGGAGCGCCCCGTCCGGGGATGAGGACGGCCTGTGATGATGATCAGCGAGAAACCGGCGAGCAATGCGAAGAGTGCGGAGGAGCGGCCGCGCGCAGTCTCCAGCAGGAACCCCACCGGCCCGCCCACCGTTACATCGGGGCCGACATGGGCGGAGTACATGCCGAAGACCGCGAGCCCGCGGGCCAGATCGATACCGATCAGTCGACCCGTCGACGGCGCGGACCTCGAGACGGGGGAGTGATGGGCCTCAAGCTCGCCCGATATCTGTCCCGACACGGTCGGCGTTGTGTTCTGCGTCATGCCTTCAGGTTTGACCGACCGCACGCCCCAGCCACCCGGGCAGGTTTCCGAAGGCACCCCGCCGACCGGCCGGAGTTGACCGGCCGATCGGCTGGACCCGCGTCACCTGCTGATGCGAAACGCATCTGCCCGGCGGACCTACGGATTCCGGCGTGGTACGGATCAAACGGCGGCATGCGACGAGCGGAGCGAACGTGATCCGGGTACTGGTGGTCGACGACGAAGCACTCATCCGCATGGGCTTTACACACATTCTCAACACGGTGGACGACATCGAGGTCGTGGCGGCGGTCCCCGGCGGCCAGGCCGTCCAGACGGCCCGAGAGCTCCACCCCGACATCGTCCTGCTGGACATCCGGATGCCCGACGTGGACGGGCTCACCATTCTGGCCGACCTCCGGCGCATGCCGGACCCTCCGGTGGTGGCCATGCTCACCACCTTCGACACCGATGAATACGTGGCGGCAGCCCTGCGCTCGGGCGCCGCCGGATTTCTCCTCAAGGACACCGACCCCGAGCACCTTCCCCACCTCGTACGAACGCTCGCCGACGGTGGGACCGTGCTCTCGTCCAAGGTCACCCGCACGGTGGTGGACGGCTACCTCGACAAGGGCACGCACGAGCCTTCCGCTGCCCGCCTCGCCGCCAGGTTGACCGAGCGCGAGCGTGCTGTCCTCATACTCATGGCCGAAGGACTCGCCAACACCGACATCGGCGAACGGATGCACCTGAGCACCGGCACCGTCAAAGGCCACGTCAGTGCCGTCTTCAGCAAACTGCGGGTCAGCAGTCGCGTCCAGGCGGCCCTGATCGCCGAACGCGCAGGCCTCCTCACGCCACCGCAGGACCAGGACACCCGATGACCCTCCGACGACCTCCGGCTCCGCTGCTGGACGCCGCCCTCGTCGCGACCTCGCTGGCGGATGTATGGGGCAACGTCGATGTCGAGGAGCATGCGGCCATGGCCTGCGCGCTGCTGGCCGCGTTCGCCCTCGCACTGCGTCGCCGCCTGCCGCTGACGACCTTCGTGCTCACGCTCCCCACCGCCATGGTCACCGACGCGGTGTTCGCGACCCTGGCCGCGCTGTACACGCTCTCCTCACTCAGCCGCCACCGCGTCCTGCTGGCCGGCTGTGCCCTGGCCTACGCGATCACCAACTTCTTGCCCTGGCCGTGGTCGTCCCTGAAGGCCGCCGACCTCGCCCAGACCCACAGCCTGGTCCACCTCACCTACACCCTGGCCACCTCAGTAGCCCCCGTCTTCCTGGGCCAACTCGTACAGGCCCGACGCGAACTGTCCCTGCGGCTCGCCGAGATCTCCGATGCCCGCGAACACAAACGGCTGCTCACCGCCCAGAGCATCCTGGCGAAGGAACGCGCACAGCTCGCCCGGGAAATGCACGACGTGGTCTCCCACCAGGTCAGCCTCATCGCCGTCCAGGCCGGAGCACTCCAAGTGGGTAGCCAAGACGCCGAGACCAAAAAGGCCGCCGCAACGATCCGGCGGCTCAGCGTGCAGACCCTGGACGAACTACGGCACATGGTCAGCGTGCTGCGCGCCTCCGACAGCCGCCCCACGGAACTCACCCCCCAGCCTTCCCTCGCCGACCTGCAGCGACTGGTCGGCGGCAGCGGCATCGAAGCGGAACTGGAGACTGACCTGCCCGAAGGCCTCCCGCCACCCGTCCAACGCGCCGTCTACCGCACCGTCCAGGAAGCCCTGACCAACGTCCGCAAGCACGCCCCCGGCGCAACGGTGAGGGTATGCATCCACCACAGGGACGGCGCCATCCACGCCACGGTCACCAACACAGCCCCCACCCAACCCGCGCTCCCCCTGCCTAGCGCCCAGCACGGCCTCGCGGGCCTGCGCCAACGTGCCGAACTCCTTGGCGGCACCATCTCGGCCCAGTCCACAACTGACGGCGGGTACAGCCTTCATCTGAAGCTGCCAGTCGAGGACAGACATGCCCCTGCACCGATCGAGACGTAGAGCACTCGGATCCGTTCCACTCCTCCAGTGCGGCTCTGCCATCCGCCACATGGGCGATCGGCTGGTCAGTACAGGTAGACGTCGACAAGCAGGGCCGCAACGGCGGCCAGGAGCGCGTAACGGACGCTGGTGCGGGTCGGCTGCGCGGCGAGCGGCCCAGTTTCTCCAGCTGCGCGATGCGGTCCTCGTCCATGTCACCGTGGGTGTAGAAGCGCCGGTTGTCGGCGATCCACTGCCCGAGGGGGAAGTTGGCGAGCGAGGCCGGCCACCCGACCCCTTCCGCCTCTTCACCCTCGGGCACGCGGTACGTGAAGGGCACCTTCAGGTCACCGTGCTCGCGCGCGAAGATGACGGCGGCCTCCACCCCGCGCCGCCAGTGCTCGTGCTCGGGGTTGATGAACGCGGCCAGCTGCGCCGGGTCGCGCGGTGTGCTGAACTTCAGCAGCTTCCGTGCTGGCGCCGACGGGCCGCCGGCGTCCCCCTCGCCCCGGCTCTCCTGGCCCTGCGCGGCCTTCCGGACGGGCTTGTAGGTGCTGGGAGCCTGCTGCTGCGCCAACTGCTCCACCACCCGGGCGTCGTGCGCCCTGAGCGCCTCCAGCAGCTTCGCCAACCCGCCGAACGCCCTGGAGGTGAGCATGTTGTCCGCCGTCTCGCCGGGCCCGAGCAGCACCGGCACCACGAGGGATGCGACCTTGCCCTCGCCGGGCTGCATCCGCAGCGCGCGGCCGACGGCCTGGACGAGGTCGGGCATCGAGCGGTCGCGGGCTCCAGGGGCGGCGCGAGGTCAGGCAGGTGGCAGCATGGCGCGCCGCCCTGGGACGGCAGGGGACTGGATGGTCATGCCGCTGTTCGCGACGGCCGAGGCGGACTGGCTGAGCGCGTTCGGGATCAATACCGGAGGCGGCGGTCGGCTGCTCGACCTGAGCGGTGCCGACCAGGGACGGTCGGTGCCGTTTCTGCGCCCCGAGGAGTTGTTCGACGACCCGGAGCTGCGGGGCCGGGGCGCCGGGCTGTCCGCGCTGGATCGGCTGCGGGTCGTTGAACTCCGGACGCGGCCCACCGGCTTCAGCGTGGTCGCCGGGCGCGGCGACGCGCTGGAGCGGTGCCTTCCGCGGGTGCGGGGCAACGTTTTCGGGGGTCTACTCGGGTCCTCCTGAGTCCGCGGGGGTTGTGGCGGCTGCGACGGTCGCGGGCGTCGCGGGCGTCGCGGTGCCAGGCTGGTTCCCGCGCGGGCTTCCCGCGAACCGCCGAGCGAGCGGTCAGTTGAGGATGATCGGATTGGTGAGTGCGGCGACGTGCCCGTTGGAATGGCGGACCTCAATGCGCACGAACGCCGAGTGCTCCGCCGTCGTGTCCCACTGCACCACGCCCGCCCCGTCAGCAGCGAGAGACGCCCGGTGAACCTTCCCTCGATCGGTGTGGAAGCTGACGGTCCCGACCGGCACACCTCGTATTGATGCCTGCACTTCCACCTGCCCACCATGAGTCGGGAGCCGTTCTCCCACCCCGACAACGCGACCATCGGCATTGGCGGTCAACGACACGCCCACGTCCGCCGACTCGGCGATCCAGCTGCGGCCGGCACGGATTCCGGCCAGGACCGCCTCGGTGCTCAGCTCCTCGGCGAAGACCACGGTGTGAGGGATGCCGATCTGCCCTTCCAAGTGGGTGTCGCTGTTGCCCATCGCCGGCCGCCACGAGCCCGTGCGGATGTCCGCCGCGAGACTCCGCCCCCACTCCGCCAGAGCCGCCTCGTTGTCAGCATTCCAGGGCCGGTCCGAAGTCCACAGTCCGTTCCACACCTCCACCACGTCGAAGCCCTGGAAGGGGAACATGAAGTCGCCCGACGGGTAGGGCGCATGCGGGTGCGCGGCCACGCACAGGCCCCCTACTCGATGGACCTGGTCCAGGCACTTATCAACCAATCCGTCCCTGACCTGGTGGTTCCAGTCGACGACCTCGCCGGGATTGATGCCGAGCGCGAGCCAGTGCCCGGTCTTCGTGGTCACTTCCTCACCGAGGACGATCAAGAAGTCATCGGCGGCCAAATGCCCCCATGCACCGGGGGCCGCGGCTGAGTTGTGCTCCGTCGTCGCGATGAAGTCGAGCCTGGCGGCGCGCGCCCGAACGGCTATCTCTTCAGGGGTGAGTTCCCCGTCCGAGTGGACGGAGTGGACATGGCAGTCCCCGCGGTACCAGGCCGCCCCGCGTCCGACCGCCCGCGCCGACGGGAAGCTCAAGCTCGACAAGGTCATCCCTCCAAAAGCCTGTCGAGCCAACGCGCAGGCAGGGCAAGCAGTTCCGTCGCACCACTGAGCACCATTTCAGCCGAAAGTGCAGACCAAGATCTCATTCTGAAACGATCAGTTAGTGCTGTGCCCTCGGCAGGATTCGAACTTGCGACATCCGCTTTAGGAGTTCGATTCCTGTGCCGCCCGATGGGCTTCACCCGCGTGCGCTCGGACCGTCCGCTAACCGCCGGCCGTCCGGTCTTCTTCCCCGTTTCCAACACCCAGGGTCCCGCCCTCTTCTCGTCCCGTCCGGCAGTGATGCACGTCGCCAAGGCCACGGGTTCCTGAACGGGGCTCCGCTGACCCTGCACGAGTACACTTCACCGCGGTTCCGCGCAGGACTGGTGCCCCGGGCCGCCTGGGGACTGTGGTCGGCTCTGGCGCCCCTGCCCCCCCGGACAGTACGTCCTGGAGATCAAAGCGGACACGGGCGACGGCTTCTGGGTCGATACCACCTACCACCTCACTGCCGCCGCTTCCTGACACCGAAGCAACAGCAGTAGCTGGTAGGGGTGCTGTTCCTCGCCTGAGAATCGGGCCGCCGCCGGCCCCCAGCGGCTACATCGACGGTATGCGCGCCATCGCCCGCAGCAGGGGCTTCAGAAGGATCACCAGGTCAGTGGCAAGAACCCTTGCTGAAGGTTGCGTGGGAGAGGTAGAACGCGAGCATCCCCGGGTCGGGGGGCGGCCGGTCCTCGGCCCCCGGGAAGACTACGGGGGGCTGCTCGTCCAGGGTCAGCGTGATGCGGACGCAGTACTCCGTCTCGGTGTCCTCAGTGCTGACCGTGTAGCCTCCGCCCTCCTCCTCACGCGTGTCGACGCCGTGCCCTGGCCCGATGCCGCTCTCCCGGATCGCCTCCGCGATCAGGAAGCCGTGGTTGCCCTCCAGGCTTGTGTAGTGCCGTTTGCCGCCTAGATCTTGGACGCCCTTGCGGACGGCGTCGCGGAGTTCGCCCTCACTCCACGTCGACTCGGCCTGCATACCGAACAGCACGCCGAGCGCGACAAGCGGCGTGAGGATGATGAGTGCGAGACCAACCGGGTTGCGGTGGTTGTAGACGTACCGGCTGGTTCCCAACTTGCTCCGGATGAAGACGGGTTCTTCGCTCAACGTGCTGCCTGCACACCGCCGATGTGCGCTGCCCAGGCATCTGCCCGGAGCGCGAGCTTCGGGGCATCGGGGCTCTGCGGGGGCACGCCCTCAAACGGTCCGTCGAACTCGGCTTCGGCTCGGTTGATGCGGGCCGAGAATCTGCGGTGAGGTGCGGTCGTCATGGCGGCACTGTAGCGGCGAGGGTGATCACATCGGATATCCCGTCGATATCCGAGACGACGGCTCGGATACTGCGATCACGCCACGCCAAGCGCTCGTCGGCCGCGAACGCTCAGACTGGCCACGTAGAACGCTCACCGGCCAACTATGGCGCTCAGTCACAGAACCGGGCTGCCAGGGTCACACTCGGCCCCTTGTCCAGCTGACGACCCGAAGGCTGGCCCCGGCAGCCGACAGACCCGATACGCGCCGCGAGAACGGGCTCCAGCCGGGCCGACAACCTTGACCGGACCGCCCTCGTCCCCACCGCGAGTGCCAGGTGATGCGGCCGGAGCCTCGGCCCCATGAACCCGACCACCAGGGCGTCGACCGTGTCCGCGTGCCACTGGTGGAGTGTCGATATTCGAGACTTGCAGTATTCGCCCGCAGGGCGGCTGGGACGTCGCCAGCTGGCCCCCGCGAGGCGGCTTCATCTTGCCCCAGTCGGTGAAGATCAGGAATGGGTCGATGCGGGTCCGCGGCGACTTCGACTGGCCAGGGGTGGAGCCGTCTGGCCCCCTCCTACTCGTAGGCCGACTGCCCCGTCGTCCCCAAGCTGCAGACGTGACAAGATCTCAGTCGCACATATGTTTGGCAAGCAACGAGGCTGTCTATGTGGTGGGCACAGGAGATTCTCTCGGACGCAGACCGTCCGCAGTGGACTTGGGTCCCGTTCGAGTGCGTGGGGCCCTTGCGGTTCGGGCAGAGTGTCGACGAGGTTGCCGCCGCCCTGGACGAACCGATTTATTCATTCGACTCGAAAAACCAGTGGGTACAGTTCACCAGCCTGGGCGTGGACACCTATTACTCCCGTGACGACCGGACGCTGGCCGCAGTTGCCTTCGACGCCTGCCGCGGACCCCAAGTCCTGCACGAGGAAACTCGGCTGGTGGGCCGCCTGCCCTCCGAGCTCACCCCGTGGATCGAGTCGGCGGCGGAGTCCCTTGAGGACATGCCCCAAGGTTTGAATGGTCTGCGCATCGGCTTGAACGGGGAAGCCGGTCTCCCCGGCCTGGGCTTGGTCATGCGCTGCCAGCAGAACGGCGACTACTCCCGCACGCGCCCGGTCCTTGTCGCACGCGAGTGGGCCGAGGGCAGCGTGGACAGCTGGGAAGGCCCCATTCCCCGTAGGGAGTGGTCGTGTTACTGATCTTCACCAACTGGGGCCGGATGACGCCGCCTCGCGGGGATGTTGTCACGTTAACGGGTGCTTGATCATCTGACGCTGTGCCGGGGTGTTCCGAGGTGCGGCCTTGATGCCTGGTTCAGGCCACAGCGGGCAGGCCGATGCCGCCGGTGACGTGGTCCCAGATGGTGAAGCGGAGGGTCATCTCGAATCGGTGTTCAGCGGCTGTCCGGAGGTGGCGGCAGACGCGGAAGTGGGGACTGATGCCGCTGAACGCGGACAGGAACCGTTGCGCGGATCCAGGCGAGCGGAAGCCCTTCATGGCGCGTTCGCGCTGGCGGGTGGGCTGGTGGGAGTTCTCGGCCCGGTTGTTCAGCCCCTTGTGGGCGCGGTGCCCGACCGAGCTCATCAGCGCGCGGCGGGCGACCTGGTAGCTCTTCAGCTTGTCTGTGACCAGTACCCGGGGCACGCTGCACTGCTTCTTCATCAGCTTGGCCAGGAACCGCTTGGCGGCCTTCGCGTCCCGGCGGGACTGGACCAGGACGTCCAGCACGTTCCCGTACTGGTCGACGCCCCGCCACAGGTACTGCCGCTCGCCGTTGATCTTGACGAAGACCTCGTCGAGATGCCACTTGTCGCCGGCCGCGGGGCGGCGTCGGCGCAGCCCGTCGACGTAGGGCCGGCCGAACTTCAGGCACCAGCGGCGCACCGTCTCGTGCGAGACGATCACGCCGCGCTGGAGCATGAGCTCCTCGACCTCGCGGAAACTGAGCGGGAAACGGAAGTGCAGCCACACGCAATGCGCGATGGCCTCAATCGGGTACCGGTGACCCTTGTACGACGGCGACGCGACCGACACGAACAAGCCCTCCCTGGGCACGATCAACCCGAAGATCATTTCACTCCGTCAGCCAACGTGACAGCACCGTCCCTGCGGAGCGGCGGCGACTGACGGCAACACCGCGAGAGTGCGTGCTGGGGCGCGCGAGCCCAGCAAGATCCGAACGAGAGGCCCTGGCGGCGCCTGGCCCGGTGGCGTGGTCCTCGCCGCCTGCTTGGGCTGGATACCCCTGGGGCGGACAGGGCGAATGTGACCTGAGTCACTTCGTATCCCGCTGGCAGGTGCCCCGTACCGTGCATACGCTCATCGCCATCACCACCGGAGGGTCGCCAACTGACGTTTATCAAAGCTTGGTTGAGGTTTCGATGCGGGTATCTCGCGCCGCGTCGTGCGCACCACCGCTGGTTCCGTCTCATGAAGAAGAACCCGATGAGATTCCGTACGGCTCGTCTCGCCGCCACTGCCGGTGCCGTTGCGCTGCTCGGCGCCCTGGCCGCCGCCACCCCGGCCGTGGCCGCGCCGACATCCGCCACGCCCGCCTCGGCCACCGCGCAAGCGGCGGCCTGGCAGTTCGTGGCCTGGTACCCCAACAAGACGCAGTGCCAGACCGGCGGCGCCTACTACCTCCGCCACGGCTACAGCGAATACATCTGCCAGCTCGACCCGTTGCGCGGCTGGGCGCTGAACGTCCGCTGGCACGCGGCGCCTGTCCCGCCGCGACGGCGGGCTTCCCCGGCCGGACGCTCGACCCGGGTGCGGCATGGTGGCGCCGTGCCGCACCCGCACGGACGCCGGGCCCTGCCGGGGCAAGCCATGAGGCCGCCCGCCGACCGGCAGGGCGTCCACCAGTGAGGTCACTCCTGTCTGGAATATCTGATATGTAGGAATCGCAAGCGCGGTATCCCCGGACGCTGTTGGGGCGAGCGCCATGACGGCGCGCGGTTCGACCGGCTCGGGGTGTTCCGCCTGTCCGGGAAGGTACGCAGGGTGGCAGCGCATGCCGGCCGGTGAACGATGTCGGTAAGCCGGGTGCGCGAGAGGCGCATGCACGGTTTGACGGGCGAGGGCTGGAAACGGAGCCCTCACAGGCCGCCGTGCCAGTCCCCGGCCCTGCTGAAGGCACCCTCAGGTCAGGTCGCACCGTCGGCGAGGTCGTCGTCAGCGTCCGGCTTCGCGGGCAGGGCCTGGCTGGGGGACACCGATTCCACTTCGCCGATGTCCTGCGGGGTGAGGTCGAGGTTGGAGATCTCGTCGTCGCCGGGTCCCTCTGCCTCTTTTCGGGCCTTGCGCCGGTCATTGAGAAGCGAAAAGACAACAGCGGCGAAATAGAGCACCCAGATCGGTGAGGCCAGCGCCAGCATGGTCAGCGGGTCCGTGCTCGGCGTCGCCACAGCCGAAAAGACCGCGATCCCCATGACCATGCCGCGCCACCAGCCGAGCATCCGCCGGCCGGACAGCACTCCGGTGAGGTTCAGCATCACCAGCAGCAGCGGCATCTCGAAGGAGAGACCAAAGACGACCACCATGCGGGTGACGAGGTCGAGCAGATCGTCCAGCGGCAGCAGGTTGGTTATCCCGTGCGGGGTGAAGTTGATCAACACCTTCGCGGTCGTGGGCAGCACCTTGTAGGCGAAGAAGGCGCCGCCGAAGAACAGCGGGACCCCCGCGCTGACGAACGCGTAGGCGTATTTCCGCTCGTGCCTGTGCAGGCCGGGGGCAACGAATGCCCACAGCTGGTACAGCCATACCGGCGAGGCCAGCACGACGCCGGCCATCAGGGACACCTTCAGCGCCAAGGTGAAGGGCGCGAGCAGACCGTTGATCGTGATTCGCGCGCAGGTGGTGTCCGCGGTCTGCTTGGCCAGATCGGCGAAGGACGTCGGGCAGCCGACCGAGTCCAGCACCGGCCTGGTGAAGAAGTTTACGATGCCCTTGTAGTAGAAGGCCGCGGTGATCGTGACGACCAGGATGGCAAGGACGGCCTTGGCGAGCCGGTTGCGGAGCTCACGAAGGTGCTCCGCGAGCGGCATCCGCCCCTCGGGATCCTTCTCCTTGGTGCGGGCTGACTGGGGCACGCCACGTCCTCATCTCGTGTGGCAGACCGGAGACTACCGGGCCTGCGTTAGTACTTGATCGTTTCCGTCGCCCGGTGGACGCGAGCTCGCCGCGGCGCCGGTTGCGGCCGGTAGCGCGTCCAGGAGGCAGTTGGTCCAGGTCGGCACCACTTGCAGCGAGCTGATCTGCCCTGCCAGGTCCGAGGATGGGCGGCTCACGAAGGTCCTCAGAGCGTCCGCTGTCACGCCTTGCGCTCGGGCCGGGAAACAGCGCTGCTCCGGCCGAGGCGCCGGCCGATACCGCAGACAACGACGCGGGCGGCCCGACAGCGCGAGAGGTGAGCCGGCCGGGGAGGCTTCGGGCAGCGTCTCGTGCGGGGATGAGCCAGGGGCGCGCAGGACCGGGCTCAGTCGCAGTGGCTGGTCTTGCTGTCCGTGGGCGCGGTGCGGGCGATGGCGGTGTCTCCGGGAGCGCCCGAGATCGTCCGCGGTCCCGGTCCCGGTGCAGGCTCGGGGCGTGGCTCGTTTGAGGCGTCGTCGTCCTTCATGGCCTTGGTCTCGCTCTTGAGGATCCGCATGGACTTGCCCAGTGCCCGGGCCGTGTCGGGTAGTTTCTTCGAGCCGAAGATCAAAATCACCACGGCGACCAGGATCAGCAGGTGCCAGGGCTCCAGCGCATTGCGGAACATCGTCACACCACCCCTTCGAACGCGTCGGCCTTCATATCTGCCTCGGCGATCCGCGCCGCTTGTTCCTGCGCGGCGGCGGTGGGAGCGGGAGCGCCCGCGGCGCATCGTGTCTTGCCGCCCCAAGCATGTCCCCATCGCTCGTTGGGTGCGTGCAGAGCCTCGGCCGCTGCCCGAAGAAGCGTCCCGCCCGCGACCGGGCCCTGCGGAAGGCTGACGCGGCCAAAGGCGCACACCTTTGACCGCGGACGACAGCCGGCTGCCGCGGGCAGGCGCGTCCAGCACGGTTGCCCGTCCGCCGATACGGCGAAGAGTTCCCCCTCCGCGTCCCGGCCGCACTCGGCCGGGACATCACGCTGCTGGACGCGGTCGATGTCCACGACCCGGCAGGGCTCTGCACCGGCGGATGGCTGGCACTCGTCGCCGCAGAAGGGGATCCGCAGGAGGTGGCCGGGCAGGCCGGCGTCCGTGCCCGCGGTCTCGTGCGCGGGCGCTTGGGAGGAGGTTTCCCGGTGCACCTGGCACGGCGGTTTCACCGGTGTTTGCCGCCCGCGCCATCGGGAGAGTCCCACGGCGTCGTCGAGCCGGGTCTCGCAAGTGAATTCGTCGCCTGTCGCCGCCGCAAACGCGGGGAGCTCGACCGGCAACGGGCGTGCGGTGAGGTGCAGTTCGCCGCCTGTGACCTGCGTGGCCACCTGTGCCGGCTGCCCGGCCCGCGGAGTGTGCGGGGGCGTTTGGGCCGGATGGAGGCTCAACCGCTGCCCCTGGGAGCAACCACGTTCGGGCACCTGGAACAGCCGGTGGGTCTTCGGGTTCGGCCACGGTGCGTTCATCGGCTTTCCCTGGCGTGACCGTTCCTGTCGCCGGCCGGCGCGATGTTCACGCGTGGCTGTCGGGTGTGGAAGGCAAGACGAGCGGGGTTGGCCGGCTGCTGCGGTGGCGTGCCGGGTGTCGATGTCCTTGCGGGTCATGTGTCCTTCTCCTGTCGGTTCGGGGCCGATTCAGATCCGGCGGCCGTCCAGGCGGCGTACTCCTGGCGGACGTAGAGGCGGTGGCCGGGGGCGAGCGTGATCGCGTCGGGGTGGTGCGGGCCGGCCACCAGGTCGGGATGGCGGCGGTCGTGCAGGACGAGTTGTTCGGCGGTTTCTGCGGCGGCTGCGAGGGGGCCGGGGCCGGGGTCGTCCAGGGCCATCCGGTCCATGAGAGCCGCCCGGCGTAGCAGCCAGGCCCGTTCGGCGGCCGTCGCGTCGACCAGGGGGCCGGTGACGGTCCTGGCCCGGCGGCCGTCGCGTTCGGCCCCGAGAGCGAGCACTTGGTGCATCTCGCGGCGCAGATCGGGCGCATTCGTGTACGCCTCGTGCGGGGGCGGGGCGCCGATGTCCTCATGGCTGTTCGGGGTGACGTCCACGCTCACACCTCCGCCGGTGCGTAGGGGGTTGGCGCGGCAGCGTTGACACAGCACCGTGTCGTGGTCGGGGCCGCCGTGATCAAGGGCCGATGGGTGTGCCGCGGACCGCATGGGAACCTGGGCCGGGCTCGGGCAGCCGGCGACGGGGCACGGCTGGTGGGCTGCGAAGGCCCACTCGCAGCTGCCCCCGGTGACCCGGCGCTGTGCGGCAGTGCCGGCCCCGGCAGGGGGGCGCAGCTCGTGCGGAACGTCCGGCCCGGTCATGGCGAGCACCTCAGGCAGGCGCGGACTTCGCGGCCGCCGCGCGTCTGATGGACCTCGGTCGACTGGGCGAGGTGTTGGACGATGCCGGTGCCGCGGCCGTGTTCGTCGGGGGCGATGTCGGGGCGATGGCGTTCCACGGTCGTGCCGGAGTCAGTGACCACGATGTGCAAAGTGCCGTGGTCGAGGACGAGCAGCAGGGTCATGCGCTCGCGGCCGTACTGCGCGGCATTGGCGGCGAGTTCGTCGACGATGAGAACGGCGGAGTCCCGCTCGCTCGCGGGCACACTCCAGGCCTCCAGCAGATCGGCCGCGAAGTGACGAGCGGCGGAGACATGCGCCTCCTGCGCGGGCAGGGTGAGCAGCGCCTGGTGGCGGCAGGGCCGGCCGAGCAGTGAACTAGGGCTGGGGGAATCCATCACAAACATGGTCTTCTGGCTCTTCTGTGGATGTGCGGAGGTCGGAACGGGGGAGACCGCTTCGGGGGCGGTCGGTAGGCGGGATCCTGCATGGGCGCGCTCATTGAGTTCCACGGGCGACGCATGCCGAACGGTTCGAGTCATTCGCACCTTTTGTTCGACTTCTTACGAGTCATGTCACTGC
Organism: Streptomyces sp. NPDC056231; assembly: GCF_048270745.1. Lineage (NCBI taxonomy): Bacteria > Bacillati > Actinomycetota > Actinomycetes > Kitasatosporales > Streptomycetaceae > Streptomyces > Streptomyces sp. NPDC056231. The sequence continues at coordinate 22,917 of NZ_JBLVKW010000060.1, read as the reverse complement.
CAGCGGCCTGGCTGGACTCACTCGCCTCTGTCAGAGCTCGATGCCGTACGCAGCCGGACCAGGCACCGGCGGCTCGGTCTCCTCGCCGTGGTCCTCCGCAACGGCCTTGCGGGAACCTCACGCCGTAGAGCCGGACGAACGTCCCTGCCCGCATCCCGGCCTGGTCGCGACACTCGGCGTGCAGGGATCCTGGATCGTCTTCTGCGGGCTGCACGGACTTCGGAGGAAAAGGAGAGTCGAGGTCGCCGGCCGTTTGGCGAACCGCATACCGCTGCTCGCGCGGGGGAGGGGAACACCTGGGCCGTGCCGTCGTAAAGACCAGGGCGGCGCCACCGGCCACCCGGACAGGGAGTGCAGGCCCCGTCGGCGCACTCACGCATCAAGTCGGCTGAGGACCGGGCCGATTCGTTGGAGCCGGGGGTGAGGGTGACCAGGGCCCGGAAACCGTCGGCGCGCTGCGGGAAGGACCAGGGCGCCGGCTTCGGCCTCCTCCCGGTGGAGGCTGAGGCGCATGCCGCCGGCCCTGGCATAGCCGTGCCCGCCCATGTGAGCGGCCGGCACCCGAGGGGGCCCGTCGCGGGGTGGTCGGCCCGTCACTGCCGCAAGCCGCGTGACAGGAGCGGGCCGAAGCCCCACGACCGAGCCGCTGAACTGCCCGGGTGCCGGCACGTCCCCCGATGGCAGGGTGTGCAGGCGAAGCAGCCGCAGCACCTGACCGGCCCCGGGGATGTGTGACACCACGGCGGCCGGATCGACCGGATGACCGCTTGCCCCGCCCCTCGACCCGCCGGTCGTGCGCCCGGACGGCCTTCACCTTGATCCGCCCGGTCGCGGAGGTGGCCTTTCCCGGCCTGTGGCAGCCGCTTCGACCGCCCGCCGCCTTCGCGCGCGTGGCGCCGATCAGCCCCTCGGCCATAGGGGTGCCGGTGTCGGCCTTCGAGGCCGCCGCGCTCATCCGCCGGGTAGCCTTGTCGGACTGTCTCGCCGGTCCCGGAGCCGTGCGGCGTGGTGGCATCGGTCGACGACGGTGATCACGAGCGTGCCTGTGCAGCCGATGTCACGAGCACACGCCTTCTCGACGGCCATCGGCTGGACGTCCCCGCGGCACGACCCTTCGGTGGCGACGTCTTCTTGGCCTCTTGTGCCGCCGTGCGCTCACACCCGACAGCTGTGGACGCGTCACGCCCGGATGGTGACCAGCTTCTGACCGTTGCCTGCGAGAATCTCGAAGTGCTCGATGACTCCCGGGGACATGGCAACCGCTCCTGGGATCGTGGTGCCGGGAGGGTACTCGCCTGCCCGCCAGGTAGCGCCGTCCGCCCTGGCTCCGCCGGGCCCGACCGCCTGCAGCCGGCAGGTGATTCCGGCGGGTGCCCCCTTGGCGGAGACCTGCAGGACACTGCCCCAGGCAGAGGGCGAGACCTTCACCGAGGCGGAGACGCCGGTGGCGGGATCGCTTCCGGAGAAGGTGCGCCAGGGGGCCGGTGCGGTCGGCCCGGGCGGCGTCGCCTGACTGCCCACGGATCCGACAGCCGCCAGCCATGTGCCGCCGGCGGTTGCCGCGATGAACATCAGCGAGGCGGCAGCGCCGGCCAGTTGCAGACGCCAGGTCCTGCGGCGCCGGGACGCGGCCTGCTGGAGCAGCCTCTCCAGCACACCCCCCTCTGGCACCTGCGACACCTCGGGCGTGGCGGGCCGTTCGCGCAGGGAGCCCTGCGCGCTTTCGGCTGCCCGTGCCACCAGCCGGTCGGTCAGGTCCCCGTCGGCCGTCGGCACCGTCTGGACTGAGGCTTCGGCTTCGGTCACCGTCGCCAGCAGCGCGGGCAATCCCGCCAGCTGGGTGTGTTCGGCCCGGCAATCGGCGCATTCCGCGAGGTGGACGCGCACCCGTTCCATTTCCGCCGAGGGCAGCGTGCTCAGGACGTATCCTCCCAGCGCCAGCCGGAGGGCGTCGTGCTCCGCACTCATGGTCGCCACCTCCTGCCCGCCACGGTCATGGCTCGATCCCCCGCTCCTGGAGCGCCAGCCGCAGGGCGTGCAGGGCGTAGTACGTCCGTGACTTCACGGTGCCCAGCGGGATGCCCAGCACCCGTGCGGCCTCCGCCATGGTCCGGCCCCGGTAGTAGGTCTCCAGCAGCACCGCGCGGTGGTCCGGGGACAGCGTCCGGACGGCGTCCGCAACCGCCCAGCTCTGCAGTGCCTGCTCGATCTCGTCCTCGCCCGGCGTCTGCTCGACGGCTCGCTCCAGCGCTTCGCCGCCGACCTCGGCAGGCCTGGCCTGCCGGGCCCGGTGGGCGTCGATGACCAGATGCCGGGCAACCGTACACAGCCATGCCCGGGCCGGGCCGCGTGCGGGATCGAACGCGGCGGGATGCTGCCACGCCCGCAGCAGCGTCTCCTGCACCACATCCTCCGCCCATTGCCAATCTCCTGAGGTCAGTCGCAGCACGTAGTGGAACAGGGGCCCTGCGTGCTCCGCGTACAGAGTGCGCAGCAGTTCCTCATCCGCGGTCGAAAGGGTCCCTTTACCAGAAACACGGCGCGCGGAGCGATCCGGATCGGTCCTTGGATCACGTTTTCGGGAACGCCAGGGCATAGGTCGATCATCGCGTACATGTACTGCTTTGTCCTGTAACGCACAGCATGGTGCAGGTGGCACTCTGCGAGCGCCCCGGGCGATACGTCCCTGTCGGGCCTTGCGGCACCACTAGGGCCGAGCGTGCGCGGCCCCCAGGGGAGGCCAGTTGATCCGCGACGACATCAAGATGCTTCACAAAAAGTGCATATCTACCGAACCGTGGGAACCCCGCCGCCCGTGGAGCCGGACAAGAGCCCACGTACGCGCAATTCCTCATCGATTCCCCGTGCGACAAAGGATGGACCAGAGGTGACCGAAAAACACCACGCGACGCACGCGCTCCTGGCGCCGGCCACGCTCACCGCGCCCTCGTGCATCGAAGCCGGCGCCACCGCGCAGCCTCGGCCGGTGCTCGATCGCCGGGTCCGTCAGGGGCACGCGCCCATGAACACGGCATCCACCACACATCCCTGCGATTGCCTGCGCCCCCTGCCGGCGCAGCCCCGTCTTTGCCTGATCAGTGAGGAGCGGACACCATGCATCGGAACTTCCGCACACCAGGCCGGCGATCACGCGCTGCGGCCGGGCTGGCCGTTGCCACCATCGCCACCGCCGGCGCGCTGGGGCTCCTCAGCGCATGCGGCCAGTCGCCGCACCCCTCGTCCTCCGCAGCCGGCGCCATCACACCCGGTCCGGGCCAGCACCGGACGGCCGGGATGCCCGGTGCCACGGGGTCGGGGAACACGACGGGATCCCCTCCCGTCGCCTCGCCGATGCCCAGCATGAGCATGCCCGCGAGTCACCCGAGCACGACCGCGCCGGTGACCGGGAACGCCGTGGCAATCAAGAACTTCGCATTCGCCCCGGCCACGCTGAAGGTGAGGGTGGGTACGACAGTGACCTGGACCAACCAGGACACCGACGCCCACACCGTCACCAGCGCCGGAACGGGCGGCCCGTTGCATTCCGCCGCCCTGGCCACCCATGCCACCTACAGCTACACGTTCACCAGACCCGGCACCTACGCCTACCTCTGCACCATCCATCCGTTCATGACCGCCACCGTGGAGGTGACCTGATGACCGACTACTACGACAGTCACGACGGAGCGCCGGACCACGACGCCGGTCGGCCCGACACGGAACACGGTATGACGCGTCGCCAACTCATACGCCACGCAGGGTGGTTCGGCGGCGCGGTGGTGTTGACCGTGGTCAGTGGAGAGGTGATCAGCCACATCGCCGACTCCCAGGGCACCAACGCCAAGGCCACTGCCGGTGCCGCCGCCGCGGGAAGCGGCGCGCTGCGGTTCGTGCAGGTCTCCGACAGCCATATCGGGTTCCAGGGCCCTGCGAACATGGACGTGGCCGGCTCCTTCACCGAAGCGATCAACCAGATCAACTCGCTCGGATTCAGGCCCGACTTCGTCATGCACAGCGGCGACCTGACCCACCTGTCCACGGCCGGACAGTTCAACCAGGTCAAGCAGATGATGGCCGCAATGAAGACAGACCGCGTCTTCACCGTACCGGGCGAGCACGACTCCATCGGCGACGCGGGCCGCGCCTACCGGCGGACCTTCGGCATGGGCACGCTCGGCGACGGCTGGTACAGCTTCGACACCCACGGCGTGCACTTCATCGCCCTGGTCAACACCCTGAGCCTGGAGAAGCTCGGCCACCTCGGCAACGACCAGATCGACTTCGTACGCAAGGACGTCGCCGGACTGTCGTCGGACACCCCCATCGTGGTCTTCAGCCACATCCCGCTGTTCGCCATGTACCCGCAGTGGGGCTGGAGCACCGACGACGCCCTGAAGGTCATCGCCCTCCTGCGCCGCTTTTCCTCTGTTACCTGTCTCAACGGGCACGTCCACCAGCTGTTCACCAAGACAGAGGGCAACATCACCTTCCACTCCGCCACCACCACCGCCTACCCCCTGCCCAAACCGGGCCGTGCTCCCGCCCCCACCCCGCAGGTTGTCCCCGCCCGACAGCTCAAAGAAGCACTTGGCATCCGCAGCGTCGGCTACCGCCAAGGCGACCGCGAACTGGCCATCAAGGACCAGAGGTTGGCATGAAGACCCGAAGAATCCCGACCCCCGCCTTGCGGTGGGCGACTGCCGCAACCCTCGCCGCCGGCGGATACATCCACGCCCAGCTCTACGTCGACGAGTACCGCTTCATCCACATCATCGGCCCCCTGTTCCTCCTCCAGGCCGGCGCTTCCTTCGCCCTCGCTGCCCTGCTGCTGATGGGGACACCACCCCTGCTGCTGAGGGCCGCCGCCGCAGGCGTCGCGCTCGGGGCCCTTGGCGGCTTCACCGCCTCGCGCACCGTAGGCGTGTTCGGATTCACCGAGCGCGGTCTGCAGCCCGCACCACAGGCCGCCCTCAGTCTCCTCGCCGAAACCGGCACGCTGCTGCTCCTCGCGACCTGGCAGATGACCGTGGCCACACAACACCGCGCTGCCCGACCACCCGTCAGGCCACGGCGCTCATCGACTTCTTCGGCGGTCGGCAGCCCTGATCTCAGCGGACCGGCGCGACCGCCTGATCGGGCCGGTCGGCGGCAGGCCGGCGGTGGCTGTTCATGACGGGAAACGTGACCGTGATGGACAGACCGCCCTCACGCCGTGCCCGGGTGCTGATCGTGGCGTCATGCGCATGGGCGATGGCCTGCACGATCGACAGCCCGAGGCCGAGCCCCTCGGCGCGCGCCTCCCGAGTGCCTCCCAGCCGCTGGAACGGCTGGAAGAGCCGGTCGACTGCGGCCGGCGGAACTACTGGGCCGGTGTTGGTGACCACGAGCGTCGCATGACCGTCCGCCGTCCACGTGGCCACGTCGATCCGGCCGAGCGGGACGTTGTGACGGAGCGCGTTGTCTACCAGATTCGTCACCAGACGCTCCGCCAGATTCCGGTGGCCGGCCGCCATCGCTGGGGAGATCGACGGATGCAACGTGATGTTCCGGTACTTCGCTTCGTCCCACCTGGCGTCGATCACCTCATGGGTCAGCCGTGCCAGATCGAACGGCTCACGGACATCGATCCCCGCACTGCCCCGGGTCAGCGTGAGCAGAGCCTCGATCAGCCGCTCCTGCTGACGCCCGGCGACCAGGATCCGCTCGTGCGCCCTGCGCAGGGAATCCACCGTCGCATCCGGGTCGGCCAGCGCGACCTGCCCGAGCGCGCGCTGACGGGCCAGCGGCGTACGCAGCTCATGGGACGCGTTCGCGACGAACTGGCGCTGTGCCTGGAACGAATCCTCCAGCCGGCCGAGGAGCCCGTCGAAGGTGTCGCCGAGCTCCGTCAGCTCATCACCTGGACCCTCCAGCGCCAGCCGCTGATGCAGGCTTGTCGCCGAGATGTCCCGCGCAGTCGCCGTGATCGTCCGCAACGGACGCAGCATCCGGCCGGCGACGACCCACCCCAGCACGACCGAGATCACCGACATGAGCGTGAGCGCTACGCCCGACTGGACGAGCAGTTGATGCATCACCTCGGACTTCTGATCCTCCAGAGCCTTCTGCTGCTGCGCCGACAGCACGTCTAGCGCACCCTGCCGACCGCCTCCGTGCCCTCCCGGCGACACGAAGGGCCCCTCGGCCCCACCAGGCGGCTTCACGCCTCCGCCGGGTGCAAAGGCGTAACCCTCGGCCGGCGCCCCCGAGACCGCATGACGCACCAGGAAATACGTGGCCGCCAGCAGGGTTGCCCCGGAGACGAGGAACAGCACCCCGTACAAAAGCGTCATCCGAAGCCGTACGGTGCGACGAGGCAGATACGGACGGGCAATGCGGCTCGTGAGCCGGGCGATGACAGGCATGGGCTCCTCAGATCCGGTAGCCGCGCTTGGCGACGGTCTCGATGACAGCGGGATTGCCGAGCTTGGCCCGCAGCCGGCTGATCGTGATCTTCACGGCGCTGGTGAACGGGTCGGCGGCCTCGTCCCACACTCTTTCCAGCAGCTCCTCGGCCGACACCGCCCGGCCCTTCGAGGCCAGCAGCAGCTCCAGCACCCCGAACTCCTTGGGCGCCAGCTCCAGCGCCCGATCCCCCCGCCGGGCCTTGCGCCGAGCCGTGTCGACCTCCAGGTCACCATGGCGCAGCACCGGTGGGACAGCCGGATGGGCCCGCCGCGCCAGAGCACCGATCCGCGCCACAAGAACCGGGAAGTCGAACGGCTTGGGCAGATAGTCGTCGGCCCCCAGGCTCAGCCCGTCCACCAGATTCTCGGCCGTGGACGCCGCGGTCAGCATCAGGACCCGGCTCCGGCACCCGGCCGCGATCAGCTCCGCGCACACCTCGTCGCCATGCATCCCCGGCAGATCCCGGTCCAGCACGATCACGTCGTAGTCGCTCTGCAGCGCCCGCTCAAGGCCGCCCGGGCCGTCGAACGTCACATCGACCGCCATCTGCGCCCGGCGCAGACCGACAGCCACCGTCTGAGCCATCTCCTCGTCGTCCTCGACCACCAGCACCCGCACCCGCGGCCCCCCTCGATGCACACACCGGACAAGAACACATTGACAAGCCTATCCAGAATGGTCTGGGGCCGGTTTCCACAGGGTTTCGCCACTGCCGTCCCATGGCCGGATCCTGTTCATCCGTCACACATCTCTATTGCTGAAAAGACTGTCCAAGTGCTGATTATGGATGGTTGGACGCCGCCCCACAGGAACCCCACATGACCAGCCTTGTCGCCCCAGATGCGTCCGGCTATCGTGATCCGCTTCTTAGTAAAGGCAATTGAGAGAAATAGATATGAAAGAACGGCGTGCCGGACTTTCCGGATCCCACGAGCAACGGATCGATCCTGCTCGACCCGAACAGCGGTATAGATGTCAACGGGGCCGTGTACAAGAAGGCGGAGGAGACCTGCAAGGACTTCCAGCCCAACGGTGGACGCCGGCCGTCACCGCCGCCCGGTGGTCAGCCCAAGGTGGACGAGTACGTCAACTGCATGCGGAAGAACGGTCAGCCGGGTTTCCCGACCCGGACAAGAACGGTTTCCTCGCCCCCCGAGGAGAACGGTATCGACGTCAAGAGCCCGGAGTTCAAGGCGGCCCACAAGGCATGCCAGAAGTTCCTGTCGGCGGGGGCGCCGCCGCCCGCCTGGGATCCGTCCCCGCCGCCCCGGGGTAAGGAGGCCCCTGCCCCGAGGTGAGAGGGCCACCGCCCCGAGGTGGGGGCACCGTCCCGATCGCCCTGGTCTGTCGCACTGCGTCCGGCAGACCAGGGCTTTTCTGTGCCCCAACGGGGTCGGAGGTGCACAGGGGTGAGCTGAAACTTTTTCGAAACCGCTGTCCTCGTAGAGATGGAGCATGTAGGGAATCCAGCTACCAATGGAGGGCAAGATGGAAGCCGTCGATAGCCGCGACGCGGACGACAAGGCCAAGGGGAAAGGGGCGCTGAGGCTTGCCGGTGCGATGGCGGTCCTGGTGACGGTCGTCGCGCTGAGCGCCACCGCATGCTCCAGTAATGACGAGCCGAACGACAAGGTGGCCGATGTCGGTAACGGCAGCAAGGCGCCTGTCGACGCGGCGGCGTCGCCCGACCCGCTGGCCTTTGCGAAATGCGTGCGTGAGCACGGCCTTCCGAATTTCAAGGACCCGGAGCCGAACAAGGGCCTTGGTGACGGCATCGACCCGAGTGACCCGGAGTTCAAGAAGGCCGCGGAAGCCTGCAAGCAGTACATGCCGCCGGCGCCTCCGCCGGGGGAAGGCGGGGATCAGATGTGGTCAGCGAAGGACAAGCTCAAGTACGCCAAGTGCATGCGGGAGAGCGGCGTGCCGAGTTTCCCGGATCCCCGCTCGGACGGCGGCTTCAGGCTGGAGACCGATCCCAACACTCCGCAGTTCAAGAAGGCGGAGGAGGCCTGCAAGAAGTACCAGCCCGAGGCCCTGCGGAACCTTGAGCCCAACAAGCCGGCAGGTGCCGGCTCGTGAGCGCTACACAGTCGCCGACGGAGGAACAGGAAGCCGCGCAGGCCCATGGCAAGCCCAAGGGGCGCTCGGGGCGGCGTGGACTGACCGTGGCGGTCGTCGTGGGGATCCTCATCGCGGGAGGTGTCGGTGTCGTCGTCGCCGATCCGTTCGGCCGGGAGAAACAGGACACGACGACCGAGACCACCACCGAAACGGCGCTGGCGAAGGTGACCAAGGGAACCCTTTCCGCCCGCACGCTGGAGAACGGGACGCTGGGGTTCGCAGGCGACTACCAGGTGGTCAACAAGACCAACGGCACCATCACCAAGCTGCCCTCCGTGGGCAAGGTGATCCCGCAGGGCAAGGTGCTCTACCGGGTGGACGGCAAGCCGGTCATCCTCCTGCAGGGCCCCTACGTGCCTGCCTACCGGGACCTTTCCTGGGGCATGGAGGGCACCGACGTACGGCAGCTGAACGCCGCGCTCGTCGCTCTCAAGTACGCCACCAAGAGCCAGATCGACCCCGACTCGGACTACTTCGGCCGGCAGACCTACTGCGCCCTGAAGGAGTTGCAGAAGAAGGTGGGCGCCGAGGAGACCGGGGAACTCCCGCTCGGGCAGGCGGTGTTCCTGCCCCCCGAGGAGATCAGGATCACCAAGGTCAACGCGGTGACCGGGGACAAGGCGGCGGGCGGGGGAGCGTTCATGCAGGCTTCCTCGACCGACCGGCAGGTCACGGTCGCCCTCAATGCGAACCAGCAGGCCGATGTAGCGGTCGGTAACAAGGTGACCATCACGCTGCCCAACGGGAAGTCCACACCTGGTGTGGTCTCGTCAGTGGGGAAGGTGGCCACGAAGGAGAACGACAAGACGACCATCGACGTCCAGATCAAGCCGTCGAATCCGAAGGTGACCGGCGAGCTCGACCAGGCGCCGGTGCAGGTCGCCATCGTCTCCGACACGGTCGAGGACGTGCTTTCCGTGCCCGTGAACGCGCTGCTGGCCACGGCCGGCAGAGGGTACGCCGTCGAGGTGGTAGACCCCAGTGGTGAGCACCGGCTGGTCGCAGTGAAGACCGGGCTGTTCGACGACAGCGCCGGGCAGGTCGAGGTGACTGGCAGCGGCCTCGAAGTCGACCAGAAGATCGTGGTGCCGTCCTCATGACCGGCGTCGAGGCAGAGACGCGGGTGGTCGAGGACCAGCAGACAGGCACGCCGGTGCTGCAACTGGACGAGGTCACGAAGATCTACCCAGGTGCCACGCCGGTGGTGGCGCTGGACAAGGCGAGCTTCACGATCCGCCAGGGCGAACTGGTGACGATCGTGGGCCCGTCGGGTTCGGGGAAGTCGACGCTGCTGCAGGTCATGGGCACTCTGGACCGTCCCACCTCGGGGACGGTCCGGATCGTCGGCGAGGACGTCGCCAAGATGTCGGACCGAGCCCTGGCCGGACTGCGGGCCACCCGGATCGGCTTCGTCTTTCAGCAGTTCTTCCTGGCACAGCATGCCACCGCGCTGGAGAACGTCGCCGACGGCATGCTGTATTCGGGCACCCGGCGCGGCGCCCGGCTGGACGTCGCGGCCTCGGCGCTGACCCGTGTCGGGCTCGGTCACCGGATCCATCACCGCCCGCAGGAACTCTCCGGAGGCGAGCGGCAGCGGGTCGCCATTGCCCGCGCGCTGGCCGGCAACCCGGCGATCGTGCTGGCCGACGAACCCACCGGCAACCTCGACAGTGTCTCCGGAGCGGCGATCTTCAAGTTGCTCAAGGAGCTCAACGCCGAGGGCGCCACGATCGTCATCATCACCCACGACCGTGATCTGGCCGCACAACTGCCACGCCGCATCGAGGTCCTCGACGGTCAGATCGTCGTCGACGTCAGCTCGGCGGAGCAACCCCTGTCCACCGAAAGGCATCTGCCATGACGACTTCGGCTCCCGGCCGCCTGTACCCGGCCGACCTGGCCCGTACGGCCAGCGTGGGGCTGCGCACCAGGCGGATGAGGGCCGCGCTGTCGGCGCTCGGTATCGCCATTGGAGTCGCGGCAATGGTGGCGGTCCTGGGACTGTCCGCCTCGTCCCAGGCGGGCCTGCTGGCCGAGATCGACAAGCTCGGCACCAACCTGCTGAAAGTCAGCCCGGGTCAGCAGCTCGGTGGCGGGGACGCGAAACTCCCCGTCGAGGCACCGTCGATGATCGCCCGGGTCGGCCCGGTCGAGACGGTCCAGAGCACCGGCAAGACGGAAGCCGTGGCCTATCGCAGCCCGCACATCCCGAGCATCAACACCAACTCGATCACGGTCAATGCGACGAGCCTGGATCTGCCCGACGCGGTACGTACCACCGTCGCCCAGGGCAGGTACCTCAACGCCGCCACCGCAAAGCAGCCCGTGGCCGTGCTCGGTTCGGCGGCAGCCAGCCGCCTCGGCATCGCCAAGATCCACCCAGGTGCGCGCATCTGGGTCGGCGGGCAGTGGTTCTACATCGTGGGGATCCTCAACTCCGCGACCCTGACCCCCGAGATCGATTCCTCGGTTCTGGTCGGCTATCCGGCGGCGCAGAAGTATCTGCACTTCGACGGCCACCCGTCCACGGTCTATGTGCGGGCCGACACCGACCAGGTCACGGACGTCCAGGGGGTGCTGGCCGCGACGGCCGACCCGCAGAACCCCAATCAGGTCAGCGTCAGCAAGCCCTCGGCCGCGCTGGTGGCCCGTGCCGCGACCAAGTCCGCGCTGAACGGGCTGTTCCTGGGGCTGGGGGCAGTGGCCCTGCTCGTTGGCGGCATCGGAGTCGCCAACACCATGGTGATCTCTGTGCTTGAACGACGGTCCGAGATCGGGCTCCGGCGGGCGCTGGGTGCAACCAAGGGGAACATCCGTATCCAGTTCCTGTCGGAGGCGGTGCTGCTCGCCGCACTTGGTGGGGTGGTGGGGGTGGCGCTGGGAGTCGTCTCCACCGCGGTCTTCGCCCAGGTCAAGGGCTGGGCCACGGTCGTACCGACGCTGGCCTGGGGAGGAGGACTCGGTGCGGCCATCGCGATTGGAGCGATCGCGGGACTGCTCCCGGCGCTCCGCGCGGCCCGCATGCAACCCACCGAAGCACTGTGTATCTCGTAGCACCGACGGCCGGGCCGGCCCGGCATGCGGAGGACGCCCCCCCCGCATGCCGGGCTTCGGTCTGCCCGACGCCGCCACGACTGTACTGCGTGCGCCTCGTCCAGCCATCGGCCCACCGCGGGCATGCACACCAGACCCACGACGACGCCGACCGTCATGGCGATGCCAGTGACCGGCGCGGACAGCCCCAGCACGGCCACCCCGTAGAGCAGCAGAAAGGGCCGCAGGAGGCCGGTGCCGAGCGCGTCCACGGCCAGGGCGACGGCATAGCGGGGGCCTCCGGAGGCCCGGACGAGGGCGCGGGGCTGGATCTTGGTGGTGATTGCCATGGCGCCAACGGCGCGTTCGGCGGCCAAGCCGGCCGCGTCGGTTGACGGACATCGTCAACCGACGCCGTCACCGGCCATCCGGTCGGTGATGATGAGGGGGTGACGTTGAGGATCGACATCAGCGGCCTGCCGTCCGAGCGAGTGCGGTTCGCTGCCTCTCCACTGGCCGAGTTGACCGCGATGCTGCACGTGCTGGCCGAACCCGGGCACGATCCGCAATTCGCCGACTGGGCCAGGGATATCTGGGCCGGGCTGCGGCCGGAGCTGGCCGAGCGGTTGCGGGAAGCGGAGTTCCTCTGGCGTTCCTCACAAGCCGACTTCCTGGTCCCCGCCCGACCTCGACCGACCCTCGCCGAGGAGTTGAACGACGTGGACCGGATCGGCGACGAAACGTATGTGACCGCCGCGCTGGTCTCCACGTGCGGCAGCAACCGGGTCCACCTCGCCGCGCAGTCGCCGCTCACCGACGCCACTGCGCGCGAGTGGGCCCTGGACCTGGCCCAGGCCCGCGGCCCACTGCAAGAGGCTTTCGCGGAACGGCTGCTCGCTGACCCGGCCGCGGTGCGGGCGCGGGTGCGCCACACCCTCGAACAGTGCGCCGAGGCCTTCTTCGACGCCGCTTGGGCGGGCGTCGCCGTGCAGCTCGCCACCGACCTGCGCCTGAAGAACGACCTGCTGAAGCGCCAGGGCATCGGAGCGGCACTCGCATCGGTCTCCGAGGCAGTCACCCTGGCACCGGACGGCGAACGCATCATCGTGGACAAGCTGCAGGACAAGTCGACCGCCGCCCACGGCACCGGAGTCACCTTCATCCCCAGTGTCTTCGGCCGCCCGCACCTGGTGGCGGTCCACGCGCCCGGGTGGCAGCCGGTGGTGCAGTACCCCGTGGCCGAGCCGGATCCATCAGAGCCGGTATCGCTGGAAACGATCACACTCCGGCTGGAGGCACTCGCACATCCGGTACGGCTGCGGCTGCTACGCACCCTGGCCCGCGGCCCGCACACCACCGGTGAGCTGGCCCACGCCTGGGAACTTTCACCCCCGGAGGCTTCCCGCCACCTCGCCGTCCTGCGCCGCGCGGGCCTGCTCACGGCCCGGCGGCAGGGGCGTTACGTCCGTTACACCCTCAATATGCCCGATCTGACAGCGCTGGGGGCCGACCTGCTGGCGGCCGTACTGCGCTGAGTAGCTTCGGGCCGCCAGAACGCGGGCGACCGCCGCCTTCGCAACATCGTCCAACTCGGCAGGCCGCCGAACAGTACCGGCGCGACCGACTGCTGCCCTGGGCCAGCCGGGCAGCGGACTGGCTGCACCGCCGGACGTTCCTCCTGGCCATACCCCGGGGACATCCTGTCCGGCCGTGCGTGCCAGGGCCTGTCACTCCTCGTCGATCGCGTCTTTGTCGCGAAGCGGCCGCAGACCGCCGGGCAGGTCGGGGAGCTGATGACACATCGAAGCTCCGGTGGTACGAGGCGACTTGGGAAGGTCGCCCCGGTCAACCGGAGCTTCGTGGCGTGCGTGACGGTCCAGCCCGCACTCCTTGGGCCGCCGCGACCTGCGGGCTCACATGATCACGGGGACATTGAAACGCCCCTACTGCCCGGACAGCCGATTCACCCGGCGGAGGCCGCCCGCCGGCCGCGTTCCCGACCTCACAAGACAGAATAGTGAGGCCCCGCGGGCTGCTGCGCTCAGGGCTGGTCGTACCAGGAGAACGCCGCGATCCGCCAGCCCTCCGGGGTGCGGATGAACTGGAAGGTCTTGGTCCCGCCGCCCTCGAACGGCTCGCCGTCCAGGACGCCGGCCTTGCGGTACTCGCCGAAGCGCGACGCGATGTCGCCCGCGATCTCGGTCCGCTCGGAGGTCTCCCACTCCGAGAACTCGACCAACCGGCCGTCGGCGAGCAGGCGTTCGCGCGGCTCGATGAACTCGTCCACGGTGTAGACCGTGTACTCCGGCCCGGTCAGCACGATGACACCACCCGGAATGACCAGCCGGCGGACCCGGTCCACGTCTGCGGCCTTGCCGCCGCGGTTGTCGAAGGCTCCGAAGAATTCGGCGGTTATCGCGTCAATCTCGATCTTGGACATGGTGCGACAGTAACACCGGATGGGGACAACGGACGTGGCGTCGAGGCGACTTCGGCCCAGCACACCCACGAGATCACGCGACTTTGCAACAGCCCTGGAACCACTACTGCTCGATAGAGCCATGGACGGCGCTGTCACGTTGTTGGGTGTGTACGTGCCTGACGGGGCGTCGGGGCATGGTGGGCCCCCGGGTCCGGGCCTGTGTTCAGGCCGTGGTGGGCCGGCCGACAGCGCTGGTGATCTCGTCCCAGATGGCGAAGCGATGGCGGATTTTCGGCTCGGTAGTCGTGTGCGGTCATCAGGCGGCGGGGTCGGAAGTGGGGCGAGATCCCGCTGAACGCGGACAGGAACCGTTGGGCCCCACCTACGGAGCGGAAGCCCTTCATCGCCCGTTCACGCTGCCTGGTTGGCTGGTGGCTGTTCTCCGCCCGGTTGTTCAGACCCTTGCGCGAGCGGTGCTCCACCGAGGCAATGCCCTTACGGTGAGCCGCGCCGTAGGAGCGCAGCTTGCCGGTGACGGCCACCCGGGGCACTGTGCGGGTCGTCTTCATCAGTCTGCGGAAGAACCGCCGGGCCGCGGCAGTATCCCGGCGGTTCTGCACAAGGACGTCCAGGACATTGCCATCCTGGTCCACGGCCCGCCACAGGTACTTCAGCTCACCGTTGACCTTGATGAAGACCTCGTCCAGATGCTTCCCAATGCTGATGTCAAGCCGTCGCTGTCACTGGAGGTGTGACCTGGTAGCACCGTCGGTCACGAATCAGGGCCCACAATACGTTGACGCGACGGCGTGCGAGCGCGAGGACGGCCTGGACGTGGCGTTTCCCCTCGGCGCGCTTGCGGTCGTAAAACTTCCGTGAGTTGGGGTCTCGTTGGATGCTGACCAGCGCGGAGATGTAGAAGACGCGCTGCAGACGACGGTGGTATCTCGTCGGTCGGTGGTCGTTACCGCTGACCTGGCCGGAGTCGCGTGGGGCGGGGGCCGTTCCGGCGAAGGCCGCGAGCCGGTCGGCCGTGGGGAAGGCGTCCAGGCTCCGCCGACGGCAACGAGGAACTCGGCACCGAGGATCGTGCCGATGCCGGGCATGGACTGGATCACGTCGGCCAGTTCGTGTTCGCGAAACCGGCCCTCGATGAGTTTGTCGGTCTCGGTGATCTTCTCGTTGAGGGTCATCACCTCCTTGGCGAGGGTGTGCACCATCGTCGCGATGGCCTTCTCACCCACGACGGCGGTGTGCCGGCGCTCGGCGGCTTCAACCACCTTCTCGGCGAGGGAAGCAGCGTTGCAGACCTTGCGGTTGCGCATCCATGCCGCCGTGCGGCAGGCCGCCGGACCGGTCATGGCCCGGCAGGTCGGCGAGATGCTGGGGGGGGACGTCAGCGTGCGGGGCAAGCTGGAACCGCTGCGTGGGAAGCTGGTGAGACTGGCCGACCGTGGCTGGCTGCGCAAACTTCCCGACGGCCGGTTCACAACCCGTCTGTGACCCGGGACGCTGCCGCCCGCAACGGTGCGGTACGGCGTAACCGGGGCGCCCCCGGTGGCCGTTGGAGCTGTGTGACGAGAACCGAAGAACGCGCCGAGGACTCCTGCCCGCTTGTCTACCAGTGCCGTCTGCCACTGTGCACGAGCACCGTCAACCACCTTGCCGACGTGCTGCGCCGTCATCTGAAGGCGATACGGTCCAGGTGGCGGGTCCTGCCGCCCGGGAGGACCGCGGTGATCGTCCTGGCCGTGCTGCGTCACGACCAGCGCCTGGCCGACATGGCCGGCGGCAACAACGTGTCCCAGACCACCGTCCGCCACTGGCGCGACGAACTGATCGGACTGCTTGCCGCGCAGGTCCCTCGTCTGGACCGCGCCCGGAAGAAGATCGCCAAACGGGGCAGGGAGGTGGTCCTGATCGACGGCACCCTCATCCCCACCCAGCGCCGCACCGGAAGCGCCGACCGACGGAACTACTCCGGCAAACTCCGCCGCCACCGCCTGCACTTCCTCGCCCTCACCGACGAGATCGGCCGCCTGATCCGGATATCCGCCGCCCGGCCCGGCCGCACCCACGACATCACCGCCGCCCGCCACGATCACGTCCTGGCTCACCTGCGCGCCGCCGACCTCGGGGCCCTCGCGGACCTCGGCTTCCGCGGCCTGGACAACGACGTACGTGACCCCGTGATCGTTACCGGCTTCACCGCGACCCGCGCCCACAAGCTCGCCCCAGGCCAGAAGGACGCCAACCGCGTCCTTGCCACCGGACGCGCACCAGCCGAACACGGCTTCGCCCACCTCAAGAACACTGGCGGACCCTCACCAAACTCCGCACCGACCCCGCTCGTGCCACCCACCTCCTGTGCGCTCTGCTGGTCCTGACGACCCTCGAAGTCAACCGCTGACTGTCTTCGATGGGTGGAGAGGTCTCCCTGCAGGAAGGGGAGTCAGCTCCACTGTCGATATGCGCTCTAGCTGGATTCCTCGCTGCTGCGCCGATCCGTAGGTTTCACGTCATGACGCTTTCAACCAGGCACTTACCGCTCGTCAACCGGCGACGTGGTCTGTTCATCTTCCTCGGTGTCGCTTACATCGGCATGTGGGCGGCCATGTCACCACTCCTGGCCAGTGGTTACCAGCGCCGTGACGCACGCGAGGAGACTGGTGCACTGGAGCAGGTGTGCATCGCGGCCGCGATGTTGGCGCCTGCCCTCGCCGCAATCCTCGTCGTCCGCTGGGTCGAGCGCAGCGGCCGGGTGCGGGACACGCTCGCCCTGCGCTGGACGAAGCCCTGGGGGCGTGCTGCACGGGCGTGCCTGATGGCTTTCGTCGTCCCCGCCGGCCTCACCACGGCTGCTCTTGTCATCGGCACCTTCGCCGGCCGCTACCCGTTCGGTGGAGTGCACTGGAACGGGCTCGGCTCGTGGGCGGCCGCAGCGGTGCTGAACATGCTGGTGTCGCTTCCGCTGTTCTTCGGCGAGGAACTGGGCTGGCAGGGCTACCTTTTTCCGCGCCTCGCACAGGACGGTGACCGCCGGAGCCTGATACGGGCGTACGCAATCACCGGCGCGGCCTTCGCCCTGTGGCACCTGCCCACGCTGCTGATGGGCGGCCAGTACCCAGGTCGGCCCTGGTATGTGTCGGTGCCCGCCATGCTGGTGAGTTGCCTCCTCATCCTGCCAGTCTTCACATGGCTGCGTCTGCGCTCCGGCTCGGTCGTACCCGCCGTCATCGGCCATGCGTTCGTGAGTTCGGTGAGTGTCGCCATGGTCACGGAGTTCGCCGATTCCAAGGCAGCACTGGATCCCCTGCACATGAGCATGGCCGGATGGCCCGGCTGGATCGTCACAGGCGCGTTCGTCGCCTTCCTGGCGCTGACCGGCCGACTCCAGCCATCCTTCTACACGGCCCGAACCGTCCCTCACCCCGCATCGATCCGCAGACTGTAAGTGCGTGTTCTGCGGGGTCGACCACGGGCCGAGCCACCAAGGCCTGGGCAAGGCGGTGCGGGCTGAGAGTCCACGGCCAGGTGCTCATCCACATTGCGTGAACCCGTTGATGTACGCCCCACGCACCGCACCCGTCCAGGGGCGGAGCCACGCAAACGGACATTGGTGTTCCCATCCTGAACGTCCATGTCGAAAACACGCTGACAAACGATCTACTCCGCAGACTGCCGTACACGACCAGCGCGAGTACTCCGGAAGACCGTCACACCAGCCCTTTGACCTGTGACTTCAAGTTGGCGGAGGCTCAGTGCAGGACATCGCCGGTGACGATGCTCGGCATCCACCCCGGTGCACCCTGCCGCGTTTCCCCTTGACACAGGCCCGTGTCAAGACATTTCAGGGAGCCAAGAGGTCAAGCTGGCTGCCCGCCGGAGAGCGCGAGTAGTGGGCTGAAGGCGTGTTGTTCGGCGTAGCACTTCCGGGTCTGGAGGCAGTGGTGGAGTTCTTGACGAAGCGGCGCCCGACGAAGCGTTTCTTCCCAGAGGCGCGCGTGATCGGTGCGGAGCAAGCATAGGACTTGAGGGCTCTGGCGTCGGTGAAACGAGCCCGGTCGTCGCCGATCTCGGCGAGCACCGAGCAGAGAGCCCAGGCCGGGGAAGCTGAGCAGAATCTCGCTGTCCGCGTGCTGGTGGAAGCACTCATCAGCGGCGGCGGCGAGGTCGTCCGTGGCCTGGCAGGCCGCGGCCAATTGCATGAGGAGGGCCTGCAGCTGCTGGCCGAAGGCGCCTTCGACCGCTGGAATCTGGTGAGCGTACTCGGAGCGGAAGACGGCCTGCAGGCGCTCGGCTTCCGCGTCGAAGGAGCGGGTGCGGCCGCTGCGTTTGAGGGCAGCCCGCAGCTGGGCGAGGGTGAGCCGGGCGGCCTTGGCCGGGGTGGGTGCCAGAGCAAGAACGACCCGGGCATCGGGCCGGGTCAAGCCGCCCTTCTTGCTCTGGAAAGCGAGGAGGGCAGCGGGATAGTACTCGCGCAGCAGCGAGCGGACCTGGTTGACGATCTGCTGTCGGCTCCAGACCGCGTCTTGCCGGGCACGGGCCAGCACGGTGATGGCCTGGGCGAGTTCGGAGTCGGCCGGCATAGGGCGGTGCATGCCGGGCCGTGCCGCTCTGGGCAGAGGCCTCAAACGGCCAGGGGAAACGGAGGCATCGGCCCGGGGTCCGCGTCACCCCGCGAAATTCGCCGGTGACGGTGCCGCTCTTTGAGGAGGCCTCGCGGGCCAGGGGGACTCAAGACATCCGTCACCGGCGTGAAGCGACTCGAGCCCCTTGCACGAACGAGTTCGAACCGCCTACAGATCGGATTAGGGGAAACGCGACGCACAGGGCCCACCGGAACACCGCACCGAGCCCACCCGATGCGCGCCACTCCTACCCGACATCCATCCGCGGCGCGCATCGTGCACCGGCTGGAGGCCATCGAGTGAGCCTCCGCCCCTGGTCCTCGCCGCCGTCGCCCCGTACATCGACCGCACCGCGCACCGTCTGGATCTGCTTCCCGCACCCGCGGGGATGGTCCCCCCCATCACGGTCCTCGGTGTCGTCCAGGTCCTCTGCTCCCCGCACCCGCGGGGATGGTCCCGGCCCGCAGCCGGGGGTGGGCACGTCGAATTCGTCGATCACGCCGTCGGTGGCGATCCGCCCGATCCGGTCCGCCCGGTACTCGGTAAACCACAGTGCGCGGTCCGGGCCGGGGGTGATGACGGTCGGCCCGCTGTCGGGTTCGAGCCGGTGGCTCGTCGGCTTCTCGCCGGGGACGAGGCGGCCGATCCGGCCGCTGTGGACGAGGGTGAACCATAGGGCGCCGTCCGGTCCCGTGGTGAGGGCGTAAGGTCCGGCCGCACTGTCGGCCACCGCGTTTTCAGCGATGGACACCTGGGGCGAATGACTCAAAGGGGTTTCCCCAATCCGTGCTCGGTGGCGATGCGTTCGATGTCGGCCGGGGTTCCGGCCATGAGGGTGCGGGCCTGTTCGGTGACGAGGCCGGCAGGCCCGTCCCACCACGCGGCGCGCCGCAGCCGCTCGACGTCGGCGTCGTCGAAGCGATGCCGTATCGGCCTGGCCGGGTTGCCGCCGACGATCGTGTACGGCGGAACGTCGGCGGTGACCACCGCTCCGGCCGCGATGATGGCGCCGTCGCCGATCCGCACGCCCGCAATGACGGTCGCCCGATAACCGAACCAGACGTCGTTGCCGACGACCGTGTTGTCGCCGCGGCTGGGCATGGCGGTGACGATGTCCAGGGTCTGCTCGGCCCACCGGCCGCCGAACATGGTGAACGGGTACGTCGACACCCCCATCGTCGGGTGCTCGGCGCCGGCCATCAGGAATGTGGTTCCCGAGGCGATCGCAGTACTTGCCGATGACGAGACGCTCCGGCCCGTAGGCGTAGAGGACGTTGCGGCGCTCGAAGTCCGTGGCGCCGTCCGGGTCGTCGTAATACGTGTACTCGCCCACGGTGATGTTCGGTGAGGTGACCAGCGGGTTGAGGAACACCACGCGTTCGTGGGCGGGCAGCGGGTGCACGGTGGTCGGGTCTGGGGACAAGGTCGGGGTCCCTTGCGTGGTTGCGGGTTGTCGCACACGGTCTTGGCGGGGCGTCGCCGGACCAGGATCGCGTCACCCTGGTGCGATGGGGCTTCGGGTGTTCTTGGGGCTGGGCAGGGTGACCCACTCGATGAACTGGGCGGTCACGCCGCTGGGGTCGGTGACCTGGAAGTAGCGTTCGCCCAGGGGGCCTCGGAGCGGCATGGTGATGTCGACGCCCTCGGCGCGCAGCCGCTTCTCTGGCCAAGGCGGTTGTTGTCAACAGCTGTTCACGGATGCCTCGTTCGAGGTGGTGACCGCATCTGGATCCGTGGAACGTTGCGGGGCCGGGGAGCCTTCCGCGGGCTTGGACCTCGCCAGCCACAGGCCGGTGAACACGGCGGTGGCCAATGTGACGGTGCCGGCGGCGAGGAAGGCGCTGTTGAGGCCGGTCTCGAAGGAGGCGCCGCCGGATTGCCGGGTGCGGACGATGGCTCCGAGTACCGCCACGCCGAGCACCGCGCCGATCTGCCGGGTGGTGCTGCTGATGCCTGAGGCGAGGCCGCCTTCCTGCGGGCTGACTGCTTGGATGGCGGCGCCTGTCAGTGGGGACATGGTCAGGGCGAAGCCGGTGCCGGCGAGTCCCAGCCGCCACCACACGTTCCCGTAGACGGTGTCGGCGTGCACCAGACCGAGCACCAGCAGTCCCAGGCCGGCCAGGGCCAGGCCGGTGGTAACCACGATTCGGAAGCCGTACCGGGCGGCGAGCCGGCCCGCGTACGGGCTGACGATCACCATGGTGAGGGATACCGGCAGGGTCTGCAGGCCGGCGCGCAGGATCGAGCTGCCCTGGACGTACACGAAGAACTGGGAGAAGAAGAACGACGAGCCCATGAGCGCGAACCCCACCACGACCATGGCGGTGTTGGACACGGTGAACAGGCGCTGCCGGAACAGCCGCAGCGGCAGCATCGGAGCGGAGCGGCGCGCTTCGACGGCGGTGAAGGCGGCGAGGAGGATCACCGCGGCGGTGAAGCTTCCCAGGATGACCGGTGAGGTCCAGCCGCGGGCACCACCCTCGATCAGCCCGTAGGTCAGCACCCCCACCGCCAGAACGGACAGCACCGTGCCCGGGATGTCGATCGCGGGGGCGCTCGGATTGCGGGACTCGCCGAGGTGGCGCAGGCCGACCAGCAGCAGGACCACGCCGATGGGCAGATTGACCAGGAAGATGGCGGGCCAGCCGAAGGCTTCTGTCAGCACGCCGCCGGCCACGGGGCCTGCGGCCAGACCGATTCCGCTGAATCCGGCCCACAGCCCGATCGCCTTCATTCGTTCTTGCGGCACGGGATAGGCGGCGGCGAGCAGGGCCAGCGAGGCAGGGCTCAGCGCCGCGGCCCCGATGCCCTGCAGCGCCCGGCCGGCGATCAGCCAGCCGACCGAGGGCGCGAGGCTGCACACCACCGACGCGGCGGTGAACACCACCACGCCGGCCAGGTACACCCGCTTGCGGCCGAACCGGTCGGCGAAGACACCGCCGGACAGCAGCAGCATGGCGACCAGCAGTACGTACGCGTCGACGATCCATTGCAGACCGGTCAGCTGAGTGTGCAGCCGGTGCTGCATATCGGGCAGCGCCGCTCCAACAATCGTGTTGTCGAGCAGGACCATGAACTGGCCTAGGCAGGTCACCGTGAGCCGCACGGTCCGGTTTGATCGACTGCCTACGGTCGCATGCGATGCAGCCATGGGATCCCCCTCAATCGTTTGTTGTGCCCGGCCACGGTCGACGCGGGTGGCGATACACCTGAGCACCCTAAAGCAGTCATCGACTGCGTTAGGCGAATATAAGGAGGGTTGCCTCGCAAACGCAAGTTGTAACTGCGTTAAGGTGGGGGGCATGAACGAGCGACAGCGAGCCCGGCGGCCCGGCGGGCGCAGCGCCCGCGTCGGCGCGCAGGTACACCAAGCCGTCACCGACCTGATCCGCGAGCGCGGCTACGGCACCTTCACCGTCGGCGACGTCGCAGCCCGCGCAGGCGTAGCCGACAGCAGCATCTACCGCCGGTGGGGCAGCCTGGAAACCCTGCTCACCGACGTGGCGCTCACCCGCCTCAACGCGCAGTCGCCGATGCCCGACACCGGGAGCCTGGCCGGCGACCTGCGCACTTACGCGGCCCAAGTGGCCCGCGAGATCACCGGACCCGATGGGCCGGCGGTGCTGCACCTGGCCGTCGCCCTGTCGAGCAACGGTCAGCAGGGCCTGCAGGCTGGTGACGACCTCCGCGCCGAACGCATGCGGCAACTGCAGTCCATGCTCGATCGCGCCCGCGACCGTGGCGAGCACGCACCCGACGCATTCGACGTGCTGGACCACATCTTGGCCCCGATGTATATCCGCGTCTTGTTCGGCATGGCCCCGCTCACCCCGGACTACATCGACGGGCTGGTCGACCGATTGCTATGACCTCAGCCCGGTTCCCACGATCAGCCCTCGGACGCGGTGCCAGGGCTTCTCGAGGTGCTCGCCGACACGCGCCCGGCCAGCTCAGGCATCCGGCGAGGGCGGCTGCCGCCCCCTGGCTCTGTTGATCACGCCGGGCCAGTGGGGCGACGCCCCGCAGATGATCGAGGTCCTGAACCGGATCCGGGTTCCACGACCGTGGGGTGGACGGCCCTGTACCCGGCCCGACCACGTGAGCGGCGACAAGGCATACAGCTCCCACCGTAATCGTGGCTACCTGCGAAGACGCCGTATCAAGTACACCATCCGTGATCTTGCGTGGGTATCCCCGGCTTCAGCCGGGGAGGGAAACGCATCCTCGGCCCGGAGGCGCGAAGCGCCAAAGTTCGCTGCGTTG
>NZ_JBLVKW010000059.1:0-52862 GCF_048270745.1 Streptomyces sp. NPDC056231 | reverse complement strand
GGGGCGGGCCGTCCTCCGCCCCGGCCGCCGGGTCATCGCGCGGTGATCCGCGCGTCGGTGAGGACCGGCGCGTCCTCGCGGTCCGCGGCCGTGGCCGTCAGCCGGTAGCCGTCGGAGGCCTCCCAGACGCGCAGCCGCAGGGTCTCGCCGGGGAAGAAGACCCCGGCGAAGCGGGTACGGCAGCCGGCGATCGCGCTTGCGTCGCCTCCGAGCAGCCGGTCGGTGACCGCCTTGACCGCCATTCCGAAGGAGCAGAGCCCGTGCAGGATGGGGCGGTCGTGGCCCGCGCGGCGGGCGGTGACGGGGTCGGCGTGCAGCGGGTTCCAGTCCCCGGTGAGCCGGTAGAGCAGGGCCTGCTGACGGAGCGTCGGGATCTCGGTCACCAGATCGGGCTCCCGGTCGGGCGCGGGGAGGCGCTCGGAGGGGCCGCGGTCGCCGCCGAAGCCGCCCTCCCCGTGGACGAAGATCTGGTTGCGCTGGGTGATCAGCGATTCGCCTTCCTCGCCGAGGAGGGTGGACTCCTGGACGATGACGGCGGCCTTGCCCTTGTCGTACACGGCCGTGGACCGGGTGACCGCGGTCGCGCGGGCGGCGGCGGGCAGCGGGCGGTGCACCGTGATCTCCTGGCCGCCGTGCAGCACCTTCGCCAGGTCGATGTCGACGCCCGGCAGGTCGAAGACCTGGAAGCCGACACCGCCACTACCGCCCGCGACCACCCCGAAGGTGGGCAGGACCTGGAGGCCCCGCTCGTGCCCCTCGTAGACGTACCGCAGTTCGCGCGGGTCGGTCTCGGGGACGCCCGCGCCGAGCGCCAGGTGGTAGAGCCGTACATCGCGCTCGTCCCACCTGACCTCGGTGCGTACCGGCGGCGCGGAGACCGCCTTCTCGACGTCGAGGGGCATCAGAACGCGCCCACGGCGTAACGGCTGCGGAAGAACAGCAGCGGCCGGCCGTCCTCCCCCGCGTCGAGCGCCACCACCTGCGCGGTGACCAGATGGTGGTCCCCGGTCTCGTACACGGCGTGCAGCTCGCACTCCACATGGGCCAGGGCTCCGTCGATGCGCACGGTGCCCTGTTCGCCGACGCTCCAGGGCACCCCGGCGAACTTGTCGGGGCCGCTGCGGCCCAGCGCGGCGCAGGTGGCCTGCTGATCCTCGGCGAGGATGTTGACGCAGAAGCGGCCCGACCGCTCAATCCTCGGCCAGCTGGTGGAGTTCTTGCCCACGGCCAGCATGACCAGCGGAGGGTCGAGGGAGAGCGAGGCGAAGGACTGGCAGGCGAACCCGACGGGCTCCAGGGCGTCGGTGTCGAGCGTCGCCACCACCGTGATGCCGCTGGCGAAGCGGCCGAGCACGTCCCGGAACTCGGAGGGGGCGATCAGCCGTTCCACCGGTGGCCCCAGAAGCTGTCGGCGGTGATCTCCTTCGCGACCCAGCTGGCGGGGTCGACGACGAGGCCGTCCCAGCCGTACTCGACCTGGAAGCCGCCGGGGGCCTGGGCGTAGAAGGACACCATGCGGTCGTTGGTGTGGCGGCCGAGGCTGGACGCGATGGGGATGCCGGCAGCCTGCATGCGGTCGAGGCCGCGGCCCACGTCGTCGAGGGTCTCCAGCTCCACCATGAAGTGCACGATGCCGGGGGGCAGGGCGCCGGGGTAGAGGCCGAGGCTGTGATGGCGGCGGTTGGGGCTCAGGAAGTGCATCCAGTGGAAGTCCCGCTGCTCGGTGGCGGTCGGGACGGCCTGCGGTGGCAGCTTCATCGAGTCGCGCAGCTGGAAGCCGAGCAGGTTCTCGTAGAAGTCGAGCGCGGCCTCGATGTCCGGCACCGGGAGCACGACGTGGCCGAGGCCCAGGTCTCCGGTGACGAAGCGGTTGCCGTACGGGGTGCCGAGCGCGGTGTGGTCCTGGGCCTGGCCCCAGTAGATCTCCAGCGGGTTGCCGCACGGATCCGTGACGTGGATCAGGCCCTGGACGCGGCGCTCGGCGAGTTCGGCGGGGTCGGCTGCCTTGACGGCGATGCCGGCCGCCTCCAGCTCCTCGGCGGCGCGGGCGAGTGAGGCGGCGTTCGCCACCTCCCAGCCGGCCGCGAGGAGCCGGTCGCTCTCGCCGGCCTGGATGACGATGCGGTACGCGCGGTCGTCCAGGCGGAGGCAGAGGGTGTCCTCGGTGGTGCCGGTTGCCTCCACCATGCCGAGGACGTCGAGCGCGTAGCGGCGCCACTCGTCCAGCGTGGTGGTCTCCAGGCGCAGGTAGCCGAGAGCACGGATGTCCATGGTGTGCACCTCTTGTGTCGTGACGAAGGGTGAGAAACCGCCGGGGCGGGTTCAGTGGGAGAAGAAGTCGACCGCGAGGCGGTTGAACTCGTCGGCCTGCTCGGTCTGGGCCCAGTGGCCGCAGTGCGGGAAGACGTGCAGACGCGCGTCGGGGATGGTCTTGAGGGCGACCAGCGCACCGTCGAGGGGGTTGACGCGGTCCTCGCGGCCCCAGGTCAGCAGCACCGGCTGGGTGATCCGGTGGGCCTCGCGCCAGAGCATCACGTCCTCGGCCCAGGCGGGGTTGGCGAACGAGGCGCCCATCCGGGCGCTGCCGAGCCGGGTGTCGGGGTCGGTGGCCGAGGCCCAGCGTTCCTCGACGAGTTCGTCGGTGACGATCGACTGGTCGTAGGCCATGACACCGAGGAAGGCGCGCAGTTGCTCCTTGGTGGGCTCGGGTGAGGCGTTGAACTCGAAGAGCCGCTTGATGCCCTCGGTCGGGTCGGGGGCGAAGAGGTTGACGGAGACCCCGCCGGGACCCATCAGAAGGAGCTTGCCGACCTTGCCCGGGTGGTTGAGGGCCATCCGGACAGCGGTGCCGCCCCCGAGGGAGTTGCCGATGAAGTGCGCCCGGTCGATGCCCAGTTCGTCCATGAGGGCCGCGACGGCGTCCGCGCTGAAGCTGAAGTAGTCCTTGTCGAGTTCCGGCTTGTCCGAGCGGCCGAAGCAGGGCTGGTCGACGAGGAGCGTACGGAAGTGCTCGGCGAGGACGGGGAGGTTGCGGCCGAAGTTGCTCCAGCCGGAGGCTCCGGGGCCGCCGCCGTGGAGCATGATCACGACGGGGCCCGCGGCGCCAGCCGCTGATGTCTCCGTGGCCGGCCCGGCGGGTGCGGCCTCGTGGTAGTGGAGGGTGAGCGCGGCCGCCTTGGCGGTGCGGGAGGTCGACTCGTACGTGAGCTCTGCCATCGTCTCCGCCTCTCAGGCCATGGTGTCTTGGATGTCGATGCCGAGCGCGCTCTGCCCGTACATGACCAGGGCCCGCTCGGGGTCGTTGGCGGCGTGGCCGCGCCCGGTGTGGGCGTCGCGCCAGGCGCGCTGGACGAGGCCGGGACCGGTGCGCATGGCGCTGCCGCCGGAGCTCTCCATCAGCAGGTCGACGGCCGCGACCGAGCGTTCGGTGGCGAGCACCTGGTCGCGGCGGGTGCGGGTGCGCAGCTCCATCGGGATCTCCTCGCCGCGCTCGGCGAGGGCGTACATCTCGCCCATGTTGCGGGTCAGTTGCAGCCAGCTCGCGTCGATGTCGCTGGCGGCGCGGGCGATGCGGACCTGCGCGAAGGGGTCCTCGGCGACCTTCTGCCCGTACGAGACGCGGAACCGCTGCCGGGTGGCCTCGGCGTAGGACTCGAAGGCGCCCTCGGCGATGCCGACGATCGGGGTGGAGATGGTGGTGGTGAACACCCCGGCGTACGGCAGCCGGTACAGCGGCTCGGGGTTGACCTCGTGGCCGGGCACGTTCAGGGCGGTGACCGGGCCGAAGCTCAGGGCGCGGTGCTCGGGGACGAAGACGTCCTCGACGACGACGTCGTTGCTGCCGGTGCCGCGCAGGCCGACGGTGTCCCAGACGTCGTCGACGCGGTAGTCGGACTTGGGGATCAGGAAGGTGCGCATGTCGACCGGGTTGCCCTCGCCGTCGGTGACGAGACAGCCGAGGAGCGCCCACCGGGCGTGGTCGCAGCCGGAGGAGAAGTGCCACCGGCCGGAGAGCCGGAAGCCGCCGACGGCGGCGGTGGCCTTGCCGGTGGGGGCGTACGAGGAGGCGATACGGGTCTTGGGGTCCTGGCCCCACACCTCCTGCTGGGCGCGGGGGTCGAAGAGGGCGACGTGCCAGGGGTGGACGCCGACCACGGAGGCGACCCAGCCGGTCGATCCGCACGCCTTGGCGATCTCCTTGACCGCCGAGTAGAAGACCACCGGGTCGGCCGCATGGCCGCCGAAGGCCTTGGGCTGGAGCAGCTGGAAGAAGCCGGTGTCCTCCAGTTCCTTGACGGAGGTGTCGGGCACCCGGCGCAGCGTCTCGGCCTCGGCCGCGCGGTCGCGCAGGGCGGGGGCGAGGTCACGGATCGCTGCCAGGACGTCATCGGCCATGGGGCATCCCCTTTCGGGTCGTGGTGGGGGAATGCCAGGACCGTACGGCGTGCCATGCGGCAGCGAAATGCGCTGCTCCCACTGAGCGGGAACCCCCGCCCGGGAAGGGCCCCGGGTCAGAGCATGGGGTCGTGGACGTCCATGCCGAGGGCGTCCTGGGCGTAGAGGAGCAGCGCCCGCTCCACGTCGTTGGCGGCCTGGCCGCGGCCGGTGTGCAGGTCGCGCCAGGCCCGCTGGAGGACGTCGTCGCCCACGTGGAGCGGCCCGCGGCCGGCGTTCTCCATGAGCAGGTCCACGGCGGTGATGGCGCGTTCGGTGGCGAGCGCCTGGTCCCGGCGGGTGCGGGCGCGCAGCTCCATCGGGATCTGGGCGCCGCCGCGTGCGAGCGTGTACAGGTCGGCCATGTTGCGGGCGAGCTGGAGCCGGGCGGCGTCGATCTCGCCGGCGGCGCGGGCGATGCGTACCTGGGAGAAGGGGTCCTCGGCGGCCCGCCGGCCGTCCGAGGCCTTCAGGCGCCCGCGGGCCGCGCCGACCTGGTCCTCGTGGGCGCCTTCGGCGATGCCGACCATCGAGGTGGAGATGGCGGTGGTGAAGACGGCCGCGTACGGCAGCCGGTACAGCGGTTCGGGGTGGACGTCGTGCCCGGGGCAGCGCAGCACGGTCACCGGGCCGTAGCCGAGCGTCCGGTGGGCGGGGACGAAGGCGTCCTCGACGACGATGTCGTTGCTGCCGCTGCCGCGCAGGCCGACCGTGTCCCACACGTCGTCGACGCGGTAGTCGGCGCGCGGCACCAGGAAGGTCAGCATGTCGACCGGGCGGCCCTCGCGGTCGTTGACGACGCCGCCGAGGAGCGCCCAGCGGGCGTGGTCGCTGCCGGCGGAGAAGTGCCACCGGCCGGAGAGCCGGTATCCGCCGTCGACGGAGGCGACCTCCCCGGTGGGGGCGTGGGAGGAGCAGATCTGGGTGGATCCGTCCGCGCCCCAGACCTCATCCTGGGCGCGTGGGTCGAACTGGGCCACGTACCAGGGGTGGACGCCGAGGACCGACGCCGCCCAGCCGGTCGAGCCGCACGCCTTGGCGATCTCGTGCACGGCGGCGTAGAAGACAGCCGGGTCGGTGGCGAGTCCGCCGTACGCCCGGGGCCGGAGCAGTCGGAAGAAGCCGGCGTCCTCCAGCTCCTCGACGGACGCGTCGGGCACCCGGCGCAGCGCCTCCGCCTCGGCCGCGCGCTCGCGCAGGGCGGGGGCGAGGGCGCGGACCGCCGTGAGAACGTCGTCGTCGCGCATGGGGTCCCTCTCGGATTTCCGGTCTCGTCGTGCCGTGACGACAGGGAACCTACGCGTTACTGTTCCGAGACGGAACTCCCTCTTCCCAGTGCCCGTCATCCTCTGGCAATCTCCACGCAATACCGGAGATTGCGGACCCAGCCAGGGGTCGATTGGCTGTGCTGTCCGTGTGGGAGGTGCCGATGACGACCAGTGCTGTCGAGGCTGTCGAGGCCGGGATGACGCCGCTGTCCCTGCTGGAGAAGGCGGCGAAGGTGCTGAGCGCCTTCGAGAGCGCGGGGCCCCGGCTCACACTCACCGAGGTCGTGCAGCGCTCGGGAATCCGCCGGTCCTCCGCGCACCGCATTCTCGATCAGCTGGTTCAGCTGCGCTGGCTGGAGCGCGAGGGCCGCGACTACCGGCTGGGCATGGGCATGCTGGAGCTCGGCGCCATGGCCTCGCACCACAACCGGCTCCGCCGAGCGGCGCTGCCCCATCTGCACGCGCTGCACGAGTCCACCGGCCATCTGGTGCACCTCACCGTGCTGGACGGCTCCGAGGTGGTCTATCTGGAGCGAATCGGTGGCTCGGACGACTCCGTCGTGCCCTCACGCATGGGCGGGCGGCAGCCGGCGTACTGCACGGCCTCGGGCAAGGCGATCCTCGCCTTCGGCGACAGCGCGCCGGTGGACCAGGTGATACGGGACGGGCTGCGGCCGCGTACCCCGCGCACGATCACCCGCCCCGAGTCCCTCCGCCGTGAGCTGGCGATGACGCGCGAGCGCGGCGTGGCCTTCGACCACGAGGAGGGATACCGGGGGGTGTTCTGCGTGGCCGCACCGCTGCGCGGCGCGGGCCGGGCCATCGCCGCGATCTCGGTGAGCGGCCACGGCGTCCACCGGGAGATGGAACGGCTCGCCCCGGCCGTGCGCGGCTGCGCGCGGTCGGTGTGGCAGTCGATGTTCGGGCCGGGCCGTCAATCGGAGAAGCGGACTCAACCGGCCGGTGCAGGGCCGGCCGCGGGGATCGCGCAGCCCTCGATGGACAACATGATGGCCTGGCTGCGCTTCAGCGACTGGATGTGACGCCTCCGTCCCCGGCAGACCCGTGAGGGTGCCGGTGACGGAGGTACGTCCTTCGGGTGGTCACCAGGTGCGGTCGCCGCGCAGGACCGCGTCGGCGCCGCCGTCGGCGAAGACGACCTGTCCGGTCACGAGGACGTTCTCGGGCGAGGCCAGCCACGCGATCAGCGGGGCATGCTGCTCGGGACGGGCGTGGCCGTGCAGCGGCATCGGCACGCTCCGCTCGACGAGCCCCCGCATCTCCGGGTCGTCGAGCAACGGCCGGGTCAGGGGTCGAAGTGGGCGATGCCCGCGCGGGAGACGACAGCGTCGAGACGTCCGCCGGTCAGCTCGCCGGCCCGGGTTACGAGTGCGGCCCGGCCTTCGGCCGTGGACAGGTCGGCGCGGATGTCGCCGTCGGCGAGGTCGGCAGCGATCACGGTGTGGCCCTGCGCCCGCAGCCGGGCCACGGTGGCCTTGCCGATGCCGGAGGCCGCTCCGGTGACCAGGCAGGTTCGGGACATGGCGGTCTTCTCAGGAGTAGGTGATCTCGACCCGGTCGGTGAGGGGCAGGGCCTGGCAGGCAAGGACGTACCCCTCGGCGATGTCCTGGTCGTCCAGCGCGTCGTTGCGGAGCATCTTGACCTCGCCCGCCACGACACGGCAGGTGCAGGCGCTGCAGGCGCCCTCCCGGCAGGAGTACGGGGCGTCCACGCCCGCGGCCAGGAGCACGTCGAGCAGCGGTGCCGTCGACGGCCAGGCGACCGTGTGGGTCTCGCCGTCGAGCTCGACCTCGGCCGTGCCGCCGCCCCCGCCCGACGTGTCTTGCGGCACCGTTGGAGCGTCGAAGACGTCTGCGCCGAGGGAGAAGAACCGTTCCCGGTGGATGCGGTCGCCGGGCGCGCCGAGCGCCCGCAGGGTCTGCTCGACGGCGTCCATGAGCGGCTGCGGGCCGCAGACGAAGGCCTCGCGGTCGGCGTACGGCGCGAGCGCGGCGGCCAGCCGGTCCACGGAGGGCAGGCCCTGGAGCGACTCCAGCCAGTGGACTACCAGCAGCCGATGCGGGTGGTCCTGGGTCAGCGCCCGCAGTTCGTCGCGGAAGACGACCGAGGACTCGTCGCGGTTGGCGTACAGCAGCACCACCCGGCCCCGGCCCTCGGCCAGGGCCGATTTGGCGATCGACAGGACCGGGGTGATGCCACTCCCTCCGGCAACCAGCAGCAGGTCGCCGTCGAGGGAGTCCGGGGTGAAGGTGCCGGCCGGGGGCAGCACCTCAAGGTCGTCCCCCGCCGCGAGCCGGTCGCAGACCCAGTTGGAGCCGTACCCGCCGGCGACCCGCTTGACGGTGATCTTCAGGGGCTCGCCGGTGTGGGGCGAGCTGGCGAGGGAGTAGCAGCGGGCGGCCGGCCTCCCGTCCGCTCCGGGCAGCTTCAGGGTGAGGAACTGCCCGGGGCGGTACGTGAAGCGGTCCGCGCTCTCCGGTGGTGCCTGGAGCACCAGGGAGTGCGCGTCGGCCGTCTCGGCGATGACCTCGACGACACGCAGCCGGTGGGTGCGGGCCCCGGTCGTGGGCTCAGACATCGACGGCCTCCGGGGTTCCGGTGCTGGGGCGGCCGCTGCTCCGGGATCCGGTGCTCTGGTAGCCGGTGCTGTGGGTACCGGACCCCCAGGAGCCGGACTCCAAGGCGCCGGACTCCAAGGTGCTGACCGTCAACGTCCCGTTCTCGACCGCGCGGTCGATGCTCGCCCGCAGGGCCCGGCAGGTCTGCATCCGGGCGGTGGTCCCGCCCGGGCTCACCCGGTCGCGGAACTCCGCGCAGGCGACGGCCGCGTCGGCCGTCCACTGCACGGAGGTGTGGGCGACGCTGAACTTCTCGCACAGGACCTGGTTGCCGCAGGCCACGCACTCCACGGCTCGCATGTCAGGCTCCGGTTTCCGTCTCCGCAGCGCGGCGCGCGAGGTTCTCCTCGACCTCGGCGCGCCATGCCGTGTTGGCGCGCTGGGTGTCGATCTCGAACTCGAAGCGGCGGGTCATCTCGTCCTTGACGTCGGCGACGTCGACGTAGAACTGCTCGTACCACCGGCGCAGTTGGTAGACGGGACCGTCCTCCTCGGTGAGCAGGGGGTTGTCGATCCGGGTCTTGTTCTGCCAGATCTCCACGTCCTGCTCGAAGCCGACGGTGGCTCCCTCGGCGGTGAGTCGTGCGGCCTCGGCGGCCTGCTCGTCCGTCATCCCGGGCAGCCGCCGCACGATCGCCCCGTACTGGAGCAGGAAGCTGTCGGCGTCGATCGGGTAGTGACAGTTGATCAGGACGATCTCCATCTCCGCGCCGCCGCCGACGTCGCTGTAGAGGTGGTCGATCATGTAGGAGGGGCCGAAGTAGGAGGCGTCGGAGCGCAGGCGGCCGGAGCTGAGGGTGCCCAGTTCCATGTCCCCGCGGGGGCTGCTCTCCATGTACTGCGTGGCGACGTGGCCGTCGAAGACGTTCTTGAAGTACTCGGGGAAGGCGTAATGGACGTAGTAGAAGTGCGCCATGTCCACGACGTTGTCGACGATCTCGCGGCAGTTGGCGCCCTCGACGCGGAGGGTCTTCCAGGTCCAGTCGCTCCACTGGTCGGCGTCCGGGCCGTGGATGCCCGCTATCTCGGGGACCGTCACCTCGGGGGACGGCGGGTTGCCCTCGGGGTCGTTCCAGACGAAGAGCTGCTTGTTCCGCTCCAGGGCGATCCAGGCGCGGGTCCTGGCGCGGGGCGGGACCCGGCGGGCGTACGGGATGCCGGCGCAGCGGCCGTCGCCCGACCAGCGCCAGTCGTGGAAGGGGCAGGCGACGGCGTCGCCCTTGACGCTGCCCTGGGAGAGGTTGCCGCCCATGTGCGGACAGTAGGCGTTCAGGACGTGCAGCTGCCCGTCGTCCTGTCCCTGGAAGACCACCAGCTTGGTGCCGAAGGCCTCGATCTCGTGCGGCTTTCCGTCCTTGAAGCCGTCGGCGAGGCCGAGGCAGTGCCAGCCGCGGGCGAAGCGCGTGGGCGGCCTGCCCGTCTCGATGACCCTGACCTCGTCGTTGAGAGCAGTCATCTCGTCCCTCCTGGTTTCTGTGGGTTCAGTTCTGTGCGGCGAGTTCGACGGCGATGTCGATGAGTTGGTCCTCCTGGCCGCCGACCAGCCGGCGTTCGCCCGCGCGCAGGAGGATCTCGGCGCCGGAGACGCCGTAGCGCTCGGCCTGGCGGTAGGCGTGCTTGAGGAAGCTGGAGTAGACGCCGGCGTGGCCCATGAGCAGGGCGAGCCGGTCGAGCCGGCACTCCTCGTCCATGACCGGTCGGACGACGTCCTCGGCCGCGTCGATGATCTTCAGGACGTCGATGCCGGTACGGATGCCCATCTTGGCGCAGACGGCGACGAGGGCCTCGACGGCGGTGTTGCCCGCGCCGGCGCCGAGCCGGCGGGTGGAGCCGTCGATCTGGAGGGCTCCGGCCTTGATGGCGGCGATGGAGTTGCCGGTGCCGAGGGCCAGGTTCTCGTGCCCGTGGAAGCCGACCTGGGCGTCGTCGCCGAGCTCGGCCACCAGGGCCTCGACCCTCGCGGTGACGTCGTCCATGACCATGGCGCCGGCCGAGTCGACCACGTACACGCACTGGCAGCCGGCGTCGGCCATGATGCGGCCCTGCCGGACCAACTTCTCGGGCGTCGTGGAGTGGGCCATCATCAGGAAGCCGACGGTCTCCAGGCCCATCTCGCGGGCGAGTCCGAAGTGCTGGTCCGCGATGTCGGCCTCGGTGCAGTGGGTGGCGATGCGGCAGATGCTCGCGCCGTTGCCATGGGCGGCCCGGATGTCGTCCTTGACGCCGAGTCCGGGAAGCATCAGGAAGGCGATCCTCGCCCGCCGCGCGGTGTCCACGGCGGCCTTGATCAGTTCCTGCTCGGGGGTCTTGGAGAACCCGTAGTTGAACGAGGATCCGCCGAGGCCATCGCCATGCGTCACCTCGATCACCGGGACGCCGGCGTCGTCGAGGGCGGCGACGACGGACCGTACGTCGTCGGCGGTAAACTGGTGGCGCTTGGCATGCGAGCCGTCGCGCAGCGAGGAGTCCGTGATCCGGATGTCGAGGGTGTCCGAGTAGGGCATGCGAAGTGCTCCTTACGCGCCCGGGGCGAGGATCGCCTTGGCGAACTCCTCGCCGACCTTGGTGGCGGCGGCGGTCATGATGTCGAGGTTTCCGGCGTAGGGCGGCAGGTAGTCGCCCGCGCCCTCCACTTCCAGGAAGATCGCGACGCGCGCCATCCCCCCGTTCTCGGTGCTCGGGTCGTCGAACTGCGGTTCGGCGCGCAGCCGGTAGCCGGGGACGTACGCGGCGACCTGGTCCGCGATCTCCTTGACGGAGACGGCGATGGCGGACCGGTCGGCGTCCTGGGGGATGGCGCAGAAGACGGTGTCGCGCATGATGACGGGCGGCTCGGCCGGGTTGAGGATGATGATGGCCTTGCCGTGCGCGGCACCGCCGATGGTCTCGATGCCGCGCGAGGTGGTGCGGGTGAACTCGTCGATGTTCGCCCGGGTTCCGGGGCCGGCCGAGACGGAGGCCACGGAGGCCACGATCTCCGCATACGAGACGGGGACGACGCGCGAGACCGCGTACACCATGGGAATGGTGGCCTGTCCGCCGCAGGTGATCATGTTGACGTTGGGCTGGTCGAGGTGCTCGTGGAGATTCGCGGGCGGGACGACGGCGGGGCCGACGGCGGCCGGCGTCAGGTCGACCGCCTTGATGCCGAGTTCGGCGTAGCGGGAGGCGTTGGCCCGGTGGACGTAGGCACTGGTGGCCTCGAAGACGATGTCGGGCTTCTCGTCCTGGGCGAGCAGCCAGTCGACGCCT
Source organism: Streptomyces sp. NPDC056231 (assembly GCF_048270745.1). Taxonomy (NCBI): domain Bacteria; kingdom Bacillati; phylum Actinomycetota; class Actinomycetes; order Kitasatosporales; family Streptomycetaceae; genus Streptomyces; species Streptomyces sp. NPDC056231. Next base: position 41,268 of record NZ_JBLVKW010000059.1, on the reverse strand, counting down.
TCGTGGCTGGCCTCCAGGCCGGCGCGGGCGGCGCGGGCGAGGCCCTCGCTGTCGGGGTCGACACCGATCATCCAGCGGGGTTCGACGTGCTCGGAGCGCAGCAGCTTGTACAGCAGGTCGGTGCCGATGTTGCCGGATCCAACGATGGCGGCGGTCGCCTTGGTCTTGATGGTCATGATCACCTCAGATGAACGAGAGGGAGACCGAGCCCAGCCCGGTGAACTCGGCGGTGAAGGTCGCCCCGGCCGCCACGTCGACGGCCCGGGTGCACGAGCCGGGCAGCACCACGTGCCCCTTCTTCAGGGGCACGCCGAAGCGGGCGACGGTACGGGCCAGCCAGGCGACGGAGACCGTCGGGTCGCCGAGCACGGCGTCGCTGCGGCCCTCGGCGAGGAGTTCGCCGCTGCTGGTCAGCCGGGCGTCGATCCCCTTGAGGTCGAGCTCACGGGGGTCCCTGCCCTCGCCGATGACGTATCCGGCGGAGGAGGCGTTGTCCGCGATGGTGTCGGCGATGGTGATCCGCCAGTCGCGGATCCTGCTGTCGATCAGCTCCACGGCGGGCACGACGCGTTCGGTGGCGGCGAGGACGTCCGCCGGGGTGCAGGTCTCGCCCGGCAGGTCGTCGCCGAGGACGAAGCCGACCTCGACCTCGACGCGCGGGTGGCAGTACCGGGCGGCGGTGACGGGAACCTCGGGCCGCAGCTCCATGTCGTGGAGCAGATGGCCGTAGTCCGGTTCGTCGACGCCCATCATCCGCTGCATGACCGGGGAGGACAGGCCGACCTTGTGACCGCGCACCTCCGCCCCCGCCGCGAGGCGGTGCCGGATGTTGACGAGCTGGATCTCGTACGCGTCTTCGGTACCGATGCCGGGGAACGCCTCGGTCAGCGGGGCGATCGGCGTGACACGGTGTTCGGCGGAGCGGAGCAGCTCGGCCGCCTCGTGTCTCTGGCGGTCCGTGAGCATGGCGGGTTCCTCCTGCGGGCGGTTGGGGCTGTCCGGCGAGGCTAGGCCGGTGCCGCCGACGCCGGGGAGCGCCCGTTCCCGGTGAGCGGGAAAGGGGGGCGGGGCACCTGCGCCGGGCTGCCGGAGGGAGCGGGTCCGGACGTGCGGCGTGCCCGGCAGGACCAGTCAGACCGGACCTGCCGCGGGTCCGGCGCCACAAGCAGGTCCGGACGTGTGCCGGCCCCGGCACGACGAGGCGGACCGGACATGCCGTGGGCCCGGCACGACGTTGCGTGCCGGGCCCAGGGGAGGGACGGTCGGGTAATCAGCGGCTTCCGTACACCGGCTGCGGCGGCTCGGACTCCGCGAGGAGCTTCAGGGCCGTCTCGCCGGCCTCCGCCGGGGTCCAGCGGGCGCCCTTGTCGGCCGTCGGGCCGGGGCGCCAGCCCTCCATGACGGTGATCCGGCCGGCCTCGGCCTCGAAGACGCGGCCGGTGACCCCGGCCGAGGCGGCGGAGCCGAGCCAGACGACGAGCGGGGAGACGTTCTCCGGGGCCATGGCGTCGAAGGCGGCTCCCTCAGGGGCGGCCATCGTCTCGGCGAAGGTCTGCTCGGTCATCCGGGTGCGGGCAGCGGGGGCGATCGCGTTGACCTGGACGCCGTAATGGGCGGACTCGGCGGCGGCGACGAGCGTGAGGCCGACGATCCCGGCCTTGGCGGCCGCGTAGTTGCCTTGACCGACGCTGCCGCGCAGACCCGCGCCGGAGCTGGTGTTGACCACCCGCGCGACGGGATCGCGTCCGGCCTTGGCCTCCGCCCGCCAGTGCGCGGTGGCGTGCTTGAGCGGCAGGAAATGGCCCTTGAGGTGGACGCGCATGACGGCGTCCCAGTCATCCTCGTCGAGGTTGACGAGCATGCGGTCGCGCAGGAAGCCGGCGTTGTTGACGAGGGTGTCGAGGCGGCCGAACGTGTCCAGGGCGGTGGCGACGAGCGAGGCCGCGCCGTCGGCGGTGGCGATGTCGCCGCCGTGGGCGACCGCTTCGCCACCCGACGCCGTGATCTCGTCGACGACCTCCTGGGCGGGCCCGGCGCCGCCGCCGGTGCCGTCGAGGCCGACGCCGAGGTCGTTGACGACGACCTTGGCGCCCTCGGCGGCGAAGGCGAGCGCGTGCGCACGGCCGAGCCCGCGGCCGGCCCCGGTGACGATGACGACGCGTCCGTTGCACAGTCCTGTCATGGCGAGTGCCTTTCGATGAGTGGTGAAGGGGGCTTCAGTGGTTGACGGTTGCCGCGTCCAGGAAGGCCGGGCGTTCCCCGCCCCCGTGGACGAGCAGGCTGGCGCCGGTGATGTACGCGGCCCGGTCGGAGGCGAGGAAGACGCAGGCGTCGCCGATGTCGGCGGGCTCGGCGAGCCGGCCGAGCGGCACGGTGCGGCCGACGGAGGCGATGCCGTCCTCGTCCCCGTAGTGCAGGTGGGACAGTTCGGTGCGCACCATGCCGGGGACGAGTGTGTTGACCCGCACCAGCGGTGCCCATTCGACCGCCATGGACCGGGCGAGGTTGTCCAGGCCCGCCTTGGCGGCTCCGTAGGCCGCGCTGCCCGGTGAGGGGCGGGTGCCGCTGACGCTGCCGATCATGATGATGGACCCTCCCCCGCGCTGCCGGCGCATGACCTCGTACGCGGCGAGGGAGGCGGTCAGGGGAGCGACCAGGTTCAGCTCGACGACCCGGGCCTGTTGCTCGGCTCCCCCGTCGCCGAGCATCCGGAACGGTGTTCCCCCGGCGTTGTTGACCAGGACGTCCAGCCTTCCGTGCTCGCCGCGCACCCAGTCGAAGAAATCCGCGACGGCGGCCGGGTCGCGCAGGTCGACGGGGAGGAAGCGGGCCGTGCGCCCTGCCGCCTCGACGGGCTTGTCGGGGGCCCGTCGCGCGCAGGTCACGACCTCCGCGCCGGCTTCGAGCAGGGCTCTGGCGATCCCGGCGCCGACGCCCCGTGTGCCGCCGGTGACGACGGCGACGGATCCCGACAGATCGACGGTAACTGCCAATGGACACCTCCCGCAGCGGGCGAACCGCTGCTATCTTCTGCCTAACAAACGTTTGGTGGAAAGGTAGCTGATCTGCCCATGGGTGTCTCCACCTCCGCCCCGGACAAGGGCATCGCCGTCGTCACCGTCGACTTCCCCCCGGTCAACGCCCTCCCCGTACAGGGCTGGTACGACCTCGCCGCCGCGGTCCGCGCCGCCGGAGCCGATCCCGAGGTGCGCTGCGTCGTGCTCACGGCGGACGGCCGCGGCTTCAACGCCGGCGTCGACATCAAGGAGATCCAGCGCACGGCCGGGCACGGCGCCCTCCTGGGCGCCAACCGCGGCTGTTACGAGGCCTTCGCCGCCATCTACGACTGCGAGGTGCCGGTGGTCGCCGCCGTGCACGGTTTCTGCCTCGGCGGCGGCATCGGCCTGGTCGGCAACGCCGACGCGATCGTCGCCTCCGAGGACGCGACCTTCGGCCTTCCCGAGCTGGACCGGGGCGCGCTCGGCGCGGCCACCCACCTGGCCCGGCTCGTCCCGCAGCAGCTGATGCGGGCCCTCTACTACACCTCGCGCACGGTCACCGCCGAGGAGCTGCACCGGCACGGCTCGGTCTGGCGGGTCGTCCCGCGCGATCGGCTGCTCGACGCGGCGCTCGAACTCGCGCGGGAGATCGCCGCCAAGGACGGACAGCTGATCCGGCTCGCCAAAGCCGCGATCAACGGCATCGACCCGGTGGACGTCCACCGCAGCTACCGCTTCGAGCAGGGCTTCACCTTCGAGGCCAACCTCAGCGGCGTCGCCGACCGGGTCCGCGACACGTTCGGCAAGGCAGACACAGTCGGCAAGGACGACGCCATCGACACGGACAAGGAGCAGCAGTCGTGAGCAGGGACAAGACGATGACCGCCGAGGAGGTCGTGAGCCGGCTCCGGAGCGGAATGACGATCGGCATCGGCGGCTGGGGCTCCCGGCGCAAGCCGATGGCGCTGGTACGGGCGCTGCTGCGGTCCGACCTCACCGACCTGACCCTGGTCTCGTACGGCGGCCCGGACGTCGGCCTCCTCGCCGCGGCCGGGAAGATCCGCAAGCTGGTCGCGGCCTTCGCCACGCTCGACTCCATACCGCTGGAACCGCACTTCGGCGCGGCCCGGCAGCGCGGTGACTTCGAACTGGTGGAGCTGGACGAGGCCATGGTCATGTGGGGCCTGACCGCCGCCGTGCACCGGCTGCCGTTCATGCCCATCCGGGCCGGGCTCGCCTCGGACGTGATGACCGTCAACCCGTCGCTGCGGACCGTCACGTCCCCGTACGGCGACCGCGAGGAGCTCGTCGCCGTGCCCGCGCTGCGCCTGGACGCCGCGCTCGTCCACCTCAACCGCGCCGACGCGCACGGCAGCGGCCAGTACCTGGGACCCGACCCGTACTTCGACGACCTGTTCTGCGAGGCCGCGGACGCCGCATACGTCTCCTGCGAGCGGATCGTGGACACCTCGGAGCTCCTCAAGGACGCGGGACCGCAGTCGCTGCTGCTCAAGCGGGCGTTCGTCGACGGTGTCGTCGAGACCCCGAACGGCGCGCACTTCACCTCCTGCGCCCCCGACTACGACCGGGACGATGCCTTCCAGCGCGCCTACGTCAAGGCGGCCCGGGACCCGGAGGCCTGGCGGGAGTTCACCGCCCGGTTCCTGTCCGGCGACGAGGACGCCTACCAGGCCGCGGTCGCGGCATTCCACGAGGAGGAAGCATGAGCGGCACCAGCCCGAGCACGACGGCCACGCGGGCCGAGTACTGCGTCGTCGCCTGCGCCGAGGCGTGGCGCGACGCGGGCGAGGTCCTGGCCAGCCCGATGGGCACCGTGCCGATGATCGGCGCCCGCCTCGCGAAGCTCACCTTCTCCCCCGACCTGCTGCTGACCGACGGGGAGGCGCTGCTCATCGCAGACGTGCCGGCGGTCGGCGCCGCGCCCCGGGTGGTGGAGGGCTGGCTGCCGTACCGTCAGCACCTGGCCATGGTCACCACCGGGCGGCGGCACGTAATGATGGGCGCGAGCCAGCTCGACCGCTACGGCAACCAGAACATCAGCTGCATCGGCGACTGGGCGCAGCCGAAGCGCCAGCTCCTCGGCGTGCGCGGCGCACCGGTCAACACCCTGAACAACCCGACCAGTTACTGGGTCCCCAAGCACTCGACACGCGTCTTCGTCGAGCGAGTCGACATGGTCTCCGGCGTCGGCTACGACCGGGCCGCCGCGGCCGGCCCCTCCGCGACCCGCTACCACCGCCTCCCGGACGTCATCAGCGACCTGGGCGTCTTCGACTTCGAGACCCCGGACCGCACCATGCGGCTGCGTTCGCTGCACCCCGGCGTCACGGTCGAGGAGGTCGTGGCGGCCACCGGCTTCGCGCTGACGATCCCCGACGAGGTGCCGTACACTCGCGAGCCGACCGCTGAGGAACTGCGGGTGATCCGCGACGAGATCGACCCGAAGGAGCTGCGCGACCGGGAGGTCCCCTCATGAGCGACGTCACCATCGCGACGCCGCTCACCGAACTCGTCGGGGTGCGGCACCCCGTCGTGCAGACCGGCATGGGGTGGGTGGCCGGTCCCCGCCTGGTCTCGGCCACCGCCAACGCCGGGGCGCTCGGCATCCTGGCCTCGGCGACGATGACCGTCGACCAGCTCCGCTCCGCGGTGCGCGAGGTGAAGTCCCGTACGGACGCGCCGTTCGGCGTGAATCTGCGCGCGGACGCCGGGGACGCGGCCGAGCGCGTACGGATCATCATCGACGAGGGCGTGAAGGTCGCCTCCTTCGCGCTCGCTCCGTCCCGCGAGCTGATCGCGCGGCTCAACGACGCTGGGGTCGTCGTCATCCCCTCCATCGGGGCCAGGCGGCACGCCGAGAAGGTCGCGGCGTGGGGCGCCGACGCGGTGATCGTGCAGGGCGGGGAGGGCGGCGGCCACACCGGCAGCGTCGCCACCACCGTCCTGCTCCCCCAGGTCGTGGACGCCGTGAACATCCCGGTCGTCGCGGCCGGCGGCTTCCACGACGGGCGCGGCCTGGTCGCGGCCCTGGCCTACGGCGCCGCCGGGATCGCCATGGGCACGCGCTTCCTGCTCACCTCCGACAGCACCGTCCCCGACGCGGTGAAGGCCCGCTACCTCGCCGCGGCGGTCTCGGACGTCACCGTCACCACGAAGGTGGACGGCCTGCCGCACCGGATGCTGCGCACGGAGCTGGTCGACGCGCTGGAGCGCTCGGGCCGGGCCGACTCGCTGCTGCGGGCGGTCCGGCACGCCGCGGCCTTCCGGCGCGAGTCCGGCATGAGCTGGCCGCAGATGGTCCGGGACGGCCTGGCGATGAAGCACGGCAAGGACCTGACGTGGAGCCAGATCCTGCTGGCCGCCAACACCCCGATGCTGCTCAAGGCGTCCATGGTCGACGGCCGTACCGATCTGGGCGTGATGGCCTCCGGTCAGGTCGCGGGGCTGATCGACGACCTGCCGTCCTGCGCCGAGCTCCTCGACCGCCTCATGGCCGAGGCGCGGGCCGCACTCAGCGCCCTGCCCGCCACGGGCTGACCCACCCTCGGCCGGCCCCCACGGGCCGGCCACCTCAGGGCAGCCCGCCACAGGGCCGGCCAGCACAGGGCAGCCCGTCACGCACATGGTCCGCCGGGTACCTTCACCCCGGCGGACCATGTGGCTCCACCCGATCTCCACTGCACCTACCCCGAACGGAACCGACATGCCCATCCAGCGGCTGAACCACGCCGTCCTCTTCGTCTCCGACCTGGAGCGCAGCATCGCCTTCTACCGCGATGTCCTCGAATTCCGGCCGCTGCCGCAGGCGTTCCCCGGAGCGGCCTTCCTCCAGGCGGCGGGCTCCGCCAACGACCACGACCTGGGCTTGTTCCAGTCTCCCGAGCGCGGCTCCGGGCACGCCACCGGGCGGATCGGCCTGTACCACCTGGCCTGGGAGGTGGACACGCTGACCGAGCTGGGCCGGATGCGGACCCGGCTGGCCGAGGCGGGGGCCCTGACCGGGGCGAGCAACCATGCCTCCACCAAGGCCCTCTACGCCCGGGACCCGGACGGCATCGAGTTCGAGGTGTGCTGGCTGGTCCCCGACCACGCGGTGGCCAAGGAGCTGACGGCGATGACCTCCCCCACCCTCCCCCTGGACATCGAGGCGGAGATCGAGGAGTACGGTGCGGAGACCCCGGGAGGCCCCCGCACCGATCACGCGGTCTGGCAGCAACTCTTCGGCCCCCGGGACGGGAGCGGCGTCACAGACGCTCGATGATCGTCACGTTCGCCTGACCGCCGCCCTCGCACATGGTCTGGAGGCCGTAGCGGCCCCCGGTGCGCTCCAGTTCGTGCAGCAGGGTGGTGGTCAGCTTGGTGCCGGTCGCGCCGAGCGGGTGGCCGAGGGCGATGGCGCCGCCGTTGACGTTGACCTTCTCCGGGTCGGCGCCGGTCTCCTTCAGCCAGGCGAGGACGACCGAGGCGAAGGCCTCGTTGATCTCCACCAGGGCGATGTCGTCGAGCGTCATCCCGGCCTTCTTCAGCGCGTACGCCGTCGCCGGGATCGGGGCGGACAGCATACGGATCGGGTCCTCGCCCCGCACGGACAGGTGGTGGACCCGGGCGCGCGGCGTCAGTCCGTGTTCCCGTACGGCGCGTTCCGAGGCGATCAGCATCGCCGAGGCCCCGTCGGAGACCTGCGAGGAGACCGCGGCGGTCAGCCGGCCGCCCTCGACCAGCGGCTTCAGTCCGGCCATCTTCTCCAGGGTCGTGTCGCGGCGCGGGCCCTCGTCGGTGGTGACGTCCCCGAAGGCGACGATCTCGCGGTCGAAGCGGCCCTCGTCGATGGCGCGAGCGGCCCGCTGGTGCGAGCGCAGGGCGAACTCCTCCATGTCCTGGCGGGAGATGTCCCACTTGGCGGCGATGAGCTCGGCGCCGTGGAACTGGTTGACCGGCTGGTCGCCGTAGCGGGCGCGCCAGCCCACGGAGCCGGCGTACGGACCCTCGGTCAGGCCGAGCGGGTCGGCGGCCTGGCGGCTGGCGAAGGCGATGGGGATCATCGACATGTTCTGCACGCCGCCGGCGACCACCAGGTCCTGGGTGCCGGACAGGACGCCCTGTGCGGCGAAGTGCAGGGCCTGCTGCGAGGAGCCGCACTGCCGGTCCACGGTCGTGCCGGGCACCTCCTCGGGGAGTCCGGCGGCCAGCCAGCAGGTACGGGCTATGTCGCCGGCCTGCGGGCCCACGGTGTCCAGGCAGCCGAAGACGACGTCCTCGACGGCGGCCGGGTCGGCACCCGAGCGCTCCATCAGCGCCTTCAGCACGTGCGCTCCGAGGTCGGCCGGGTGGACGGCGGAGAGTCCGCCGTTCCGCCGGCCGACCGGGGTGCGTACCGCTTCGACGATGTATGCCTCGGCCATTGCCACTCCTTCTTCGATGTCCACGACGTCATGTCATATACGGGAGGCGATGCCCTCAAGGACCATGGACAGGTACTGGCGGGCGATCTCCTCCGGGCTGTGCTGTCCGCCCGGCCGGTACCAGGACGCGGCGACCCAGACGGTGTCGCGCACGAAGCGGTAGGTGAGGCGGACGTCGAGGTCGGCGCGGAAGACCCCGGCAGCGACGCCGCGCTCCAGGGTCCCGAGCCAGGCCTTCTCGAATCGGTGCTGCGCGTCGGCGAGGTAGCCGAAGCGCGGCTGGTTCTGGAGGTGTCGGGACTCCTTCTGGAAGATGGCGACGGCGGCGCGGTGCCGGTCGATCTCCCGGAAGGACTCGGTGACGAGGCCCTCGATGGTCTCCCTGGGGCCGAGGCCGGTGGCGAGCACGGTGTCGTATCTGCCCCACAGCTCGCGCAGGAAGGACGAGAGGATCTCGTCGAGCATCGACTCCTTGGAGTCGAAGTGGTAGTAGAGGCTGCCGGCGAGCAGGCCGGCCGCGTCGGCGATGCGGCGGACGGTGGTGGCGTCGTACCCCTGGGCGGCGAACACCTCGGCCGCCGTGCCGAGGATCTCGCGGCGCCGCTCCGGTGACGGTCTCACGGGTGCTGGCTGCTGACGGAGAGGACCTCCCCCGTCAGGTACGAGGAGTAGCCGCTGGTCAGGAAGACGATCACGTTGGCCACCTCCCACGGCTCCGCGTAGCGGCCGAAGGCCTCACGGGAGGTCAGTTCCTGGAGGAGTTCGGGGGTGGTGACCTTCACCAGGTGCGGGTGCATGGCCAGGCTCGGGGAGACGGCGTTGACCCTTACCCCGTACTCGGCGGCCTCCAGGGCGGCGCAGCGGGTGAGCGCCATCACGCCGGCCTTGGCGGCGGCGTAGTGGGCCTGTCCTTTCTGGGCGCGCCAGCCGATCACCGAGGCGTTGTTGACGACGACGCCGCCGGCGCCCGCGGCCTTCATCCGGCGCAGTGCGGCGCGGGTGCAGCGGAAGGTGCCGTTCAGGGTGACGTCGAGGACCTTGTCCCACTGTTCGTCGGCCATGTCGACGAGGTCGGCGGTGCCGCCGAGGCCTGCGTTGTTGACGACGATGTCGAGGCGTCCGTGGCGCTCCACGGCGAAGTCGAACAGCGCGGCGACCTGGGTCTCGTCGGTGACGTCACAGGGCAGAGCGGCGACGCGGTCCGCGCCGAACTCGGCGGCCAGTTCGGCCTCGGACTCCTTCAGTCTGCGGGCGTGGGCGTCCGAGAGGACGACCCGCGCGCCTTCCTCCAGGAGCCGCCTGGCGGTGGCGCCGCCGATGCCGGCGCCCGCGGCGGCAGTGACGACGGCGCCGCGGCCGGCGAGCAGACCGTGGCCCGGCACGTAGGGGGGTGGGGTGCCGGTCATGGGCGGACCTCCTTGGGCAGGCCGAGGACGCGCTCGGCAATGATGTTTCGCTGGATCTCGTTGGAGCCGGCGTAGATGGTGTCGGAGCGGGAGAAGAGGTACAGCCGCTGCCAGTCGGTGAGGTCGTACGGCTCGCCGTCGGCCAGCATCCCCTCGGCGCCGCAGACGTCCATGGCGAGTTCGCCGAGCTCCCGGTGCCAGGTGGCCCAGAAGATCTTCCCGATGGAGGACTCGGGGCCCGGGGCTCCGGCCGCGGCGCCGTCGAGCATGCGCAGGGCGTTGAACCGGATGGTCTCCAGGCCGATCCAGGCGCGGGCGATGCGGTCGCGGATCAGCGGGTCGGCGGCGGCGCCGTTGCGCTTGGCCAGTTCGATGACGGCTTCCAGCTCGCGGCGGAAGCCGACCTGCTGGCCGAGGGTGGACACGCCCCGCTCGAAGCCGAGGGTGGCCATGGCCACCTTCCAGCCGTCGCCGGGGGCGCCGACGACATGGGAGGCGTCGGTGCGGGCCCCGTCGAAGAAGACCTCGTTGAATTCCGAGGTCCCGGTCAGCTGGATGATCGGCCTGATCTCGACTCCGGGCTGGTCCAGGGGGACGAGCAGGTAGGACAGGCCGTGGTGGCGGGTCGATCCGGGCTCGGTGCGGGCGACGACGAAGCACCAGTCGGCCTCGTGGGCGAGTGACGTCCACACCTTCTGCCCGGTGACGACCCACTGGTCGCCATCGCGCTCCGCGCGGGTCCGTACGTTCGCCAGGTCCGAGCCGGCGTCCGGCTCGGAGTAGCCCTGGCACCACTGCTCCTCGACGGTGACGATCCTCGGGAGGAACCGCTCGCGCTGTACGGGTGTGCCGAAGGCGATGAGGGTGGGCCCCAGGAGCTGTTCGCCGATGTGGCTGACACGGGCGGGGGCGTCGGCGAGGGCGTACTCCTCGTGGAAGGCGACCTGCTGTTCGAGCGTCGCGCCCCGTCCGCCGTACTCCTTGGGCCAGCCGACGCAGGTCCATCCCGCGGCGGCCATGTGCCGCTCCCAGGCGAGGCGTTCGGCGTGCGCCTCGTGTTCCCGTCCGGGGCCGCCGCGCCCGCGCAGGGCGGCGAACTCGCCCGTGAGGTTGGCGCGCAGCCAGCCGCGGACCTCTCTGCGGAACTCCTCGACGTTGCTCATGGCCGTACGTTAACCTACCAAACACTTGTTAGGGAAGGAGGGCGGATGTCCGCTGCCCGCACCGCATCCACAGCACCGGTCCGCTACGAACGCCTCGGCCCGGTGGCCGTGGTCACGATGGACAGGCCCGATTACCGCAACGCCCAGAACTCCGCGATGACGTACGCCCTCGACCGCGCCTTCTACCGCGCGGCCGAAGACGACGAGGTCAAGGTCGTCGTGCTCGCCGGAGCGGGGAAGCACTTCTCCGCCGGCCACGACATCGGCACCCCCGAGCGGGACGCCCACCTGCCGTTCGACCGGCGCGCCGGACTCTGGTGGGACCACTCGGACAAGCGGGGCGCGGAGAGCCGCTTCGCCCGCGAGTCCGAGGTCTACCTGGGCATGTGCCGACGCTGGCGCGAACTGCCCAAGCCCATGATCGCGTCGGTGCAGGGCGCCTGCGTCGCGGGCGGCCTGATGCTCGCCTGGGTGTGCGACCTCATCGTCGCCTCCGAGGACGCGTTCTTCGCCGACCCCGTGGTCCGCATGGGCATCCCCGGCGTCGAGTACTTCGCCCACCCGTGGGTGATGCCGCCGCGCATCGCCAAGGAGTTCCTCTACACCGGCGACCGGATGGACGCCCGGCGCGCCTACGAGGTCGGCATGGTCAACCGGGTCGTCCCACCGGGGGAACTCACCGAGCGGACCATGGAACTGGCCTCCAGGATCGCCGAGATGCCCCGCATGGGCCTGGCCCTCACCAAGCGCGCCGTCAACCAGGCCGAGGACCTCCAGGGCCTACACACCGGCATGGACTCGGTCTTCGGGCTGCACCACCTCGCGCACGCGCACAACGCCGAGACCGCCCCCGACGCGCTGGGCGGCATGGACATACGCTCGATGAAGGCGGCGGGAGCCTGATGGACCTCGACTTCACCACGGCGGAGGACGCCTTCCGGGCCGAGGCCCGCGCCTGGCTCACCGCCCATGTGCCCGACACCCCCCTGCCCTCCCTGGAGACGGAGGAGGGCTTCGCCGCCCACCGGACGTGGGAGCGGACCCTGTTCGCGGACCGCTGGTCGGTGGTCTCCTGGCCCAAGGAGTACGGCGGCCGGGGCGCCTCGATCCTCAAGTGGCTGATCTTCGAGGAGGAGTACTTCGCGGCCGGCGCCCCCGGCCGGGTCAGCCAGAACGGCATCAACCTCCTCGCCCCCACCCTCTTCGAGCACGGCACCGACGAGCAGCGCGCCCGCATCATGCCCTCCATGGCGAGCGGCGAGGTCATCTGGGCGCAGGCCTGGTCCGAGCCCGAGTCCGGCTCCGACCTCGCCTCGCTGCGCTCCACGGCCGAACGGACCGACGGCGGCTGGCTCTTGCGCGGCCAGAAGACCTGGTCGTCCCGGGCGGCCTTCGCCGACCGCGCCTTCGGCCTGTTCCGCAGCGACCCCGACGCCGGAAAGCCGCACCAGGGCCTGACGTACCTGATGTTCCCGCTGGACGCCGACGGGGTGACCGTACGGCCCATCGGGCGTCTCGACGGCAAGCCCGCCTTCGCCGAGCTCTTCCTCGACGACGTGTTCGTGCCCGACGAGGACGTGATCGGCGCACCGGGGCAGGGATGGCGGGTCGCGATGAGCACCGCGGGCAACGAGCGGGGTCTCACCCTGCGCAGTCCGGGCCGGTTCACGGCCGCCGCCGAACGCCTTACGGGGCTGTGGCGAGAAACCGCCGACCTCTCCGACACCGCCCTGCGCGACCGGGTCGCCGACGCGGTCATCGGCGCCCGTGCCTACCGGCTGTTCGCCTACGCGGGCGCCTCGCGCATCGCCGCTGGAGGCTCGATCGGGGTCGAGTCCAGCCTCAACAAGGTCTTCTGGTCCGAGCTCGACATCGCGCTCCACGAGACCGCCCTCGATCTGCTCGGACCGTACGGCGAACTGGCCGACGGGGCCGCGGACGCGCCCGCGCACGGCGGCTGGGCCGAGGGCCACACCTTCTCCCTCGCCGGACCCATCTACGCCGGCACCAACGAGATCCAGCGCGACATCATCGCCGAGCGGCTGCTCGGCCTCCCGAAGGGACGCCGGTGATGCGGTTCCTCCTCGACGACGAGCAGCGGGAGTTCGCCCGCTCCCTCGACGGCATGCTCACGGCCGCCGACACTCCTGGGGCCGTACGTGCCTGGGCGGCCGGGGACACTGCGCCCGGCCGGGCGCTCTGGTCCCGGCTCGCGGAGGCGGGTGTCTTCGCCCTCGCCGTACCGGAGAGCCACGACGGGCTCGGCCCGCTGCCCGTCGAACTGACCGTCGCCTTCACCGAACTGGGCCGCCACGCCGTGCCCGGCCCGCTGGTGGAGACGGTCGCCGCGGCGGCGCTCCTCGACCGGCTCGGAGACGCCGCGGCCGCCGCCTGGCTACCGCAGATCGCGTCGGGGAAGGCGGTCGTCTCCCTGTGCATGCCGGGAGCCGGCAGCCCCTACGCCCTGGACCCCGACGCCGCCGACGCCGTGCTCGTCGTCGAGGGCGACACCGTACGCCTGACGGAGACGGCCGGCCCGGTCCAGCCCTCGGCCGACCCCGCGCGCCGGCTCGCCTGCCCGCTCGGCGGAACCGTCCTGGCGCAGGGACCGGCGGTGGTTGCCGCCGCCGCGCACGCCGCCGAGGTCGCCGCCCTGGCCACCGCCGCCCAGTCGCTCGGCCTCGGCCGCGCCCTCCTCGACCGGACCGTCGCATACGTGAAGCAGCGCACCCAGTTCGAGGTCGCCATCGGCTCCTTCCAGGCGGTGAAGCACCGCCTCGCCGACACGCTCATCGCCCTGGAGTTCGCCCAGCCCCTGCTTCACTCGGCCGCCCTGGCCCTGACGGAAGGGGCGGACCACGCCTCGGCCGACGTCGCCGCGGCGAAGATCACGGCGGGCGACGCCGCGTACGCCGCCGCCCGCACCGCCCTCCAGCTCCACGGGGCCGTCGGCTACACGGAGGAGCTGGATCTCGCCCTGTGGATCCGCAAGGCCCGTCCGCTCCGCGACGCCTGGGGCACCCCCGCGGCCTGCCGCGCCCGGGTCCTCGCCCCCTGAACGGCGCCCGCCGGTCGGGCCGGTAGCAGGCCCCCACCCCGCGATCCGGTCCGGCAGCAGGCTCCCCATCAGGCCCACCACCGCTCATCAGTCCCCAGCATCCCTACCGCACCTGGGAGTCAGCGTGTCCCCCGCACCGTCCCCGCACGTCCCCGAGAGACCCTCGAACCCCGCCCTGCTGCGCAGGGTGGCGCTGTCGAGTCTGCTCGGCACCGTCATCGAGTACTACGACTTCCTGCTCTACGGCACGATGGCCGCGCTCGTCTTCGGCGAGCTGTTCTTCCCCGAGTCCGATCCCACGGTCGGCACGATCGCCGCCTTCGGGACCCTCGCCGCCGGCTATGTGGCGCGCCCACTCGGCGGCGCCGTCTTCGGCCACTTCGGCGACCGGCTCGGCCGCAAGTCCATGCTCGTCCTCACCATGGCCCTCATGGGCGTGGCGAGCTTCCTGATCGGCGTCCTCCCCACGTACGGGACGATCGGCGTCGCCGCTCCCGTCCTCCTGGTGCTGTTCCGTGTCGTCCAGGGCGTCGCGATCGGCGGGGAATGGGCCGGTGCGACGCTCATGGTCGTCGAGCACGCCGACCCCCGGCGCCGCGGCCTGTGGAGCGGCGTGATGCAGATGGGGTCGCCGATCGGATTCCTGCTCTCCACGGTCGCCGTCACGCTCGCCTCGCTGCTTCCCCGCGAGTCCTTCCTGGCCTGGGGCTGGCGCGTCCCGTTCCTGTTCAGCGCGGTACTCCTCGGCATCGGGCTGTACGTGCGCATGACCATCACTGAGAGCCCGCTGTTCCGGCAGGCGGTGCAGACGCGGGGCGCCGGTGAGGCTCCCGGCGTACCGCTGGCGCAGGTGCTGCGCAGGCCCCGCAACCTCGTCCTCGCGTGTGCCGTGGGCATCGGCCCGTTCGCCCTGACGGCGCTGATCAGCACGTTCATGCTCACCTACGCCACGGCGATCGGGTACGCCACCTCCGAGGTGATGACCGGGCTGCTCCTCACCTCGGTCACGGGCCTCGTGTCCATCCCGCTCTTCTCCGCGCTCTCCGACCGCGTCGGCCGCCGGGCCGTCGTGATGGGCGGCGCGTTCGGCGTCGTGCTGCTCGCCTTCCCGGTGTACGCCCTGGTCGACGCGCGCTCCCCCGCGCTGCTGATCCTCGGCATGGTCCTCGGCCAGGTGGTGCAGTCCGCGATGTACGCGCCGCTGGGGCCGCTGCTTTCGGAGATGTTCGGCACCCGGGTCCGCTACACGGGCGCCTCGCTCGGCTATCAGCTGGCCGCACTGATCGGCGGCGGCTTCACCCCGATGTTCGCCGGCAGCCTGCTCTCCGCCGGGGACGCCCGGAGCGCGCCCCTCGCTGTGCTCGCCGTCGTCTGCGGGCTCGTGACCGCGCTCGCCGTCTGGCGGACGGCCGAGACGCGGGGCCGGGACCTGTCGGCGGAGGACCCCGAGGCGCCGGCCAAGCAGCCCCGTACCCGTCCGACATCGACAGGAGCAGAGGCGTGAGGCTGACGGAGGAACAGGAAGAACTGAGGTCCGCTGTACGGGCCGTGCTCGGGCGCCATGCTGGGGACGCGGCCTGGCGGCCGCTGACCGAGCAGATCGGCGTCGCGGGGCTCGCCGTTCCGGAGGAGTACGGCGGCGCCGGGTACGGGGCCGGGGAGTTCCACGTGGTGATGGAGGAGCTGGGACGGGAGCTGAGCCCCGTCCCGTACCTCGGCTCCGCGGTGCTCGCGGTGCAGGCACTGCTCGCCTCGGGCGACGAGGAGGCGTGCGCGCGGCTGCTGCCGGGGCTGGCCTCGGGCGCCGTGCTGGGGGCCCTGGCGTGGGCCGAGCACGGCTCCTGGGACCCCTCGGCGGTACGGGCCGAGGCCGCCCCCGGGCCCGGCGGCAAGTGGCGGATCACCGGGACCAAGGAGCACGTCCTCGACGGTGCGGGAGCCGAGGTCCTGCTCGTGGCGGCCCGTTCCGGAGTGGGGGTCTCGCTCTTCGAGGTGCCCGCAGACGGCGCGGGCGTGGACCGTGAGGCAACCGTGACGATGGACTCCACCAGGACGCAGGCACGGGTGGTGCTCACGGAGGCAGAGGGCCGGCTCGTCGGAGCGGAGGGTGCCGGCGACCGGGTCCTTGCGCACGTACTGGACCTGGCCTGCACGGCGCTCGCCGCCGAACAGGTCGGCGCCGCCTCGCGCTGCCTCGAACTCACGCTGGCCTACGCCCAGGAGCGGGTCCAGTTCGGCCGGCCCATCGGCTCCTTCCAGGCGGTCAAGCACCGCCTCGCGGACGCGTACGTCCTGGTGGAGTCGGCGCGTTCGGCCGCGCTCGGCGCCTCCTTCGCCGCCGCCGCGGGCGACCCGGAGCTGACCCGCCACGCGGCCGCCGCCAAGTCCGCCTGCTCGGAGGCGTTCTCGGCGGTGGCGGGCGAGATGATCCAACTGCACGGCGGCATCGGCATCACCTGGGAGCACGACGCCCACCGCTACTTCAAGCGGGCCCACGGCTCGGCCCAGCTCTTCGGCCCACCGTCCTGGCACCGCGCCCGCCTGGCAGCCGACTTGGGCCTGCCCGCGGCGTGACCGACCGGGGGCTTCGCTTTCTCGCCGCTCTCCGTGAGCGGGCGGAATCCGTTCACCGGCTTTCGTCTCGTCGGAGGCGAATTCCGTGATCAGCTGTACACGCTGGAGCGGAACTCAGAAACGGCGATCGAGAGTTCTGGAACGTCCGAATTCCTCGCGGAGCGCGCGGCGGAGTGGTTCACCCGCATGCTCGAACTTCCCGTCCTGCGAAACGAGTTCGAGGTCGGTGGCCGGGTCGTGAACCGGCAGTGGGTGCTGGCCGGCACTGGTCGGGAACTGACCCCCCAGTTCCCGCGTGCAGCCGGGTGACCCGCTGGCCCGTACGGTCCCGGTCCGGGGCGGCCGTCTCGGGGCTATACGACCACCTTGGGCCAGAGTTAGCCTCTGTGTATGTCCGGGAGTCGGCTCGGTCTGTTGAGCCTCCGCGTTGATGCACTCTATTGCCTGCTCGTCGGGCTACTGATCGCTTCGACTGCGCCCCTGACGGCGACTACGGTCCAGTTGTCGGCACTCGTCGTCGTCAGTATCGGTGGGGCTGTCGTGCTGTGGGCCGGCGTCGTGTGGTGGCTCAGTCTTCGCCCTCTGGCGGGGAGCTTGCGTCTCGTACTTGTAGCGAATGCACTCGCGGCATGTGTGCTGGCGGCGGTGTCTGTGGCTGCAGCAAGTATGCTCGTCCTGCTCACCTTTGTGGCGGTCGCGATTGATGTCGCTGCTTTCGCGGGCAGTCAGATCCTTGCGCTCAGACGACTGGCCCTCGAACTGATTTGACGAGTCGACAAGAAAGCCACAGTCACGACCTGGCCGATCGGCCCCCTTTGCTCTCCCTGCTACTCCAGGCGCCGACGCAACCCAGAGCCCTGCTCCCTCAGCGGCGTCACCCGCGTACTGGTCGGCCGCAGCTGATGACGCTTCCTGAAATTGGCCGCCTGCTGCTTTTGGGTTGGCCAAACTTGCTCTGTTGATCTCCCCACCCGTTGATCTTGGTCGGCGTGTCGTGGTGGGTGGAGTCTGATCGCCAACCGTTGAGGGGAAACACGGCCGCGACCCGGCACACCGCGGCAAGACTTCAGCCGTTCGCAATCCCACCGCTCGCTGTCCGCCATCCAGGCAGCGGGCCGAGCTCGTACCCTTCCACAGTTCGAATCGACCAACATCCTGGAGGGGACATGCGAGACCGCGTACGGATCGTCTGCCGCGCGGCGGCGGTGGCCATCGCGCTGGCGGCGGCAGGGGGAGCGACCACCGTCCCGGCGGTGGCAGCGCCCACCGGTATCACCCAAACCGCGCCGGCACCGGCGCCGACCGGCCTGACGTACAGCTATGACGCGGCCACCGAGCAGGTGACGGTCAGCTGGTACCCGAAGGACCCGGCCGACACAGTGACGACCGGCTATCGCGAGGGGTCCTGCAGCGCGCCCTCGACCGCCGACGGGCCGTGCTTCGCCCGGGTGTCGGGGCCGCTGCTGACCGGCAGCTCGTTCACGTTCCACCAGGCTGCGGGCCGGACGCGGTACTTCCGCCTGTACGCCGAAAACGCGGCGCACCAGCTCACCGGCTCGGCGATCCTCACCATCACCACCTGAGACAGCCAGGCCTACGACTGGCCCCGAAGTCGACCCGTGACGACGTAGTCGACGCGCTGCATTGGCCAGACTCGGGGCCTTGTCGCCGGACCAGCTGCACGGCGGCAGCCAGCATTTTCTGCAGCCCACCCACATCGCCGTTCTTCAGCTGGGCCGGCTACCTGGCGGCTCTCAAAGCCACCGAATAGGCCGTGCTCGCCGGGCGCGGTCAGCCCTTGACGATCATCCTCTCGACGTCGGGAAACCCCTTGTCCCACCAGTGTCCGTAGCGCCGGTAGACAGCTGGATCGCGGTCGGCGAGCAGCACTGACAGTTTTTCCGCCTCCTCGGTCAGACCTTGCCAAGCAATCTTGCCGAGCTTACGGAAGGCGGTCAGTTCCAGCCCGCTGTCGGCTGCGCGCCATACTCCGACGACCTGCCCGTCGACGAGCAGGCAGGGCAGCACGTCGCCGTTACGCCGGACGACCAGGGGCCGGTACTCCGGGGGCATGACCCGCCCGGGTACGGTGTGAGCCAGCAGCGTGCTGTCCCACATCGGCAGCAGTCTCGGTGGCGCCGGGGTGTCATCGGCGGGCACGGTAGCGCCGGCCAGGTCGAATAGGGCGGCGCGGCCGGGGCCTGCCACCCGTACCACTTGGTCGCCGAGCTCATGCAGCGCTTTGGTTATGGCGGTGCGAGTCAGCAGGGTGAACCGGGCGAAGTCCTGGGCCGACGCGGGCCCGAACGCGCGAAGGTAGGCGAGCAGCAGGCGCTGGACCCCAGCGTCGGCTTCCTGTGGCGCGGCCGCAGGGGCCGCCGGGGAGGCGCGGTAGGTGTTCGGCTGCGTGAACGACCACTGGCCGCCGGTCGGCGCATGATGCACTGGCGCGAACGTGCGTAGCGCCCACCACACGCGGTGCGCGTGCTCACCGTGCCTTCCTGTGACCTCATCCTCTACCTGGGCGCCGGTGCGGGGCCGCTTCAGGAACCCGGCGAGCTCTGGGAGCAGCGCGTCGGCGTCGTCGGGGGTCAGCCCGGTTGCGGTGAAACGGCGGTCGTACAGCCGTGACGCCCGCAGAGTGCTCAGCATGGCAGCGCGGTAGGGCTCGTAGTCCTCGGCATGGACGACGTGCAGCGTGATCCGCATGAGGGTTGCCTTCACGATCCGACCCTGCGCGAACGCTGCGTCGAGATTCTCGGGCGCGAAGTCCTGCACACGGTTCCATAGCGCCAGGTACGGCGACGCTGGTGCCTGCGCCTGCAGAGCGCAGACCCGACGAACCGCCTCTGCCACATCGACGCGCTGGCGCTCGAGCAAGAGCTGACGGTCCAAGGTGGCCAGAGCGAGCTGTCGCGCGGTGAGGTTCATGACCGGATCATGCCACCTCAGCTCCCGCGCGAAGCAATCGCCGATACAGGGCTGTCAGTTGAGGCACATGCTTGTCGGTTTGAGCGTTCGTCGCCGTGAGGGCGAGTCGGTCAAGTAGCGACGACCTTGGCGCTCGAATTGCCCTCGGTGACCCCCCACTACGACCAGCTGCTGAACCGGCGCGGCCACACGGCCGGAGACAAGGAAGGATCACGATGCGCAAGCAAGGACTGACCGAGGAAGCCGCCACTGCCTCCATCGACCAGGCATAAGCGGCAATACAGCCCTCGGGAGGGGAGTCGGGCAGCACACGCCAGTGGTACATCAGCGGAAAACCCGCGTACTCCCTGCCCAGGACCCAGTCGGTGGTCATGGTGTGTACGGCCAGTTCCCGCCAAGCGCCGAAGCCGGCCGAGCCCACTCCGTACTGGTAGAACATCGGCAGACCGAAGAGGTTCGCCGTTGACCGCAGGTTCTCCGGCCGGGTCTCGGCGTCCGTCAACGGCACCCTCTTGACGAAGACCCGCGTCCCGTCGATGTCCAGCTCCGCGGACCTGCCGCCGATGCCGGCCTCGACCGCAGAAGCGGACTCCACGACCTCGCCGAGCCGCCTGTCGCTCACCAGGGACAGGCGGGTGGCCACGCTCCCGTAGGCGGCAAGCCGCGCGGCGTACGTGGAGTCAGGGTGGCGCATCAACAGCTCCTCCGTGCCCGAACCGGGGCGTCAGTAATCATACTGTCCCGTCTCATTAGATCTTGCTTTCGTGGGGCCTGCTGACCAGCGATGATGCTCTTTGGTCTGAGAGGGGACCACGCCCGTGTCTCATCTCATCGTGCCCGCGCTGAGCAGACGCCGACGGCTGTCTCACTTCATCGTGTCTGCTGGCTTGGGAGGACAGCCGTGGCGGGTCGGCGCTCTGACTGCTGATCGGCGATCTTCCTGGCCGTTGGGCCAGCCGACAGGTTCGTCCCATGAGATCACCACAGGCGGACGTGCATCATTCGGCGTCGTCCTGGCGGCAGCCCTGCCCTCCGGCGGCCTCCGTCGAGCGCAGCATGCTGGTCGAAAAAATCGCCAAGCGCATCCTGGCTCTCGGGCAGGGTCGTCTGCTCGTGGGGATCGACGGTTTCACCGCTGCTGGGAAGACGAGCTTCGGACATGAACTGGCTGAGTGGATCAGTGCTGCGCGGCGGCCAGTGCTCCGGGCGACTCTTGACGATTTCAAGAAGCCGTGGAGGGACCGGCATCTGTACGACCGGGAGTCTGGTGAGGGGTACTACCGCAACGCGTATGACTATGAGGCGGTCAAGCGCCTGCTGCTGGATCCCTGCCGGTCATCGGAAGCGATCTCCTCCGTGCTGTGCAGCATCGACCCGCTGACCCAGCGAGATCACTCATCGGAAGCGAAAAGCGGACGCCGTGCTGATCGTGGATGGTGTCTTCGCGTTCCGGCCTGAGATCAATGAGTACTGGGACTTCCGGATCCGGTTGCAGGTAGATGCGGAGCTGTCCGTTCGGCGAGGTGCCGAGCGTGACCAGAACTGGGGCGGGTCTGAAGCCGAGTCGATCCACCGCAACAGGTATCTGGTGGCCGAGGGCATCTATCTTCAGGAAGTCGACCCGCTGCCGATGGTGGATGTTGTCATCGACAACTCGGCATTCGCGCGTCCGCAGATCGTGACACCGTGACGTCGGCATGGTGCTGGTGGATGGTCGATCGAGCGAAGGCCACGGAGCATGTTGGCTGCCCTGCGGCCGTCAGTTCCCTGCTTGGGTGTGATGTAGCGGTAGATCGTGGCGGGTGCCGCCTGGGCGATCTTCGGGACTGGGGTGCCGGAGTCGTAGAGCTGCTGAGCCTGTTCGGCCTGCTCAGGGGTGAGCCGTGGGCGTCGGATGACCTCTGGGACGGTGTGCAGTTCGAGCTGGTGTCCGTATCGGCCGATCCAGCGGCCGTGACGCAGGCAGATGTTGGTGCTGACCGGGACGTGGTGTGAGGCGTGGGTGGTGACGCCCAGGCCGGCCAGGCAGCGGGTGCAGACAGGCTGGGTCGTCCAGCCTTTGTCGGGCAGCAGCTTGAGGGGCTGTGCGGTGAAGCGGGCATTCAGTTCCGCGGTCCGCAGGTCGGGCAGGGCCTGCGGGAGCCGGTCGACAGGATGTCCGGACAGGCAGTGGATCGCATGCAGGGTAGTGAGCTTGCCGGGGTGGATGCGGTCGGGGTCCTGGATGTGTGCGGAAAGTTCCTGGTGGGAGATGCGGTTGGCGGCGGCGAGGCGTCCCAGGTAGGAGCCAAAGGTCTCGCGGTGGAGCGGTTCGATCGTGCGGGGCAGCTGCCGCAGCCGCGGGCCCAAGGTCGACTCGGCTCTCGTAAACGACCGTTCATGAGAATCGAGGCAGGGGGCCGCGCTGCGCCATCCCGGAGAAACGGGACCAGGCCGCCGCCCACTGGAAGAAAATCGTGCGCCTCGCCTTTCCCGGCGGGCGCTGACAGGCGAATACCGAAACGCGCCAAGGTGGCGTTAGGCGGGCGTTGCCGGAGCGGCCGCGACCTTGCGGGGGTCGCACATTATCAGCAGCCCGTTGACCCCCATCAGTGTTGCGGTCAGGCAGTGGACGCCGAGCGCGGTGGCGACGGAGCCGTGGTGGGCCAGCACGGTGGCCATGTCGCCGTACGCGGCGAGGGCCTCCACCAGCAGCACCCAGCCCAGCGCCCGGCGGTGGCCCGTCACCAGCAGGATGCCCAGGACCAGGGCCAAGACGACGTCGCGGATTCCCTTGATGATCAGGAAGCCGTCGCCGTCGCCGGACGGCCAGCTCGGCAGGCCAAAGCCCGGCGCCGTCGTCTCCGGGCTCAGGATGAACTCCATCCCGAACCAGAGGATGAAGAGGATGAAGGCGGCGGCCACGGCGGTGTTGACCTTCTTCAGCGACATTGTTCTTCTCCTTGCGAGTCTTCGCCAACTTGGTGAGCTTCGTGGAGCTTGCTGAGTCGTGTGTGGCCTGATCAGGCCGCGCGGGCGCGGCCTGATCGAGGGGCGTAGCTTGCCGGGATCGCAGTTGTGGGATCTGAGCGACAGCTGCATTCCCGAATGCCGGGATTTCGGTGGCCACCTGCTGCCCGGGGAGTGGGGATTGTGCGCCACCGGCGCGGCGTCGGCCCACCGGGTCAGAAATTCGAAGCCCTGTCGGGCTCACCCCGACGGAGCGAAGGCTGTCGACATACAGGGGCGAACCAGTGCATGTCGGGGCGGCTTTGGTATCAGGCGAGGGCGGCGACGAGCAGAGTGAAGGCGGCGATGATGACGGCGACGCGGACGTAGTGGTAGCGGTCCCAGCGGTTCATCTGCTCCTTCCAGTCGGCGGGCCGGTTGTCAGGGGTCCACGTCTTGCCCCGGTTGTTGATCGGGACGAGCAGCAGGATCGACATGATCACGCTGACGATCAGCAGTGCGGCGGCGGTGATGACGAGGCCGGTGCCGTGGTGGTGCCATCCCGCGACAGCCCAGACCGCGGCGAGGACGAGTGAGCCGATGTACCAGAACGGCATTACGGCGCCGAGCATTCGGCCCCCGTGGGAGTGGGCCTGCTGGTTACTGTCCTCTGGGAGGGCGTTGAAGATCGGGTTCATGACGAAGGCGACGGAGAACTCCACTCCCACCATCAGGCCGACGACCACGGTGGTGATGACCTCGAGTGCGTTGAGCATGTTGCCCCTCCCGGGATCTAGCGTTGCTAGCTGATGCGAGCAACGCTAGTACTACTGCCGCTTGACTGTCTAGCGGTGCTAGGATTCAAGTTATGTCGGTACAGGAACGCAAGGCACGCGAACGGGCGGGCCGCGAGCGCCTCATCGTGGCGACGGCCCGCGAACTCGCCGAGCAGCAGGGCTGGGACGCGGTCACCACGCGCCGGCTCGCCGAGCGCATCGAGTACAGCCAGCCCGTCCTCTACAGCCACTTCCGCGGCAAGCGGGAGATCATCGGCGCCGTCGCCCTGGAGGGCGCCGCCGAGATGGCCGCGGCGGTGCGGGCCGCGACCTCCGTCGCGGAAGGCCCGCGCGCCCGGGTCGTCGCCCTCGCGCGCGCCTATCTCGACTTCGCCGCGCGCAACTCGGCGGTCTACGACGCCTTGTTCCAGCTTGACGGCGGCCTGGCGTACGCGCAGGAGGACACCCCGGAGCCGCTGAAGGACGCCTTCGCCGCGCTAATGGAGAGCCTCGGCGAGCTCGCCGGGGACGGCATCGACCCGGGGCTGTTCACCGAGGTGTTCTGGGCGTGCTTGCACGGCATCGCGACCCTGACCCGGGCGGGACGGCTGCCGCCGGAGTACGCCGAGCAGAGGGTGGAACTCCTGGTGGACCGACTCGCTGTGCTCTGACACACCTTCCCAGCGGGCACGCGGCCGGGGTCCTCGGACCCCGCCGCTGCTCAACCGAGCTTTGCCGAACCTCGGCAGAGCCGTTGGACGCTGTGCTAGACGGCAAGATCAGCCCTTAGCGCCAACCGCTGTTCCTACCGACGCCAATTGCATCGGATGCGAATAAGCGACACTCGCCCTGGAAGGTAGCCGGAGACTGCACAAAAGCGGTCCCAGCAGGGCCGTTGGCGGGGCAAAGCTTGCCGGGAGGGGCGCTAGCTCAGACACCAGCCGCAAGGTAGGTCGCGGGTAGCCGGACACGCCCCGTTTCCCGTTCCTGGGCACCGTCGTTGATCTGATCGAGTGATCGAGGCCAAAGGGGCGGGCGTGCGACAAGAATGGTCGCCAGAAGAGTTGTTGGCGAACTGGACCCTGGTAGACGGCGAGTGGGACCTGGTGGCGAACAAGAGCGGGGCGACTCGAGATAGGGCTGATGCGGCAGGGGCGCTGGCGGCCCTGGTCGATGGCCGGGTACGGCGCAGCGCAGGCGATCGCCTCGGATCTTCAGGTGGAAGTGCTCACCCCCGAGGTGACGGTGCGGGTGCTGGCCGCCGGGTACGTACCTGTCCTGCACCCGTCCGCTGGATGAACGCGAAGCTTCCCCTTGATCGTGGACACCTGGAGACTGGGACCTGAGGTTCCAGAGGAAGTAGCACCAGGTGGGAAGCAAGTACACGAAGCGGTACACCGAGGAGTTCAAGCGGGACGCGATCGCGCTCGTCGACTCCTCGGGCAAGACGGTCACCGCCGTGGCCCGGGAACTCGGCATCAGCTCCGAGTCCCTGCGCGGCTGGTGCCGCAAGGCCAAGACGGACCGGGGCGAGGGCGAGTCCGGTGAGTTGACCAGTGCCGAGCGCGAGAGCTCAAGCGGCTACGCAAGGAGAACCGTGAACAGCAGCAGACGATCGAGATCCTGAAAAAAGCGACCGCCTTCTTCGTGAAGGAGAACGACCGGTGAGCGAGTTGTACCGGTCTGTCCACGCGGAGAAGGCGAACTATCCGATCGCTCTGCTGTGCCGGGTCCTGCACGTGGCCCGCTCCTCCTACTACGCCTGGCGCGAGAGCGAGGCCGCCCGCCGTGCTCGCCAGGCTGCCGACGACTCGCTCGCGTACGAGATCACCGTGCTGCACCTCGCCTCCCGGAAGACCTATGGTGTTCCGCGCATCCATGCCGAACTGCGGCGTCTGGGAAGACAGGTGAACCGAAAGCGCGTCGCCCACGTCATGCGCGAGCGCGACATCCGGGGCGTCACCCGGCGGAAGCACCGCTTGCTGACCCGGCCGGACAAGAAGGCGAAGCCGGCCCCGGACCTGATGGGCCGCGATTTTCACGCCGAGCGTCCCGGGATCAAGCTGGTCGGGGCTGCGGTTGATCAGCAGGGCCTGGGCCGGCACCCCGGGCAGCCGGCAGCGGCCGTCCTCACGGCTCTGGCTGCGGTAGCCCCAGCGGTCCGAGACCATCGCGACTTCGGCCATCGCCGTCTCCAGCGTCTCCGGCCCGAACAGCAGCCCGGCCAGGTAGAACCGGTTGAAGTAGCCCAGATGGTGGTAATCGGTGAAGCTGGGTGGTTCGGTGATGTTGCCGATGCGCAGGGTAAGTTCGCCGAGGTGGTAGAAGATCATGCGGCCGGTCGGGCGGACCCGACGGTTGCCGGCCCGCCTGCACCCTGGAGCCACCCCGAGCCGACAGCAGGCGTCCTGCCGTGACGCGGCAACGCCCACCAGGAAACCCATTCCGAACCAACCAGCAAGCACCAATTTGGCAGGTGGGACAAAGCAGGGCGTAGTCGACCGGCTGTACAACCACTCAAACTCGACAGAACGGTTAGATATATGACCTCCGCAGTCCATCACCGCACCGCCACCGTCAACGGCCTCGAAGTCTTCTACCGGGAGGCAGGCAACTCCGGTGCGCCCGCCGTGGTACTGCTCCACGGCTTTCCGACCAGCTCGCACATGTTCCGCCACCTGATTCCGGCGCTCGCCGAGCGGTACCACGTAATCGCCCCCGACCACATCGGGTTCGGCCAGTCGGCAATGCCCTCCCTGCAGGAATTCCCCTACACGTTCGAGGCCCTCACCCAGGTCACCTCCGGCCTGCTGCAGCATCTGGGTGTCGACCGGTTCGCGATGTACGTGCAGGACTACGGCGCCCCTATCGGCTGGCGGCTCGCGCTCGCGGCTCCAAACCGCATCACCGCGATCATCACCCAGAACGGCAACGCCTACTCCGAAGGTTTCGTCGAGCCCTTCTGGGACGGCGTGTTCGCCTACGCCCAGGCTCCGGGACCGGACACCGAAGCCCCCGTACGCGGCGCTCTCACTCCCGAGGTGACCCGCTGGCAGTACGTGAACGGAGTCGCCGACCCAAGCCTGGTCAGCCCCGACAACTGGGTCCACGATCAGGCACTGCTGGACCGTCCCGGCAACGACGAGATCCAGCTCAAGCTCTTCCGCGACTACCCCACCAACGTGGATCTCTACCCGCAGGTCCACGGATACTTCCGCAACTCCCAGGTCCCACTGCTGGCGGTCTGGGGCGCCAACGACGAGATCTTCGGCCCGGCGGGTGCGCAGGCCTTCGTCCAGGACCTGCCCCATGCCGAGATCCACCTGCTCGAGTCCGGGCACTTCGCCCTGGAGAGCCATCTCGAGACCATCACCCAGTACATCCACGACTTCCTCGGCCGCGTCCTCGTCTGACGCGGCGCCAAAGGGCTGTCCCGTGATCCCTGATGGATCGGCGCGCGGCGTCAGAGATCAGGGGAGCCCGGTCCTGCTGGTGAGGGCCGGTGGGCACAGGTGCGATGGCCTACCGCATAATCCTCGGGTGTCCGAGAGCCCGGTTCCGATACCGTCGGGGTCCGTCCCCGCAGACATTCCCAACTGGCAGTCCGTCGACGCCGCGGCGTGGCGGAAGGCCGGCCTGGCGCCGTGGACGAGGCCGTTGTGGTCCGTCCTGGCACTGCTCGTCCCACTGGTCGTGGCAATCGGCGCGGATCCGGAACCGGTGTGCAGCGATGCGATTCCGTGCGGTCCCGACTGGGTCGGCATGGTGCAGGCGGGCCTGGCCGTGGGCCTGCTGTACTGGCTCGCCCGACTTCCCGAACTCACCCTCGTCACCGCGCCGGTCCTGGCGGTCCTCGTGGCGTGGGAGCAGTTCCCCGCCCCCGGAGAGGTGTCCCGAGCCGCGAACATGGCGGTGATCGCGGTCCTCGCGCTCGGCTGGGCCGCGGCCTGGGCGCGGTCGGCCGCCCGGCGTGAGCAGCGGCGACTCGTGGAGCGGGCCGCCGCCGGGATACGGCACAGGTTGCCCGAGCCCGCCGGCCCGCTGTGGCGGGGGACGATCCCCCTCGCAGCCGGTGCCATGCTGTGCGTCGTGGCCGCCGGCGCGATCTGCCTGGGCCTGAGCGGTGTGCGCGAGGACGAGCGCCATGCCACTGGGGCGGAGCGCATCGCGGCCGAGGTGATCAGCCGGAACGACGTGTCGGTCCGTGTCCGCACCAACGACGCGCGGCGCATCACTGTCGACGCGGCGTTCCCCGAGGACTACGCCGTCGGGACCAGGGTGACGGTGCTGGAGGACGGACGGTGGCGGCGCCTGGCCGCCGAGCCGTACGACGCTGTCGGCTGGCAACTGCTGGCGCTGGCCGCCGGGCTGCCGGGCATCTCGCTGCTCACGACGGGCGTCCTGGCACGCCGCCGCAGTGCGGCGCTGCGCTGGGGACCGGTGCCGGCTCTGCGGGTGCTGGGGCGCGTCGATCTCAACGGACGGGCTTGGGTCTACGCCGCCGACGACGCCTCTGACAGCACCCCCCTCTTCAGCTGTCTCCTCGTGCAGGTGCTGCCCGACGAGGACCAGCCCGATGAGGGGGAGTACGACGAGGAGGACTGGGAGGGCGAGGACGCCCCGGTCTTCGACACGCGGCTGCACGAGGCGGTCATGTTCGGCGCCCCGTGCGAAGGCGGCGAGCTGGTCTTCCTCACGGCCGACGGAGAGGGGACCCCGGTGGTGACGCGCACCAGGGGGCCGGTCCGGTTGCCCAGGAGGGGCCCTGGCCCCCTGGCACACGCCCCGAACCTCCACGCGATCGAGGAATCCGCCGGCGCCAAGCCGCTGCCGGACAACCGTGTGGCAGAGGTGGCCGCGACCCTGACACCCACCGGCCGGCCGATGCGCTGGGGACCTGGCAAGGCGGCCAGGGCCGGCGGGCTGGCCTTCACGGCTTGCGCAGTGGTGGGGACCGAGTTCGTCACCGACACGCTGCTGGCGGACGGGTTCGGCTGGCACGTCCTCGGCTTCTTCGGACCGTTCATGCTGCTCAACCTGGCGGCCACCCTGCTCAACTGGCGGGTCACCGCGGACAGCGCGGGGCTGTGGCTGACCGGAGTCTGGAAGGTGCGGCATGTACCGTGGGAACGGCTGCGGGGGGCCGCCTACACCCGTGAGGGCACGGTCGAGATCCGAGTGCGCGACCAGGACACCTGGGAGCTGCCCGGCATCGGCTGGCCCTGGGCGGAACGCCGACTGGGACTGCGCCCGCCGTACAACCGGATGACCGACGAGATCAACGCGCTGCACACCCGTCCGGAGCTGCGCCCCATCGAGCAGAGTCCACCGCGCAACCACGGCCTGCCACTGGGTCCCGTCCTCGCTGTGCTGTTGGCTCTGACCGTACTGCTGCCGTTCCTCGGGTGAGTGCCGCCCGGGCGCGGCGGCTGCACCAGGTGGAAGTGGTCCACGACCAGGGTGGCCTGCGGCAGGACCCGGCGGATCGGCGACTTGAAGATCATGCACATGTCGATCGTGCGGCACGTCAGCGCGGCCGGACTGGTCATGGCGTTCAATCCGGACGAGCCGCACGACGGACAGTCGGCCGTGCATCAGGGTTACCGCTACCGGATGCTGCACCTCGGCGAGGATCTCGTCCGGAAAGTTCTCGCCGACGCGGCGCCCGGCACAGCCGGGCTGCCGCTCTTCGGCACCCCTGTCGTGGACAACCCAGCCCTGGCCCGCCTCCACACCGCGGTCGCCAAGAACGCACCCCGCTTGGTCGTCGAGGAACGCCTCACCGCCGCCGTGCTGGCCCTGAGCCGTCACGCCTCGACGAGGCCCGCGCCTCTGCCGGACCGGCAGGGCCGCATGGACCTGGAGGCGATGGCGCGGGCCCGCAACCTGCTGCGGCAGCGGTTCGTCGACAACATCTCCGCCGACGAGCTGACGCGGACGGCCGGCTGCAGCCGCTTCACGCCGTACCGCGGCTTCCGCGCGGCGTACGGCTTCGCGCCCAGCGAGTACCAGCGGGATCTGAGGTTGCGCCGAGCCCGCGCACTCCTGGCCGAGGGCATGGCGCCGTCGCTGGCGGCCGCCGAGGCCGGTTTCGCGAACCAGGCCCATCTCACCCGGTGGTTCACCCGCACCTACGGCGTCACCCCCGCCGCATACCGCACGGCGTGACGCACCTTCAACAGCGACACGGCCCTCTGCGGCCCGGATCCCGGGGCTCAGCGCCGACGGCCTCCGTCCGCGACGTTCGCCGGGGGCTGCCATCGCGGCGCGCCGGCCGGTCCCTCCGGATTCGCCAGGTCTCCTTCCGGCGTCTTGTCCACCATCTTCTCCATGACGGCCGAGGGCTGCGTTACGGGACGCTGCGGACGGACCCACAGGACATGGACGCCCGCGAGGAGGGCCAGCCACGCTGCCCCGACGACCAGGGCGATGCGTGTGCTCTCGTCGAAGGCGAGCAAGACCATGACCGCGGCCATGAAGACGATGGCGGCGATCTGACCATAGGGCCAGAAGGGTGCAGGGAACTTCAGTGACGCCGCCTCGTCGGCGGACATCGCCCGCCGTGCCTTGACCTGGGTGAGCAGGATCATCAGCCACACCCAGACGGTGGCGAATGTGGCGATCGAGGAGATGATCAGGAAGATCTTGCCGGGCATGAGGACGTTCATCAGCACGCCGAACAGCAGGGCCCCGATCATGACGAGGGTGGTTACCCACGGCACGCCGTTGCGGGTGACCCGCAGCATGACCGCGGGTCCCTGCCGACGCTGCGCCAGGCCGTACATTGTGCGGCCCGCGGCGAAGATGTCGCTGTTGATCGCTGACAGGGCAGCGGTGAGGACAACGAGGTTCAGCACGGCGGCTGCGGACTTGAGCCCGACGCCGGCGAAGATCTCGACGAAGGGGCTGCCCGAGGCGTCGATGTTCTGCCAGGGGGTGATCGACATGATCACGGCGAGTGTCAGGACGTAGAAGAGGATGATCCGCAGCGGGATGGAGTTGACCGCACTCGGGATGGTCTTCTCCGGGTGTTCTGCCTCGCCTGCTGTGACGCCGATGATCTCCGTGCCGCCGAAGGCGAACATGACCACGGCGAAGGAGATGATGAACCCGTCGGCGCCGCCTGCGAAGAAGCCCCCGTTGCTCCAGAGGTTTGACAGACCCATGTGGCCGTCGCTGCTGCCGAGACCGAAGGCGATGACGGCGATGCCGACGAGAATCATTGCGACGATCGCGACGATCTTCACCAGGGAGAGCCAGAACTCCAGCTCCCCGAAGACCTTGACGCTGACGAGGTTGAGCGCGCCGATAAGAAGGACGGCGGCAAGCACCCAGATCCACCGTGGCACGTCGGGGAACCAGAAGCCCATGTAGACGCCGACTGCGGTGATGTCCGCTATGCAGACGATGACCATCTCGAAGGCGTAGGTCCAGCCCGTGGTGAAGCCGGCGAGCGGACCGAGGTGCTTGGTCGCGTACTCGCCGAAGGAGCCGGCGCTCGGGGATGCCACGGCCATCTCGCCGAGGGAACGCAGCACAAGGAAGACGGCCGCTCCGCCGATCAGATAAGCCAGAAGAACTGCGGGCCCGCCGGCCTGGATGGACTCGGAGGAGCCGTAGAAGAGGCCCGTGCCGATCGCGGAGCCGAGGGCGATGAAGCGGATGTGCCGGGAACGGAGCCCTCTCCTCAGACCGGCGGTGTCAGTACGCAAAGGAGTGTCTCCCTCTTGGGGTGTGCGCCGGAAGGCATGACGGAGCGACGTATGTCCCGACCGCGCCGGTGTCGTCCGAGCTCCCGGCTACGGATGGCAGCCTGTATATTCCTGCCTATACAGGAACGTCAAGAGGTGGTCCGATGAGTGAACGCGAGTCGACGCCGGGTCCGTCGCCGTCACCGAACGCGTCGTCGAGCGCGTCACCGGCCGTCGGCCGAGCCCTGGACATGCTGGTGTATCTCGCCGGGCGCCCCGGCCTGGTGCCGGCCGCGACGCTCGCCCGTGATCTGGGCATCCCCCGCTCGTCCGCGTACCACATCCTCACCGTTTTGGCCGACCGCGGTTTCGTCACTTACGTGGCGACGGAGCAGGCGTACGGGCTGGGCGTCACCTCGTTCGAGGTGGGCTCCGCCTATCTGCGGCACGAGCCCCTGGAGCGGCTTGCCCGGCCCATTCTGCGTACCCTCGCGAGGCGCCTGGGCCAGACGGCGCACCTGGGGATTCTGCACGGTGCGGAGACGGTCTACCTGCTCAAGGAAAGGCCGCCCGCAGGCCGGTCCGGTGACATCGACATTGCCCTCGTCACCGACATCGGCGTCCGCCTGCCGGCCCACCTCACGGCCAACGGGCGCGCCATCCTCGCCCATACATCCGAGGCACAACTCCGGGCGCTCTTTCCCCGGCCGGGCGACTTGACCACCCGAACAGGCAAAGGCCCCCGGACGCTGCCGGGACTAGCCGGCGAGCTGGCCCGGGAGCGGGAGCGCGGCTGGTCTCAGGAAGTCGAACTGGTCACCCCGGGGTTCTGTTCGATGGGTGTGGCGGCGTTCGACCACAACGGGCGGCCTGTCGCGGCGATCAGCAGCACCTGGCGCCGCCACCACTGCCGGCACGACGTGGACCAGGTGCGGGATGTCCTGCGGCAGGGCGCCGCACGGCTCACCGCGGCTGTCTCGGGTCATGCGCCGACGACAGAGGCGGGGGCGGCCGCCGCGTGAGCGTCAGTGCGGGGCAAATGCGCCCTCGAGGCGGTAGCGAGAGCCGGGGTGCAGCAGCCGCGCGATGCTGACGAGCGCGTCCCGTGACCACGTGCGGCGGTGGATCAGCAGGCACGGCTCGGATGACCCGATGCCGAGGATCGCGCACTCCTCCGGTGACGCCAGCACCGCCTCCACGATGTGCTCGCCCTTGCCCAGTGGCGCGACCTTGGAGAGGAACGTGAACGGCGTCTGCGCGGTGAAGTCCTGCTCCATATAACCGGGTGCGAAGGCCGGATTGACGTAGCGGTCCTCCAGCTGGAGCGCCACCCCGTCCTCGTAGTGCACCACCCGCGAGTGGAAGACCGGCTGTCCCTGGCGGAGGCCGAGGTGCGCGGCGGTCTTCTCGTCGGCCTGCTCCTCGCGTACGGACAGCACCCGGGCCTCGTAACGGTGGCCGCGGTGGTGCACCTCGTCGGCGATGTTGTGCACCTCAAGCAGTGCGGAGCTGGCCTTTTTCGGGGCGACGAAGCTGCCTACTCCCATGACCCGCCGGATGACGCCCTCGGCGGCCAGCTCGCGCAGGGCGCGGTTGATCGTCATACGGGACAGGCCGAGTGCCTCGACGAACTGACTTTCCGACGGCAGGGCGTCGTCCTCACGCCAGTGGCCGTCCGAGATCTGCTGGGCGACGAGGTCCTTGACGCGGTGGTACGCGGGAGCGGAACCGGCCGTGTGCCGCTCGTACAACCGGCCGAGCTCCGCTGGATCCACGACCAAGCCACCCATCGTCCTCGTCATCCGCTCCGTTGCCGCCGTCTCGTACCCGACTCGAATCTTAAGGGACAGGCCCGCCTCACGAAGAGGCTGATGTCACGGGGGCAAGGAAGGGTCTCGGATCCGAGAAACTCTGAGGGCGCCGCTGGGTCCGCGTCCACCGCTCCCGTGTCATGGCAGGGCAACGGCTCGAACCCTCTGTGAGGAGTACACATGACCAGCCCTTCCCCCAAAACCCCGGGCGTCGTCCGCGCCCCGCGCGGCACCGAACTGAACTGCCTCGGCTGGCAGCAGGAAGGCGCCCTGCGAATGCTCATGAACAACCTCGACCCCGAAGTCGCCGAGCACCCGGAGGACCTGGTCGTCTACGGCGGCACCGGAAAGGCTGCCCGCAACCGGGAGGCGTACGACGCCATCGTCCGTACGCTGAAGACGCTCAAGGACGACGAGACGCTCCTGGTGCAGTCCGGCAAGCCCGTCGGCGTGATGCGCACCAGCGAGTGGGCGCCGCGCGTGCTGCTGGCCAACTCCAACCTGGTCGGCGACTGGGCCAACTGGGAGGAGTTCCGGTCGCTGGAGGCCCGCGGGCTCATGATGTACGGCCAGATGACGGCCGGTTCGTGGATCTACATCGGCAGCCAGGGCATCCTGCAGGGCACGTACGAGACCTTCGGCGCGGTCGCCCGCAAGAAGTTCGGCGGCAGCCTGGCGGGCACCATCACACTCACCGCTGGCCTCGGTGGGATGGGCGGCGCCCAGCCACTCGCCGTCACCATGAACGACGGCGTGGCCATCTGCGTCGACTGCGACCCGACCCGCATCGAGCGCCGCATCGCCCACCGCTACCTCGACATCGCTGCCGACGACCTGGACCACGCCCTTCGCCTCGCCGTCGAGGCCCGCGACAACCGCAGGCCGCTCTCCATCGGCCTGGCCGGGAACGCCGCCGAGGTCTTCCCCGAACTGCTTCAGCGGGGCGCGCCCATCGACATCGTCACCGACCAGACCAGCGCCCACGACCCGCTGTCCTACCTCCCCATCGGCGTGAGCGTGGAGGAGTGGCACGAGCAGGCCCGCAAGGACCCCGCCAGCTTCACCGAGCATTCTCGCACGTCGATGGCCAAGCATGTCGAGGCGATGGTCGGCTTCCTCGACGCCGGCGCCGAGGTCTTCGACTACGGCAACTCCATCCGCGACGAGGCCCGCAAGGCCGGCTACCAGCGGGCGTTCGCCTTCCCCGGCTTCGTGCCGGCCTACATCCGGCCGCTGTTCGAGGAGGGCCTCGGCCCGTTCCGCTGGGCCGCGCTGTCCGGCGACCCGAAGGACATCGAGGCCACCGACCGGGCGATCATGGAGCTGTTCCCGGAGAACGAGCACCTGCACCGCTGGCTGAAGATGGCCGGCGAGCGCGTCGCGTTCGAGGGCCTGCCGGCCCGCATCTGCTGGCTCGGCTACGGCGAACGGCACCGCGCCGGGCTCAAGTTCAACGAGATGGTCGCCTCCGGCGAGCTGTCCGCGCCGATCGCCATCGGCCGTGACCACCTGGACTCCGGCTCCGTGGCATCCCCGTACCGCGAGACCGAGGCGATGCTCGACGGCTCCGACGCCATCGCCGACTGGCCGCTGCTCAACGCCCTGGTGAACACCTCCTCCGGCGCCTCCTGGGTCTCCATCCACCACGGCGGAGGCGTCGGCATGGGCCGCTCCATCCACGCCGGCCAGGTCTGCATCGCCGACGGCACCGAGCTCGCCGCCCAGAAGCTCGCCCGTGTGCTCACCAATGACCCGGGCATGGGCGTCATCCGGCACGCCGACGCCGGGTACGAGCACGCCACCTCGGTGGCCAAGGAGCGCGGCGTACGCATCCCGATGACGGAGACCGAGGGCGGCGCAGCGTGAGTGGCAGGCATACGCGTCAGGAAGCCCATCACGTTCACACGGACGTCCCGGCCGCCTCGTGGACCGGACGGGACGACGGCCCCGGCACCGAGAACCTGCGCTGGCACAAGGCCGTGCACCTCGACCCGGAGCAGGCTGCACCGGGGGAGGTCGCTTTCGTCGGCTTCCGCAGCGACGAGGGCATACGCCGCAACAAGGGTCGGCAGGGCGCCGCGAACGGCCCGGACGCCATGCGCCGCGCCCTCGCGTCGATGGCGCTGCCGAAGCCTCTGCGAGCGCTCGACGTCGGCGACATCGAGGTCGCTGGGGACGGTGAGGGCGTCCTGGAAGCAGGACAACAGCGCCTTGGCGATGCCGTCGCCGCGCTCGCCGATCGCGGCCACCTGGTGATGGTGCTGGGCGGCGGCCACGAGGTCGCCTACGGCAGCTACAGCGGGCTGGAACAGACACGGGCGCTGCGCGAGGGCGGCCGGCTGGGGGTGCTGAACCTCGACGCGCACTTCGACCTGCGTGACGACATCCGGCCCAGCTCCGGCACGCCCTTCCTGCAGATGGCGCAGAGCGAGAGGCGGCACGGCCGGGAGCTCAACTACTGGGTGCTGGGCGTCAGCCAGCCGAGCAACACGGAGCGGCTGTTCCACACCGCAGACACGCTCGGCGTGCGCTATCTGCTGGACACCGAGTGCGGTCTGCTCGACCTGGCGCGCACTGAGAGGTTCGTCGAGGAATTCCTCGCGAGCTGCGACGTCGTGCACCTGAGCATCGACCTGGACGTGCTCCCCGCCGCGGTAGCGCCGGGCGTCAGCGCCCCCGCTGCCTACGGGGTGCCGATGGACGTCATCGAGCGCGTCTGCCACCGGATAGCAGTAAGCGGAAAGCTCGCCGTCTGCGACATCGCCGAGCTGAACCCGGACTTCGACGTGGACCAGCGCACGGCCCGCGCCGGCGCCCGCCTGATCCATCGCATAGTGACCGCCCGAACATAACACCCCCGCGGGCGGTCACCCGTCCCGCCTTGAACAGGTCGCCAGGCCGTGAGAAGCGACGAAAGCCGCGGCCTGGCGACCGCGGCTTTCATGACGAGGCTGGGCCCCGGCCCAGCCTGACAAGTCAGCGGCCGGGTAGGTCGGAGCGCCCGGCAAGGGTTGTGAGCTGTTGCCGGTTTGCTGCGCTGAAGTGAGTTGTGGTGAGCGGGAGTGAGTCCTGTTCGCGGGTTCGTGGGGTGGGAACGGGGGTTCTGGGTCCGAAAGGGTGACCTTGACGGCTGCTGCTCGTTGGACTGGATGGCAGGTGCCCGGCCTGGTGGGAGGGGGTGACGCGGTGGGTGGTGTGCGAAAGTTGGCCGGATCCTTCGTGGTGCCCGGGCCTTGCGGGGTGGCGATCCGAGACCGTCTCAAGCACCTCACGCCCCAGGACGAGAAAGTCCTGCGCGCGGTCGGTGAGCATCAGGGTGCGCTCGCTTCCCGCGATCTCAAGGCTCGCTGCGCGGACGGTCTGAAGCACAGCGCGGACACCTGGGCGTCGCGCAAGCGGGACCTGACGAAGGAGTCGTCGTCGCGGATCGCCGGTGCGATCACCAAGGCCACGCACGATCAATGGGCGCTCGCGCGCCGTTGCCAGGCAACGCACATCGAGACACTGGAAACCGGGATCAGAACGCTGCGGCACCGTCTGTCCCTCCCGGTCGGTGAACCCGGAACGAAACGGGCCGCAGGAGGCTACCGCTCCAAGGGCGAGTGGTTTTACAAGTCCCGCCGCCTTGCCGCGCTGGAGGCACGGCACGCCGCCGTTGTCGCCGACCGGCAGGCCGGACGGGTGAGGGTGGTGCGGGGCGGCAAGCGTCTCCTCAACACTCGCCACCACCTCACCCGGGCCCGGCTCACCGAGGACCAGTGGCGGCAACGCTGGGATGCGGAACGCTGGTTCATCGCCGCTGACGGCGAGTCGGGGAAGCGGTTCGGGAACGAGACCATCCGCGTCACCTCGGACGGCGAAGTGTCCATCAAGCTGCCCGTCACGCTCGCCCACCTGGCCAATGCCAGGCACGGCCGGTACATCCTCACCGTCCGTATCGGCTTCGCGCACCGGGGTGCGGAGTGGACCGACCGCATCGGAGCAAACCGGGCCGTCGCCTACCGCATCCACCTCGACGTGGACCGCGGCCGCTGGTACCTCACCGCATCCTGGCAACGCCCCGTCGTCCGGACCATCCCGTTGGAGACCGCCCGCGCCCGGGGCATGATCGGTGTCGACACCAACGCCGATCACTTCGCCGCCTACCGGCTCGACCGGCACGGCAACCCCATCGGAGACCCGCACCGCTTCCCCTACGACCTATCCGGTTCGGCCGGTCACCGCGACGCGCAGCTCCGCCACGCCCTGACCCGCCTGATCAACTGGGCCAAGCAGGCCGGTGTCGCCGCGATCGGCATCGAAGACCTCGACTTCACCACCGAGAAGACCCGCGAGAAACACGGCCGCCGCAAGCGGTTCCGGCAGCTGATCTCCGGCATCCCGACCGGCAGGCTCAAGGCCCGCCTCGTCTCCATGGCCGCCGAACAGGGCCTCGCGATCGTCGCGGTCGACCCCGCCTACACCTCCCAGTGGGGTGCCCAGCACTGGCAGAAACCGCTGGTCACCCCACGCCGAAAGATGTCCCGTCACGATGCCGCCGGCATCGCGATCGGACGAC
The DNA here is from genome assembly GCF_048270745.1 of Streptomyces sp. NPDC056231. Classification (NCBI taxonomy): domain Bacteria; kingdom Bacillati; phylum Actinomycetota; class Actinomycetes; order Kitasatosporales; family Streptomycetaceae; genus Streptomyces; species Streptomyces sp. NPDC056231. Next base: position 3,950 of record NZ_JBLVKW010000059.1, on the reverse strand, counting down.
GCGCCCTCGGACACCCGGTCCGGCGACGGACGGCACCGCCCCCACACGACCGGAGCGATCGTGCGGGGCATCGGACCGCCCAGGCCGGACCAGGCACCCGAGGACGTGAGGGAACCCGCCCACCCACAACGGACCGGCCCCCTGGAGAGCCGTCACCGAACGGGACGCGAAAACGGGAACCCAGCGCATCCAACACCGTTCGGGATGCGCCCAGTACACAGCAGTGGGTCCAGGACTCACTCATGCGCACTGGATAGGAACGGTAACGACGGGCTCGTGCGGAGCGTCCATCACGTGTGAGACCTCGTCAACCGTCAGGGCCATACCCGGTTCGCCGACAACGGTGATGATCCGCTCGACGCCCTCGAATGCGGAGAACGGTCCGCCGTGAGCGACATCGGCGACACTGACCCGCCATACGAAATCGTGCAGCCCCGCCCCCTCCGGGCAGGCGTCAACCTCCGAGGTCACACCACCATGTTCTTCCACGGTGCGGGCGTTCTCTCCTCAGCAGGCAGAATCTGCGGAGCCATGCAATTCCTTGCTGGTCTGATGCCACAGCCCCGTCTCCTGGACCGCCAAGGCCCAGGGGACGGACCGCTGCTCCCGTTACACGCCTAACGCGCACCGGCGAGGCGTGCCTCCAGCGCGGCGGGGGTGAAGACCCGGTATCCGTTCTCCGGGGCGTACCCGTGGATCTCGCGGGTGTCCAGAGCCGCCATGTAGGCCAGGATGTCCTTGCTGACCACCTGGCCCGGAACAAGTACCGGAAACCCAGGAGGATAGGGGGTGACGAACGTGGCGGATACGACCGGCCGGCCCCCGGCCGCCGCATCGGTGATCTCCTGAGCGGAGAGGTACTCGCACTCGGTGTCGTCGTAGGCGAGGAAGAACGCTGCGCGCATGTCCCCCTCAGGCGTACGGGCACTCGGGCGAAAGGCCGGATGGAATTCGCTGAAGTCCGGCAAGGCGGCGGATCCGATGCCCAGACCGTTCACCATCCGGTCGTGCGCGGCGCGTTCGCGGGGGCTCATCTCCTCGACGCGCTCCTCCAGATCCTCGGTGATCTTGACGAGCACCTCGATGAGATAGGCAACCGCGCTGCGCGTCGTACCGATATTGGTCATGAACAGCAGCGTGTTGCGGGTGGTCTTGTTGACCTGAACGCCGTACCGGTCCATCAGGAGGTCGTGCTTGAAGGTGTCTCCATCGACACCGGTGAGCCCGATGTGCATCGTCGCGCGGGTGGGGTCGAGGACGAACTCGTCCCTCTCCCATGCCTGAGCCATCCGAGCCAGGCCCGTACGCAGCGGCTGCTCGATCCCGGAGGAGCGGAAGCGCCGCGGGATGAGCTCCGGAGTGGTGAGGAAACGCAGGTACTTGCTGAGCAGCGGGTGCTGCTCGATGGCGTCCCTCAGCACGCCCGCCTGTTCGAGCTGCTTCTGCACCAGCTCGAAGCCCTCAAGCACCGCCTGCCGACGGCCGAGGTCCATGGAGGCGAGGATCTGGTAATTGGGCGACGTCGACGTGTGCGTCATGTACGCCTCGTGGAAGGTTTCCGCCACCTTGCGGCGGAAGTCCTGGTCGAAGACGTGCACCATGGAACCCTGACGCAGGGACGTCAGCGTCTTGTGCGTCGACTGGGTGGCGTACACCCTCACCCGGACCTGCTCCGGGTCGGGCATCAGCTGGCGGGCGAGGAGCGTCTCATCGTCCGGGTCGTCGCCGAGCTGCTCCCGGTGGGCGGCGTATTCCTCGGCGTACCGGGCGTCGCGGTAGCGGTCGGTCAGTTCCCGGGCCGCGGCCATCGCGGTGCGGCGCCGGTAGACGGGGTGGAAGCGGGCGAAGGCGAACCACGCCTCGTCCCACAGGAACGCCAGGTCCGGCTTGAGGGCCAGGCACTCCTCCATCATTCGGGAGGGGTTGTAGACGATCCCGTCGAACGTGCAGTTGGTGAGCATGAGCAGCTTGACGCGGTGGAGGACGCCCTCCTTCTTCAGCATCAGCAGCTTGCGCTTTATCTCCTCTATCGGCACGGCTCCGTACATGCCGTACTCGTCGAGGGGATAGGCGTCGAGGTAGACGACGTGGGCGCCGGCCAGCACCAGTCCGTAGTGGTGGGACTTGTGGCAGTTGCGGTCCACGAGCACGATGTCGCCGGGCCGCACCATGGCCTGCACGACGATCTTGTTGGCGGTGGACGTGCCGTTGGTGACGAAGTACGTCTGCCGGGCGCCGAACGCCTCGGCCGCCAGGTCCTGTGCCTCCCGCAGCGGACCGACGGGCGCGAGCAGGGAGTCCAGGCCGCCGGAGGTGGCGGAGGTCTCGGCGAGGAGGACGTTCATCCCGTAGAAGCGGGCCATCTCCGGTATCCAGCGGGAGTTGACCACCGAGGTGCCCCGGGAGATGGGCAGCGCGTGGAATACGCCGGTCGGCCGCCGGCTGTAGGCGCGCAGTGCGGTGAAGAACGGTGCGCGGAAGCGTTCGGCGATGCCGTGCAGGATGGTCAGGTGCAGTTCGAGGAGCCCTTCACGGGCGTGGAACACTCGCTGGAAGCACCGGCTGAGACGGCCGGCGGTCGTCTCCACGGACGCCTCGGACACCAGGTACAAGTCCAGCTCAGGACGGAGCGCGAGCAGCCGGTCGCCCAGAGCCTGCGCCCGTTCCTCGCTGTGCCACCGGGTCTCCTCGGCGACGTCGGCCGAGGCAGGGTCTGCCGCGGCGCCTTCGAAGAAGCGCCTCACCACCCGCAGGTCGTGCCGGGACCGGTCGCCGAACCGGTGGCGGATCACGACGGCCTGGACACTGGAGTTCACGAGTGACGCGATGACCGCATCGTCAAAGCTTGGGGCCACGACGATCTCGTACGCGAACTCGTCCTCGGCACGACGCAGATGGTGCAGCTCCTTGCGGAGTGCCTCCTCCTCGGCTGCGTCCAGGTCGCCGACGACGAGGACTTCGAAGTATGGCCTCGTCATCTGATGCCGGGTGTTTGGGTCCTGCGCCGTCTCATCGTCGCCGAGCTCCCTGGGCGCCGCTGAGGAGGCCATGGGGGCAGTCGCGGAGGATGTGGTGTTGCGGTGGCTGTCGCTGCCCAGTGCGCGGTTGAGGTCCTCGGTGCGCCTGGCCAAGTGCTGGTGCTCCCCGTTCTCATACAGCCGGCAAAGCTCCTCGAGCCCGGCCGTACCGGGGAAGGCCCAGCAATTTTCGATAGGTGCCAGCAGCCGGAACAGCTCCTCGATCCGCCCGGCTGCTCGCGGATGCGCGTCCGCGCCTTGGTCCGAGAGCTGGTGGGTGAGGTCCGCCAGCGAACTCCAGGCGTCGGCGCGCAACTGGCCGACGCTGTTGTGCACACTGGCGGCCGGCTGGTCATCCACCGTGACGAACCCCTTCGTACCGACGGCCCGCTCGCCAGACCGCCGACACCAGCGGCACCCCCGGGCGGTAGGCCGGATGCGTCGCGTGCAGGTGGTCGTCGGGGGCGGGGCGGGTGGCGTCGACGGTGGTCTGGATGCCGCCGGCCGAGTACGGGCGCCCCGACATGCGGGCGTTGAACTCGGCCCTGCGGTCCCCGGCGAAGAGGAGGTGGGAATGGGAGTCGACGAAGCCGGGAATCACGGCCCGGCCGTCGGCGTCCACCTGCTCGTCGGCCGCCGGAGCATGGGCGGCGGGGCCGACCCAGGCGATGTCGGTCCCGTCGATGAGGAGCGCGGCGTCGGTGAGAAGGCCGAGCGGACCTTCGCCGAGGACGGGGTCGTTGGTGACCAGCGAGCCGACGTTGGTGACGAGGGTGCTTGGCGGATGGTGCGAATCCATGTGGATACTCCTGGGTGATCGTGCAGCCGGCCGTTCGGGGCGGGTTGCGTATGCAGTCCCGCCGCAAGGTGCAGTACCACGCCCGAACGCATCCGACAGGGGCCTGCGCGCCGCCCGGCCCCAGAGGTCCGGGC